>JAFVAP010000082.1 GCA_017480455.1 Bacteroidales bacterium | reverse complement strand
TGTGGCAATGAGAAAGCAAGAACTTTTCAATAAAACTTTGCCAAGAATGAAATACGATAATATTCTTTTTTCTCAAAATATTTAAACATTATAATTTTTATGTATATCTTTGCAAAGAATATTTACCTCTCTTACACACTATTTATAATAGTATCAGGAAAAAGACGCGGAAATATTACCTTATCTGTCTATGATAAAACGCTATTTGGCAATAATTATAGCAAAAATGCGTTGTTAAATAAAAATAGTTTGTAATTTTGTATTTTGATTTAAAAATTTCTGTATTTATGAAAAAGAATTTCTTTATAATATCCGCTGTTTTGTTTTTATGTTTGCAGTCTTTGATGGCTCAAGTCAGTCCCCATACAACAGGAGATTTCAATCTTTGGGCTTATCCTCAGACGCTTAGATATATGAAATTTGAAGCCGATACTTCTATTAAGAATCAGCGTTCTTCGTTTATAGAAGACTATCAACTGAATTTCTCTGACGGAAGGCTACTTCAAGAGAGGATTAACTTCATTGACGGTAAGCAAGACAGAAAGACAACTTACGAATACAACAACAAGCGGCAGTTAGTCAAAGAAACACTTTCAGAGAAAGACGGAAAAATTGTCAATGTCATAACTTACGAGTACAATAACATAGGACGCCTTGCCGCAATGAAAGAGGTGAGTTACCCAAACAGTAGGGGAGGGGCTAATAAGGTTATAAAAGAAGAACTTTTGACTTATAACAGCAAGGGACTTCTTGTAGAAAAACAGGTAAACAGCGACAACAAGGGCGGAAATAAGTTGATAAAATATTTTTACGGCCCTGCCGACTCGCTGATAGCAACCGTCACCACTTACAAACACAATTCCAATGTAGATAAAGTTAATTACAAAAGGGCTTTTAATAATCTTGTCGTTGAGTGTACTCGCTTGAGAAACGACAAACTTACAAAGAGGGAAACCTTTGAATGGGACGACAATGCAAGAATAGTAAAAAAAGAGGTCTACTCAAGAGACAACAAAAAAATTCTTTCTTATACCTATTCTTATGACGAACACGGCAACGTAATATCTGAAATAGCATTGGACGATAAAAATGTTAAGACCATAGATTACTCTTATACCTACGAAAAAGATAAATTCTTCAACTGGACAAAAAGATTGATATACGACAACGACAACTTGAAATACACCGAAATCCGCTCTATTGACTATTTCGGCAAAACTCATTTTTATGAAGATATGAAAGACGCCGATACGGGCAGAATTTTAAAGGACAAGGAATAATTTTCCCCTAATAAATTTTACATTAACGTTGATAAAAAGATAAATAAACTCAGTGCTTTCTTTCCGAAGAATAAGTATTGACGCAGTTGAGGTCTTCAAAAGATTTTTTCCTCTGCGTACTTCTTTGAAT
This sequence comes from Bacteroidales bacterium, assembly GCA_017480455.1. Taxonomy (GTDB): domain Bacteria; phylum Bacteroidota; class Bacteroidia; order Bacteroidales; family P3; genus Scybalousia_A. Next base: position 5,747 of record JAFVAP010000082.1, on the reverse strand, counting down.
GCAGGTAACTCGTTCACAAATCTTTGTGCTTATGATTTTATCTATCCTGCTGAATATGTGGTTTATGGAGATACTCTTTTAACACGGATTCATCTTAAAAAAGATGAACATATTTGTTATTATCAACCTGTAAACGGAAACATAGAAGATTTTTCCGAAGAGATAGAAAGGCAGGCACAAGAGCAGAAACAGGTGCTGAGTATCATAGTAGAGAGTCGGGAACTTGCAGACAGATTTGTTTCAAAAGGCTATAGGGCAGAGTATTCCGAAACTCTCTCGGAGTACGTCTACAAGAGGGAGAATTTAGAATGCCTTAAAGGTAAACGTTTGCAAGCAAAGAGAAACCATATCAATAAATTCGTATCCCTTTATCCTGATTGGCAATATGTTTCCCTGTCTTCGGCGGACAAAGACGAGTGTTTGGAACTTAATTCTCTTTGGCTACAACAAGAGTTGTTGCAAATCCCTCAGTATGAAAAAGATTACTTGATTGAGAGCAGAGTTATAGAGTATCTTTTTGATAATTTTGAAGCACTTAATCTTATCGGCGGAGCCATAAAAACAGGCGGTAAAATGATTGCTTATTCATTAGGAAGTGTTATTTGCAGAAATACATTTGACACAAACATAGAAAAGGCCGACAGAAACTACGAAGGGGCTTACACAATCATAAACCGTGAAATTGCAAAGCACTTGAATTCTGATATTTTGTTTATAAACAGGGAAGAAGACAAAGGAATAGCAGGCTTAAGAAAAGCAAAGCAATCATATCACCCCGAGTTTATGGTTGAAAAGTATATTGTAAGCAAAGAGTTTTAGGTATTATAAATATGTTTTCTTATGTACGCTCCTCAGAACAAATATATACTTCAGGCAATACAGTTGTGGCAGGAGTGTTTCGGCGATGGGCGTGAGTGGATAGAAGACTATTTTTCACGTTTTGATGCAGAAAAAAATCTTAAGTATATCTGCCTTGACGGAAAGTTAATTTCCATGCTTATGTGTTGCTCTTACACTTGGATTTATTACCGTTTCAGACTTAAATTTGTTTATATTGCAGGGGTAAGCACACAGAAAGATGAGCGGAAACGTGATTTCGCATCCTCTTTGATAAGAAAGACATTGACAGATTTGTACTATGAGGGAAACGAACTCTGCGGATTGATTTGTGCAAACGAAGGTTTAATGTCTTTTTACAGTCGTTTCGGTTTTTCAAGTGCGTGTTCCTCCAAGCAAGGTTTGTTTTCAGTAGACAAGAGTGCAGAGACGCAAGACCTAAACCTAAGTGCGGAAGAAATAAACATAGAACGCTATCTTGATTTCTTAAAAAACTTTCCCTCAGACCGCAGAGTGGAACACACAAAGGAGACTTTGGCTTTATATAATTCCGATTACTACAAGCCTTATGCTTTTTTCAAGGGTCAATCCTTGCACACTGTACTCATAGGAGCGGAAACGGAGAATTGTTTTCAGATAATAGACTTGAGAACGTGTGAAGAAAAAGAACTTAATCAAGTATTCACTATCCTTGAGCGCAGGTATAACAAAGATATAAGATATATTTTTCATTCCGAAACTGCGGATAATCAGATTAATTTGCAGATGCTTAGATTAATCAATGCAGAAAAAATCATTGAAATATTCGCAAAAGAAAACCCGAATTTAGATTTATCATTCTGTCTCAAAGACGGAATTATTAAGGAAAACAATTACAGATTTACAATACATAAAGGCTCACTCACAAAAGAAAGTTATGATACGGCTATTGAGCCTTTTTGTGATAATCTTGTGGATATAAAAGATTTGTGTAATTTCCTTTTATCAGGCTCATATCATTCTCTTATGAACGAAAAGTAAGTTTTCTACCCCTCTTAGACCGTCTTAGTTTGATAAAATTTTAATTTAATAAGGTGTGTTTTTTATTAAAAAACCTTAATTTTTCCTTTCATAAGTCTGAAATAGAGATATATTGTTTTGAAAAAAAATTTGATGTAAGTGTTTCTGTATTATGTATTTACCCCCCCCCTTACGGATAGTGTGAAATTAGGTTAAAATAACTTGCAGATTAAGAAAAATAAACCTATCTTTGCGGAACAATAAACTAATTCATTAACTAAAAAAATTTACAACGATGAAAAGGAATTTTAAAAAAGTGTTGTTATCTGCTTTGTTCTTGAGTTTGGCAACTACATTTGCCGCTTGCGGTGACGATGACGACGACGAAGGCTCTTCAGACAAAGGAATGAGCTGCGAATGTTTGATTGATTATGCTGATCCTGGAATTTTAGCCGGCCCAATCGAAACTTACAACATGAAGAACTGGAAAGGAAAGTGTTCAGATATAAAATGGACAGACCTTCCTTTCCAATTCGGAGTTTATTATCAAGAAGGAGCTTCTGATATGTACACTCTTGAATGTAAGTAACCTTAATTCATCTTCGGCAAGTATCATTGTAGGGTATCTAATATTTTATTCTGATTTTCCGATGATTGAAAAGAAAAAGTCCGCTGCTTAATTGCAGCGGACTTTTATTTAATGCAATGTTATTAACACAGCAATTACTCGCCCCAATTCATTGAAGCCATACGTTTATATGAGTTAAAACGCCATTTAGCATTTGTTTCAGCTGCTTTAAACAATTCTGCTGCTTCCTCAGGGAAAGCTTTCTTCAAAGAATTGTAGCGAACCTCACCGTCAATGAATGCTTGGAACTTGCTCCAATCAGGTTCTGCTGAATCTAAAGTAAATGGATTTTGTCCCTGTTCAGCAAGTACAGGATTGTATCTCCATAAGTGCCAGTAGCCACATTCAACGGCTTTCTTCTGTTCTGCTTGTGTCTTGCCCATACCTGCTTTTATACCGTGGTTGATACAAGGTGCGTATGCTATAATCAAAGAAGGTCCGTTGTATGCTTCGGCTTCGCGCAATGCTTTGATGTATTGTGCAGGGTTAGCACCGATAGAAACCTGTGCAACGTAAACATAACCGTAAGTAGTTGCTATCATACCAAGGTCTTTCTTCTTAACACGCTTTCCTGATGCAGCAAACTTTGCTATAGCTCCTACAGGTGTAGCTTTAGAAGCTTGACCTCCTGTGTTAGAGTAAACCTCTGTGTCCACAACAAGAATATTTACATTTTCGCCGCTTGCTATTACGTGGTCTAAACCGCCGTAACCTATATCGTAAGCAGCACCGTCACCTGCTATTATCCACTGTGATTTCTTTATGATGAACTGACGGTTCTCGTAAAGGCGGCAACAAATATCGCAACCGCATTTTTCCAACATAGGAACAAGTGCATTGTAAACTTCTTCCGTTACTTTGGCATCCTCACGGTTGTCTATCCATCTTTGGAATAAGACTTTCTCTTCTGCAGAGCATTTTTCACATTCCAGACCCTTGCGCATAAGGTCTTCAACTCTGTCCCGCATCTTGCGGGTTGCAGTTGCCATACCAAGACCGAACTCTGCAAAGTCCTCAAACAAAGAGTTAGCCCAAGCAGGTCCTCTTCCGTTTGCGTCAGTTGTGTAAGGCATAGACGGACATGAAGCAGAATAGATGGAAGAACAGCCTGTTGCGTTGGCAACCATCATTCTTGAACCGAACAATTGAGAAACTAACTTAACGTAAGGAGTTTCGCCGCAGCCTGCACAAGCACCTGAGAACTCAAACAAAGGTTGTGCAAACTGTGAGTTCTTGATATTCTTGGTTATATCAGTCAAATCAGACTTGTTAGTTATCTTTTCAGAGATTACATTCCAGCGTTCCTTGTCTGCGTTGTCTTCTTTCAACGGTTTCATTTCTAAGGCTTTTGTCTTTGCAGGGCAGACATCGGCACAGTTACCGCAACCTGTACAGTCCAAAGGTGAAACTTGCATACGGAAACGTAAGCCATCGAATTCCTTACCTGTTGCTTTCAAAGTCTCTGTTCCTTGAGGCAGTAATTTTTCTTCATCAGCGTTGATAAGGAAAGGACGTATTGCTGCATGAGGACAAACTAACGCACATTGGTTACACTGAATACAGTTTGACGGAATCCACTCAGGAACATGTGAAGCTATACCGCGCTTCTCATATTTTGAAGTTCCGTTAGGGAAAGTTCCGTCTTCTCTGCCTACAAATGCAGAAACAGGAAGAGAATCTCCTTCTTGTGCATTTATGACATCAACAACGTTCTTTATGAAAGCAGGATGGTCGTTGGCAACAGCATCTTTGCTCTCGTCTTCGTTTAACCATTCTTTCTTAACTTCAACTTTCACAACGTCGCCTCCGCGGTCTACGGCAGCATAGTTCATATTTACTATGTTTTCACCCTTCTTTCCGTAGGATTTAACAATGGCTTCTTTCATCTTAGTTACGGCAAGGTCGTAAGGAATTACGGAAGCAATCTTGAAGAATGCACTTTGAAGTATGGTGTTGGTACGGTTGCCCAATCCTATTTCTTCAGCAATCTTGGTTGCATTGATGATATAGAAGTTTATTTCGTTGGCTGCAAGTATCTTTTTAACCTTTGCAGGAAGGTGTTCTACCGTTTGCTCTGCATCATACATAGAGTTCAAAAGGAAAGTTCCGTTTTTCTTTATTCCTTTCAAAACTTCGTATTGACGCAAATAAGAAAATACGTGACATGCAACGAAGTCAGGAGTTGTTACCAAATAAGGTGAGCGGATAGGATTGTCACCAAAACGAAGGTGAGAACAGGTAAAACCGCCCGATTTCTTACTGTCGTAAGAGAAATAAGCTTGACAATACTTGTCGGTATTGTTACCTATAATCTTGATAGAGTTTTTGTTTGCTCCGACTGTTCCGTCTGCACCAAGGCCATAGAATTTTGCCTCAAAGGTTCCTGCTGTTGCCATTGAGATTTCTTCGCCTACGGTAAGAGAAAGATTGGTTACGTCGTCTACTATTCCGACAGTAAACTGATTTTTCGGACTTTGGGATTTCAAATTCTCAAATACGGCAATCATTTGTGCAGGAGTAGTGTCCTTGGAACTTAGACCGTAGCGTCCGCCTATAATCATAGGTCTCTCGTTGCAAGAATTGAACATCTCTACAACGTCCAAATAAAGCGGTTCTCCGTGAGCTCCGCATTCTTTTGTGCGGTCAAGAACGCATATTCTCTTAACACTCTTAGGTAAAACGTCAAAGAAGTATTTAGCAGAGAAAGGACGGTATAGGTGAACTGTGATTAAGCCGAGTTTTTCGCCTTTCTTAGCAAGGTAATCTATGGTTTCTTTTATGGTGTCACAAACAGAACCCATAGCAACTATGATGTTTTCAGCCTCAGGGTCACCGTAATATTCAAACGGTTTGTGAACTCTGCCTGTTATTTCGCCGACTTTCTGCATGTAGTCATTAACTATGTCGGGTATTGCATCATAGAATGGGTTTATAGCTTCTCTTGCTTGGAAGAAAACGTCAGGATTTTGAGCCGTACCTCTTGTTACAGGATGCTCAGGGTTAAGGCTTCTTCTTCTGAACGCCTCTACAGCGTCGTGGTCGAGTAACTCGTCGAGATCCTTATAATCCCATGTCTCGATTTTCTGAATTTCGTGAGAAGTTCTGAAACCGTCGAAGAAATGAAGGAAAGGAACTCTGCCCTTGATTGATGTAAGATGCGCTACTGCTGTTAAATCCATACACTCCTGGGGGTTGTTGGAACAGAGCATAGCGATACCTGTCTGACGACAAGCGTAAATATCGGAATGGTCGCCGAAAATAGAAAGCGCGTGTGAAGTAAGCG
>JAFVAP010000081.1 GCA_017480455.1 Bacteroidales bacterium | reverse complement strand
ATAGAAAACTCACCCAAAGTTCTGTCGGCTTATAACAATTATTTGTCGGACCGAGAGAAAGTAACGTCGTCGGGTTCTTTGGAAAACTTGGAGTTAAAGGCAGGAATATTGCCCGAAGCCATGATGCAGGTAAACGGAGAACAAGTTGCCACAATTTCCGTTATGCAAATGTTTCCTTGGTTCGGAACATTGTCTGCCGAAAAAAAAGAAATGGAATGTATGAGTCTTTCAGACAGATATTTTATTGATGAATACGCCGAAGAGATTGCCTTAGACGCAGCGCGCTATTATTATGAGCTTGTCGGCTTACAAGCAGAGATCAAAGAGATAAAAGCAAAAATCAAACTCAACAAAGAAAAGCAGGAAAGTACACTTAATCTCTATACGGCAACACAAAACAATAGTACAACCGCTTCTTCTTACGGCAATATGTCTTCTGATTCCGATAAGAAAATGTCGGGACAGGGAAACGGCATGCAAGGTATGAATATGGGAGGAGCAGCAAAACAAAAGACAAGTCAAAAATCCGATGCACCGATGCAAAGTATGGGCATGTCGTCTATGGGTTCCATGAGTTCACAATCTACAGGTATGGCAGCCATTCTGCGATTGCAATCCGAAGAAGCAAATTTAGACAACGAATTGACTAAACTTAAGGGTAAGTACAATCAAAAATTAATGAATTTTGCTGCCCTTTTAGGAGAAGATAATTCAGACAACATCGTCATAGAAGATACTCTTGAGTTCATAGGTGATGATTTAAGTATAAAAACATTTGAACAAATCGCAGGGGATAATGCTCATCTGAAAATGCTTGCACTTATGAGTGAGTCCTATACGGCAAAAGCAAAGATGCAAAAGAAAATGGCTTACCCTATGATAGGACTTGGGATTGAGTATATGATAAACCGCAAGACCGATATGCCGAAAATGGAAAGCATGAACGGAAAAAATATGTTTATGGGTATGATTTCTGTTTCCGTTCCTTACAATGTGAAAAAGAATAAAGCGAATGTGAGGAGTGCAGAGTATGAAAGACAGAGCAATGAGGAAAACATAAAGCAGGCAATCTTGGATATGAGACTCAGATACAACGAAATAATAAGGGAAAAAGAAGATATAATGCAAGATATTGCTTTCTACGAAAGTCAAGAAAAAATATTGAATGACATTCTCTCTCTAAGCACGGAACAATATGCCTCTTCGTCTGTTTCTTTGAATGATATATTTTCCCTGCAAGAAGAATTGCTTCAATACAGAACAAAAAAAATAAAAGCCGTAGCTGATTACCTTATACTGCAAACAGAAATCAACGGCTTGACATCTGATAATATTAAACAACTTAACCTTTCAATCACGTCAAAACAATGAAGAAAGAAAACTTAAAAAAGATATTGAGTAAACAGAATTTGAAAACAGTTCTGTATATACTGACAGGAGTGGCGGCAGGTTTTATAATCACCTATTTTTTTCTTCCTAAGAGCGGAACACAAAGCAAAGAAAACGGAAAGGCTGTCTACTCTTGCTCCATGGACCCTCAGATACGGCAAGACCATCCCGGCATTTGTCCTATATGCGGTATGGAATTAACCCCTGTAGACAAAGACGGAAACCCTACGGGCGAAATGAACGCCGACGCAGTCGCCCTTTCTGACGAAGCAATGGCACTTGCAAACATAGAAACCCTTGTAGTATGGAAAGAAGACGCTGAAAAAGAAATATCCCTGTTCGGTTCGGTTAAGACAGACCAAAGAAACGAGCAAACTCAAACATCTTATGTCTCGGGGAGAGTGGAAAAGGTCTTTGTCAATGCAGTAGGCGACAAGATAAACAAGGGACAGGCCTTTGCCAAAATCTATTCCCCCGAATTGTATTCTGCTCAAATGGAACTGCTGCAAGCAAACAAAATAGAGAATGAGTATCAGAGAAATCTGCTTCTGAAAGCCGCCAAAGAAAAACTTTTGCTTTGGAACATAGAAGAAAAACAGATAAACGAAATACTTGCTTCTCAAAAAGCCAATCCATACATTATCTTGACGGCCAACACTTCCGGAACGGTGATAGAAAAAAACATTTCCCAAGGAGATTATGTCCAACAGGGAAGTCCTCTTTTGAAGATAGCAGATTTGAGCCGTGTATGGATTGTATTTTCAGCTTACGAAAAGGATATGCCGTTTATACGCATAGGCCAACAGATTTCCTTTAGTTCAGATGCACTTGCAGGCAAACAATTCTTTGGAAAAATCTCATACATAGAAGAGACTCTTGACAGCGAAACAAGAACATTCGGCATAAGGGTTGAAATGAACAATGCAAACCGCATATTCAAACCTGATATGTATGTAAAAGGCACACTTATTGCAGAACTCAAAGAGTACAAAGACAAAGTTGTTCTTCCGAAAAGTGCCGTGCTTTGGACAGGAAAAAGAAGTGTTGTCTACATAAAAGACAAAGAGTCAGAGAAAAATGTTTTCACTATGAGAAGAGTTGAACTCGGGGCGGACTTAGGAACTTCTTACATTGTCGAAAGCGGATTGGAAGAAGGCGAAGAGGTGGTAACAAACGGAGCATTCACCATTGACGCTTCGGCACAGCTGGAAGGAAAAGCGAGTATGTTGAGCGAAGAGGACTAATGATTGAAAATAAATTAACAAATAATAAAAACGTATTTACAATGAAAAGATTAATCAGTTTATCTCTTGCAGGCCTTATGTTAATAGGCTTTGCAGGTGTAGGAGCAAAAGCAAATGAAAGTCAAAAAGTAAACTTTGAACAAACAATAGGTGCAAAGGACAAGTCAGCAACCTTTAAGGTTAATGGCGTTTGCGGAATGTGCAAAAAGAAAATTGAATCCACCGCCAAAGGTATTGCAGGTGTAAAGACTGCTGTTTGGGATAAGGAAACAAAAGACTTGAAAGTAACTTTTGATTCTAAGAAAACAAGTGAAAAGAAAATACAAGAAGCTATTGCAAAGATAGGTTACAATGCAGGAAACGTAAAAGCAGACAAGGATGCAATGGCAAAACTGCCTGCTTGCTGCAAAGAGGGAGGCAAACACTCTGACCACAAAGCCTGCGATTAATTTATCTTAGTCTAAGGTAAGCCACAGGGAGGGTAAGACAAAGTTTTACCCTCCCTGTCTTTGTATATAGAGGGCAGGTATGCAGAAAAAATGATATGTAATTCCTATTTCACACATCGGCAGACAAACAGGTATACAACGCTAACAGGCTCTGCCCTACCCTATTTTGACAAGAGAAAAATAAAACGAAGTTTCAGCGCAGCGAAATCAAATCTCAGTTTTCTGAATCTTCGTTTTAATTTTCTGAAACGAAATTTTATTTTTTCTGAAATTATGTTTTATTTTTTAAGGTTAAGAGTAAGAAAACAAATTTTTCAGTCCGATTGCTTGGATATTTGAAAATATTGTCCGAAATTTGCAAATCTAAGCAAAAAGTTAATGACAACAACTACCTATAAAATATTAAACAACACCACCTCTTTATCCCGCCCGCATAGGGGGGGGGGGATTTTTGGGCGTTAGTCAATAATTTAAAATCTTATTACATTTATTCCTTAGTGTGCAAAAGAAGTAAAAGTTTATTTCTTTCGCACTGTCTTTTTATGCAATTATGCTATCTGTTTGTTAAATTAATGATAAACAATTAACACAATTAATAAATAATAAATTTTAAAAATAATAAAATT
>JAFVAP010000080.1 GCA_017480455.1 Bacteroidales bacterium | reverse complement strand
GGGAAACAATACTTGCCAATATCAGTGATATATATCTTTTCAATGTTCGGTTATTTTTTTTATTCAATGTAAAGCAAAGCTCCTTTTAAGTATTCGCCTTCGGGATGGAAGATACTCTGAGGGTGATCCGTGTTGTGGACTAAGCGTTTTATTATTCTGACATTTCTTCCCGAGATTACGGCACAGGAAAACAGCATGGTGAAAAAATCATCGGGACTGACGGCTTGCGAACATGAGAAAGTAAATAAAAGACCTCCTTTTTTGATTTTGTCCATTGCTTTGACGTTTATTTGTCTGTAGCCTTTGAGACCTTGTTTCAAATCCCTGTTGTGCTTAGCAAATGCAGGCGGGTCAAGAATGATTATATCATATTCATCTTTCGGTACTTCGTCTAAGTATTGTAAAACGTCGTTGCAAACAATCCTGTGATTTTTTTCAAGAGAGTTTATTACGGCATTTTCATTGCATATCTCACAAGCTTTTTTTGAAATATCAACACTTTCAACCAAAGCAGCGCCTCCTTGAAGTGCCGCAACGGAAAAGCCTCCCGGGTAGGAGAAACAATTCAATACTTTCTTGTCTTTTGACAAAAGGCTCAGTAATTTGCGGTTATCTTTTTGGTCAATGAAGAATCCTGTCTTCTGTCCTTCACGGTAGTCTATCAAAAACAAGCAATCGTTCTCCTTGGCTTTGAAATACTCATCTGAAACAGGATTTAAAAGAAATTCATCTTTAGCCTGAACGTTTTTATTCCTGCCGAGAGTGGAGGAAGATTTTGAAAAAATGCTCTTAATCTGAGGAATATTGTCTATGAGTGCTTTTACGATGAGCTCTTTCATAAGATACATTCCCACTGAATGAAATTGCAGAACGACGTTTCCCTCATACCAATCGGCAATAAGCCCCGGCAGGTTGTCGCCTTCTGCATTGATGAGTCTGAGTATAGTCGTTGTCTTGTCGTTGAAAAGACCTAAGGTTTTACGGTAGTTTACCGCAAGCGCAATTCTTTTGTTGAAAAAATCAAAGTCTATATTCTCCTTTTGAAAAGAAAGTATTTTTACTGCTATTGTTTCGTTCTGCCAATGGCCTACGCACAAAAAATCTCCCGAAGCCGAATATACTTCGACCGCATCGCCCTCTTGTAAGTCTTTATCTTTATTTTGGATTGCTCCTGAAAAGAGCCAAGGGTGTTTTCTTTCCAATGATTTTTCTTTTCCTTTAAACAGAACTGCTTTTTTCATATATTTCTGAAATTCTTTAAGATTGTGTCAATATCGGTTTTGACATCGTAGTTTCTTGCATACAAAAGGTTGAGCCTATGTATGGTTTCCACGTCGGGATTGATGTTTTTGATGTTGTCACTCACCGATATAACGGATTTTTTCTGTTTAGGAAGTTCGCCTACTTTGGTGTCGGCATAGTTATATCCCACAAAAGTTTTCAGACTTAAAAGAATGAGGCATACATTCTTTATTCCTCTGAGCGGTTTCTTATAAATGAAAATCATAACAGGCGAAAGAATAAGCAAAAAGAAAGAAAAACACAGGTCTATCAACCGTTTTACTCTTCTGTTTGACTCTGACGATATGGCGTTTACAGTAACCACGTAAGCGTCTGTAGGAGTGTTTATGGAGTTACTTCCTATTATGAAATTACTTACTTCGGGCGCTATGGTGAATTTTACATTCGCCTTGCTCAAACCGTTCATTATGTTGATGATTTCGTTTTGTGCAATGGATTTAGCGCAAAATATTATCTCACCTATTTTATATATTCTTATAATATCTGAAATCTGACTTACATTGCCGAGAAAATAGGTTCTGTCACAGCGTTTGTCCGTGCTTATCATTCCTATAAATTCCGGGTGAAGATTAGTCTTTTTCAGCAAATTTGCAACCCTTTCCGTCTCTTCTTTATCGCCTATGATGACATAGCGGCTTATAGTGTCATTGTCAAAATCCGTTCTTTTGGAAAGCAACAATCCCCTCAAGTATCTCACCGCTCCGAGAACGAAAAAACTTACAATGGAGCAGATAATCACCATTGCGCGGGAATATCTCATCTCTGCAGGCATCAGAGAGTAGAAAACCAAGAGAGCAATCATTCCCGTAAAAACTCCGTAGAGCAATTTATACGTGCGGCTCTTCTTTTCGTAGCCTCCGAAAATGTAAACGGAGAACATAATGATAAGAGCGTACAAAGGCAAAGCAACTAATGAATAATGGGAAGGATAATAGTCGGGATTGTTCCAATAAGCCGAGGCCCAAATTCTTTCTGACAGGTAAAAGGAAAGGTAAAGCAGAACAAAGTCAGTAAGAGGTAAAAAGACGTTGTTGAGTATGCGTTTGAGAAAAGAAAAAGAAGCCTTGAACCATATAGCACATTTCAGCAGCAAAGACAAAGAACGTGTCTTCATGTGTTTGCGTGCAAAAATATCCATTGCATTATAGAAAGTGTAAACATAGTTCAGCGAGCCTTTTTTCGTGGATTCGCCTTTGTAATGTATTATTTGAGTGTCGGCAAAGTAATAGTTGTTGTAGCCGGCAAGGGTTATCCTGTAGGATAAGTCAATATCCTCGCCGTACATAAAGAAAGTCTCGTCCAGAAGTCCGCACTTGTCCAAGCATTCCTTTCTAAGAAACATATAAGCGCCTGCAAGAATATCCACTTTGTTTGTTTGCTCATAGGAAAGATGCCCCATGTAGTAGCCGCAGTACTTTTGGGAGTTCGGAAACAAGGAAGCCAAGCCCGACATCTTGCAAAAACAAACCCAAGGTGTAGGAAAACCGCGCTTGCTTTCCTTTAATATCTTACCCTGACCGTCAATCATCTTCACGCCTAAGCCTCCTGCGTCGGGGTGACTGTCCATGAATGCTATACATTTTGAAAACGAATCCTCATTTACAACAGTGTCGGGATTGAGAAGAAGAACGTATCTTCCCTGTGAAAGTCTTATGGCTTGGTTGTTTGCTTTGGCAAAGCCGACATTTTCAGTGTTTTCAATCAATTTGACATCGGGAAACTTCTCTTTAAGCATAAGCACCGACCCATCAACCGAATTGTTATCCACAACAAAGATTTCAGCGTCTATACCCTTAAGTGCTTTCTCCACACTCTTAAGACAGTGTTCCAAAAAATGCTCTACGTTGTAATTGACTATGACAATGGATAAGTCCATTAAGGTTTTATTTTAGTTTTTTCTTTAATACGTCCTAATTTTATGAAGTTTAAAACGTTTTTTTTCAAAAATTATTGTTAGTCTTTTACAAAAAACGGTTAATGGACTTTAGGTTATAAAAAAATAATTTAACTCTCCGCTGTTTATTCACAAGGTCTCATTTGCTTTTTTCCTACTTTTTTCTTTTCCCTTCAAAGCATAAAGAGGCGGAAAAAAGGATATTTTATCTTGATGTTTTGAACATATAAAAATAAGACAGTGTCTCAAAAAAATTAAACCACTGTCTTACTTCAACCAAATCAAATCTCAATTTCCTAAAACGAAGTTTTATTTTCGTGAAATCAAGTTTCAGATTTTTAAAACGAAGATTTATTTCCGTGAAATCAAGTTTTAATTTTTTAAAACGAAGTTTTATTTTCGTGAAATCAAATCTCAGATTTTAAAACGAAGTTTTATTTCAAGCGAAAGAAAATCTTAGTTTTCTTTTAATAAAATTTTAATGTTTTGAATTTTTATTGTCTTTTTTTGCATCGACGGTTCGGCGGAATTTAAACTTAGGTTCTTGGTGATTAATCAATCGTTTGATGTTTTTTCTGTGTGTCCAGATGATAAACAACGCTACAATGACGGAAAAGATTGCCATTGAGAGGGTAATATCTTCGTGTTTGGACAGCCAAAGTTTACTTGTCAGATAGAAGACAGGAAAAGATACGGCAGCCATAATGGAAGACAGGGATATGTAGTGGGAAAGAATGAATGTGATGACAAAAACCCCGAGAACGAAAGGAATAATGCCGTGGAAGAGACCTATAACCGCTCCGAGCATTGTAGCAACCCCTTTGCCGCCTTTGAAACCTGCGAAGACGGGTAGGGCATGGCCTACGACGACAATTATTGCTATGGCAAGGGAATAATAAGAGAAATCGTTAATCCAGCCCCAGTCCTTAAGGAAAGAGCCGAATATGTTGCTGCTAAGATAAACTGCGAACCAGCCTTTAAGTATGTCTATGGCAAGGACAAACAAGCCCGGTTTGAGACCGAGAACCCTTATGGTGTTTGTTGCTCCTGCGTTGTGTGAACCTTCTTTCCTTACGTCTATTCCGTAAAAACTTTTCCCAATCCAAACAGCCGAGGGAATACTTCCCAAAAGGTAGGCTACAATCATTCCTCCGAATAATTGTAAAGCACGGTATATAGTGAACTGTTCCATAATTTGTTGTTTTTTTTGTTGTTTTCTTTTCTTCTAATCTTCAGATTGATTGTTTAATTCTATGTTTCTGATAAACGTTCTCTTGTCGCTCTCCGGCGCAAGGCGGAATGTGTAAGATTTTCCGTTCTTTCCCTTGAAGTCTTTCTTCTTTGCGTTCTTCACTGCATCGTTGAAATTTTCGTCAGACGAAACTACGGACATGCTTGCTCCGTTATAAGAGAAGTAATACCAGTTATCCATATCCTGTTCCAAATATATACGGATTTCCGTTGAGACTCCTGTCTTTATCATCTGTATTCTGGAACGCATTTTCTTGTTTACTTGATGTTTTCCTACAATTCCGACGGACACATCTCCGTAAGAAAGATAACAATTTCTGATTTCGTCCCACTGCAAATTAACATCAGGGAAAAACATCGTGAAGTTCATCTCCTTAGGTATCTTATCCCATTCGTTATTGCTTATTAAGTCAATCAGAAACTCTTCTCCCTTTTCTTGACCGAAGATATAAGGGAGATATTCCTTGTATCTGGAGTTTTCAAAATCAATTTGCTCCAAATTCATATCATCATACATGTTAGCGCCCATTATATCCAGCGCCTCATCTGCAAACGGGAAGTTAAGGGCAAGAGACATTCTGATATTGGTTTGATGAGATGAGTTGTCAGCTTTTATTTCCCCGTAGTTGTTTGTTTCAACTGCCGAGCCGATAGGAAGACCGAGTTGTATGTTTCCAAGTCCCTTGGCTTTGCAATTAGAACGGTTGATAGCCAAATAATCTCCTGTGGTGTTGTCAAAGTCTTCCAACTTCTCCTTGCTTGCAATTATGTATTCGTTTTTCTTTTTGTCGAACGAGAGATAGCCTTTGGCTTTGATGAAAACATTATCCGCTTCCTTGTCTGAAGTAAAGAAAGCAACGAGAGGCTCTAAATTTTTCTCATTGAAAAGAATGGAAGTCGTAATTCTGTTACCCTCCACATCAACAGGAGCTTCGGATATAGGTACTTCTATGTTTTGGGCGTCTATTCTTGCCTTAAATTTCAAGTAAGGTGCAGCCTTGTCTGAACAATCCGAAGCAATGGATACTCCTCCGTCAAAAGTAAAGGCGGAATCTTGGGCAATCACGCTGACCTGTCCGTAAAATTTGAAAGCATCACTGAGATTAAGCGGTTCTTCTTTGAGAATATCGGCATATCCTACCGAGAATCCAGTTGCCGAACTTATCTCTTTGAAGAATACAGGTGTTTTTTTGTTGTCGGCATCCTTATAAACAATGTATCCGTTTGCCGAATAAAGTTTTTTGGACGCTATATGCACTCTGGCATTGCTTACTTTGTGAAGGCGGCTTTCGGTATTGAAGATTATATCCGCCTTTTCGACAGTGTCCATTTGAGCTCCCGGGTGTATGGTTATTTGATTTAGGGCAGGCTTTATTGCAGCGTCGGCACAATAGATAAGATATACTCCTTTGGCTGTAAGTTCGTTTGTTTGCAGGTTAAGCAAAGCATTGGCAGAACGGAAAGACAGACTGTCTTGTGAAGGATGTGCGGATATGAATTCAGCACCCGTAAGTTCGGCATCAAGAAGTTCTTCTATGTTTTTATTTTCCAAGTCACCGCTTTTTTGTGATGACTGCATGGAAAGAAGTTTCTCATTCATATCCCAAGAAAATCTGTCGGCAAAACATTCATATTGCAGTGTAGGAAGAGAACTCTGTCTTGTACCTGTTTTAGAGGTGAAATTGCCTTTACGTTCCTTTAGACTTACACTTGCTTTTAAGTCCTCGGATTGAAATGCAACTCCGCCCTTGTCAAGAGACAATATTTTCAAAGCGGCACTGTCGGAGGTGTAACCGTCAGCCATATATTTAAAATCTTCTGCCGTGACTATCATTTCGTCAGTCCTGTTTTCGCCTCCTCCGGTTAGGGCAGAGGAAGTAACTTTGAGATATCCTTTGTGTTCGGAATGATTGGCCGAATACATATCAAACGGCTCTGCTTTCTGCTCTACAATCATGTAATCCAAAGCAGGGTAGAAGTGTTCCGCCGTTTTGCTTACGTTTACACTCGGAGATGAGTATTTGAAACTTTCAGTGGTACAAATCATTGAGTCAGGCAGGAAGATGAATTTTTTTGATACCGAAGCGGAAGCACCGTACACAAACTCGCCTGTTCCTAACAATCCGTTGGAACTAAGGTCTACGGAATTTTTGTAAGTAGCCTTTCCTCCGTAAGCAGGTAAACCTTTGGCGGAAAAGTCTTTCTTAAATCCCAAAGCATAATCCCTCATAACGACTAAAGGTTCGTTTATGTCGGGAAAAATACCTGCTGATTTGAGTTTGCCTTCCAGTACAATATCTTCTGCTTTGAAAGAGAACATATTTCTGATTACAAACGGCTGAAGTTCATAGTAGAAGTTATCTCTTTTGTAAAGGCCGCCCTGTATGTGTGCATAGTCGTAGTAAACGAAAGAGTTGTTTAGTGAAGTCAGCATAGGGAAGCCGTCAATCTTCTTTATGGAACTCTTATTGCCCGAAGAATCTATCACAAGCTCGCATGTAAGGTTCTGAATAGGCGTTTGAATCATTATAAACGTGTTGGAGTCGGTGTAAGACGGCACATAAAATTTCATAGAGTCCATTTTAGGGAGGTTGAGTTTGAAATCGTCGTAAGAAAATTTGCAATCCGTTCCCGACATTCTGAATCTGCCTGCTGCAATCATTCCGTCAAAGGAAAAATTCCTGTTTTTCTGCATAATCATTTTTCCTTCCTTAGGCGTGATTGCAACATTGTGAGTATCGCTGAGAAGAAATGTCTCCACGCCGCTAAGACGCAAATCCATATCAAATATATTCAGCACTGCGTTTGCTTCGCCTCCGCTTGTCGAAGAGGTGAAACGCAATGCGTCATAGTCCTGTTGTTTCCTGTTTGCTTTGACATAGGAGTATAATTTATCCTTTACTATGGCTGTTTCCCTGTAACTCTCGTAGCTCATGAAACCTCCGAGCGACAAATTCATAAGCATGAGTTTGCATTGCGTTTCATCTAAGCCTGTGTATTTGGAAAACTGTTTCACTGTAAAGGAACGCCGTCCTATCTTATTGGTATAGACCATTACTCTTTCCAATGGATTTACTTCGTCAATCTTTTGAACCTCGTACCATTTCTTTGCAGAGTAGTAATTGTTGCTTTCAAAGGTTGCAAACGATTTTTTGTTAGGTCCTTTTATGGAAGTGAACTCCAGAGTGTGGTCGTCCAAACCTGCATATACGGCTTCGGTGTAAATATCCAAACAATGGTAGGAGTCAATCCAAGGACTTGAAGATATACCTTTTTTATTGTCCGAGCAGAGTATTTGTCTTGTGCTTTTGTTAAAGTTCATCTTTGTTCCGGGGTGATAAACCGAGTCGTTCTTAATATAAAACGTTACTTGGCAATCTTCAGTTATGATACCCTCTCTTGAAAACGGGTGTTCAATTGCTTTTGCTATCATAAACGTTTCGCCGTCACGGTAGAACACTAAGCGGGCAGGGTCTTTTTCATCGCCTGTTCCCAAAAATCTTCCGCCCTGTTGGGTAAATCCTCCGACGTAATCGACCTGCGGAAATATGTTTTTGATGATTTCTTCTTTCTTATAGGATGTGAAAAGAGGGTATTTGGACACTCCCTGCAACTTATCCGAGCATAAGTCAGCAAAATGTCCCTCCAAAGTGTGGGAAAAGTACTCCTTGTTGGTGAAACTGACGCTGTCAGCCGAAAAACCGGCAGTCTTAAGCGAAACAATATATTTGCCTAACTTGACAAAGACGCTGTCTTTATTCAATCCTGCTTTCTCCCATGTGACAATACCGGACTGACCCTCCCATATCTGTTCCATAAGGTAAACCCTGCCGCTTGTATTGTAGATAGTATTCTTGTCTTTGCTGCTTGCATAGGACAGATTTATGCTCTGGGAGAAATCAGCGTAAACACCGCGCACGGTATCCTCACGGAAAATATACGGAGTGTTCTCTTCCAAGGACCAACGCACCGTTTTGGAAAGATAAACGCAGTTTTCGGCTAACAGATTGTAAGTAGCCGTCATGGCATTGTTAAAAATAGTTATGTTGTGTTCCGAAAGATATTTATACATTCCTTTCAGCCATTGGTTGTAACTTTCGTTTGACTGATTGGAAGAGGTAAAAGCAATCTGAGTTTTCAAAAATTCAAAGAAACCGTTTCTCGCTCTGATGTTCTTTTTCACCATAAGTTGGGACAGTTTTACTACATCCTTTTTGTGAGAGGAAGAAAAAGTGTTCCAAACGCTGTCATAGACCTGCATAATACTTTCCCATTCTTTCTTCTGTTCTTTTTTCATGTTTTGGTCTGTTTTATACAGTTCTTCCAAAGCTGAAATGTATTCGTCCGTATTAGAAGAAAAATTGGTAAATCTTTGTGCTGAAAGATTAAGACCTAAGACTATGGCTATGCTGAATAAAAAAAACTTCTTCATGTTTTGTTTCTCTTTTTTGTTTATCGGTTTTGCAAAGGTAGAAAAAAATTTAACTTGCATTGTTTTAAAATAAAATATTTACGTAAAAAGGCATTCATCATTCCAATGAAAGAATATCAACATTGCCGAACTCTCTGTTGATATGCTCAATTGCCGAACCGTATTTGTATCTTTTTACTTTAAGTTCCATATATATTATATAGGTATCGTTTTCCTTTTTTACGGAATATTCTTTTATAACGGTGTCTGCTTTTTTTAAGTTTTCCGCTATTAGGTTTATTTGATTTCTGTCCTTGCAGGCAAAGTTTATGCTGATGTGTCGGAATGTTATTCGTTTTAAAATTAAGTTCAGCAGGCCCAAAGTCAATATTACCAATGCCGTTGTGATGAAAGACAAAGTATAAAGTCCCGCTCCGCATGCCAGACCTATTGCACCCGTAACCCAAATTCCTGCAGCGGTGGTCAGACCTCTGATAAACTTGTGTTGAAAGATGATGGTGCCTGCACCGATAAAGCCTATGCCTGTGACAACTTGCGATGCTATTCTTGAAGGGTCAAAAGATACGGACTTCATACCTAAAAAGGCGGAAAAACCATACTGTGATATAATCATAAACAAAGCACTCCCCAGAGCAACAAGAACATGCGTACGGAAGCCTGCTTCTTTGGCGTGATACTCTCTTTCCAATCCGATGACGCCTCCTAAAAACGTAGCAGCGCAAAGCCTTATGATAAAATCCCAATCCATAAATAAAATTCCTGTGTTAAAGAATAACTATTGTTTTGTGTCGATTAACTCTTTCAGAGTTTGTTCTGCTTTTTTCTTTTCTTCGGTTTGTTTTCTGCTTCTTGAGGTTGTGACGATGTAGACACCCGAAAATATCAAAGCGGCTGCAAGTATCTTGTAAACGGAAAAAACATCCGAAAGCATTATAAGCGAAATAATGGTGGTGACAACAGGCTGCACGTAGTTATACATTGAAAGAGTTGTAGGTCTGAGCCTCGATTGTGCCATGGGAATGAAGATGTAGTTAAGAAAAGTCGCCATGCAGACAACGTAAGCCAACTCTAAACAGGTTTTTGTCTGCAAAGAAGAGTAGTCAAACGAACTTACGTCTTTGAAAGTGAATGGAAGAACAACCAAACTTGCGGTTAAGAACATCCATTTCATTATGTTTACGGGGTGATTGCGCTTTATTAACTTGCTGAACAAAGTAAGGTAAACGGCGTATGAAATTCCGCTGATAAGACAGAAGACAATGCCTAAAATATTGTTTGCCGCATAGACGGAAGACGATGATTGCTTGGTGAAAATCAAAATAAGAGCACCGCTTAATCCCAAAACAACGCCGAGTATTTTCTTAAGGCTCATCGGTTCTTTTAAAAACATCGCCGCCATTATCATAGTAAATATAGGAGTCATGCTTACGATGATGGAAGCGTTGGTGGGGGTGGTGTTACTCAAGCCCAAAATAAAGAGAAACAAATTAAAGACGATGCCGAACAAAGAAGCAAGGCAGAGAAGTGCTATATCCTTTTTGTCAGTCTTGGGGACTCTGAAGATAAACGAAAAAAGCCAAAACAACAACGCACAACCGAAAAAACGGAATGTACTCAAGATATTAGGACCTACAACATTGAGAGCGTCTTTCGCAAAGGGAGTGTTGATACCAAAAATAATATTGGTAAGCAAGATAAGAATGTGTCCTTTGCTTGTTTCACTTATTGTTCTCATAGTGCCGTTTTGAACTGATGCTAAAAGCAATAAATTTTTGCAAAATTAGTACTTTTCTTTTTACTAAAAGTTTTAACGGAGTTTTTTTTGACTTCGTACAAGTCACGCTCTTTCTTTATTTCGGATAAAACTTCGTTTTAATTTTCTGAAACTTCGTTTTAATTTCGTGAAACTTGATTTCAGCAGCGTAAAACTTCGTTTTATTTTTTATGTGTTGAGGTTTTGTTTTCTCTTCTTTGGGGCTTATTGCGTTAAACTCAGCTTATGAGCCGATGAAAAAAGCAGACAATCAAGGGAAATATCCTCCTGCGGAGATAAAAAAATAATAATATTCTTAGTTTCTCTTTGTTCATAATTAAAAATTTATTTATAACTTTGCGTTCTCTTAGAAATGATTTATAGAGGAACAATTTTATAAAAATATACGCTATGGATAAATTACTTTTATTAGGTGATGAGGCTATCGCACAGGCAGCTATCGATGCAGGTCTGTCAGGAGTCTTCGCCTATCCTGGAACGCCTTCCACGGAAATAACAGAATATATACAGGATTCAAAACAGGCAAGAGAATTAGGAATAAGAAGTAATTGGGCTGCAAATGAGAAGACGGCAATGGAAGCAGCCATAGGAATGTCTTACGCAGGTAAGCGTGCTATGTTTTGCTGCAAACACGTCGGAATGAACGTTGCTGCCGACCCGTTTATGAATTCAGCCATTACGGGTGCTAACGGAGGTTTGATTTACATCGCAGCAGACGACCCTTCTATGCACTCTTCACAAGACGAGCAGGATTCACGTCAGTATGCTGACTTTGCAATGATACCTTGTCTTGAACCGTCCAACCAACAGGAGGCTTACAATATGGTACATTACGGTTTTGAACTTTCGGAACGTTACCATATACCTGTAATGATAAGAGTAACAACCCGTTTGGCTCACTCACGTGCCGCAGTTGAAAGAAAAGAAAGCGTAAGAAAACAAAATACTCTTACTCTTCCTGAAGACAAAAGACAATATATACTTTTACCTGTCAATGCGAAGCGTCATTACAAAGCCTTGATAAAGAAACAGGAAGATTTCTTGAAGGAAAGCGAAAACACACAGTTCAATCATCTTTACGAAGGTAAGGACAAAAAAATAGGTATCGTTGCCTGCGGTTTGGCTTACAACTATTTAATGGAGAATTTCAAAGATAAGGAGTGTCCTTATTCAGTTTTGAAGGTTTCACAGTATCCTATGCCGGAAGGTTTGTTGAAAAAACTTTACGACGAGAGCGAAGAGCTTCTTGTTGTTGAAGAAGGACAACCTATTTACGAAAGATTGATAAAAGGACTTTTGCATATATCCAAACCTATTCACGGACGTTTGGACGGAACTATACAAAGAGACGGCGAACTTTCACCTAACTCAGTAGGAAAGGCTTTGGGATTGGAAGTATCCGAAGGTTTTGAAATTCCTTCTTTGGTTGCACCGCGTCCTCCTAAGCTTTGCGACGGTTGCCCTCACAGAGATTCTTATTTGGCTTTAAATGAGGCTATGAAAGATTTCGGAGGCTCAAGAGTATTTTCAGATATAGGTTGCTACACTTTAGGAGCTTTACCTCCGTTTGAAAGTATCTACACCACGGTTGATATGGGTGCTTCCATAACTATGGCTAAGGGCGCACAGGAAGCAGACCTTAAACCTACGGTTGCCGTTATCGGAGACTCCACTTTCACTCACAGCGGTATGACAGGTCTTTTGGATTGTTGCAATGACAATATCCCTGTAACTGTTATTATTTTGGACAACGACATAACTGCAATGACAGGAGCGCAAAAATCTTCCGCTACAGGTAAGATAGAAAGCATTTGCATGGGATTGGGAGTTGAGAAAGAACACATAAGAGTTATCAATCCTTTGGCAAAGAACCATGAAGAGAATGTTAAAGTGATGAAAGAGGAAATTGCTTACAAGGGTGTAAGTGTTATCATACCGAGAAGAGACTGCATAGTTTGGGGACAGAAAAAAAGAAGAATGCAAAAAGCAGCCGAAAGTAAATAACCAATTTTAAAGTAATAGGAGAAAAAGCAATGAAGATAGATATAATATTATGCGGTGTCGGTGGTATGGGTGCTTTAAGCAGTGCAGCCATTATTTCAAAAGCAGCCTTGGAAATGGGTATGTATATGAAACAGGCAGAAACTCACGGAATGAGTCAAAGAGGCGGTGACGTTCAATCACATTTGCGTTTGAGCGATGAGCCTATTGCTTCCGACCTTATTCCGGAAGGAGAGTGCGATATAATACTTTCAGTTGAACCTATGGAGGCTTTGCGTTATGTTAATTTCCTTAACAAAAAGACAGGTTGGATTATTACAAACCAAAATCCTTTTGTAAATATTCCTAACTATCCTTCAATGGAGGAAATTACTAAAGAGATAGAGAAATTCCCTAACCATATAATCTTTGATGCTGACAAAATAGCCAAGGAAGTGAACAATCCGAAGGGAACAAATATGGTAGTACTCGGTGCAGCCAGCAAATACTTGAAAATAGATATTGCAAAACTTGAAGACGCAGTAAGACAAAATTTTGCCCGTAAAGGAGATGCAGTTGTAGAAGCAAATATACAAGCCCTGCGTGCAGGTAGGGAAGTAGCGGACAAAAAATTATAATTCTTTCTGTTAAAAAAAACGTATGTAGGCAAAGACTTACATACGTTTTTTTATGTTGATTGCAAATGTAAAAAAAAGATTACGGGAGATTTATCCTAATAAAACTAACGGTTGAATGATAATTTACACACTCATAACGGAAATACAGAAAAATTCTACGCTTGCTCAATAATCATGTATCAATTTTTTAGTTAGTGTAAAAAATATTATTGAAGCGTTTTTTCTTTATTTCGTAATAATTTTAGTAAATTTGCACCCGAATTAGAAAGAGAAACAAAACCCTAAAACTTTTTATATAAACAAGAAATGGAAGAGAAGACAAG
>JAFVAP010000079.1 GCA_017480455.1 Bacteroidales bacterium | reverse complement strand
CCAATCCCCGTGGCTTATCGCAACTTGTTACGTCCTTCATCGCCTCTGAAAGCCTCTAGGCATCCCCCTATGTACTCTTATCTCCTTCTCTCTCCTCGTGCTCTAAAGTCTTTGTATGTCTCCAGTATTCCAATGATCTTTTAAAAAGTACTCAAGCAATCCAAATTCACATTCAAAAAGTTTTTCCTTTTCTTTCGCAGGAAGAAATACGCCTGTATCATCTTCCCCTTTATTAAATCAGCATTTCAAATAACTCAAATTTGAGTTTGCAAAATTACTGCTTTTTTTTAAACTACCAAATTTTTTTCGGTATTTTTTTATTTTTCTTTTAAATCTTATTCAGTAATTACTGAAACAAAAGAACGGTCTTTCATTCCTCTTTTAAACTGAACCACACCGTCTCTCAACGCAAACAAAGTATGATCTTTTCCCATTCCGACATTCTCGCCTGCGTTATGAACAGTACCTCTCTGACGCACTATAATGTTACCGGCAACGCATTTCTGACCGCCGTATATTTTTATACCCAAACGTTTGCTTTGAGATTCCCTACCGTTACTTGAACTACCAACACCTTTTTTGTGTGCCATAATATATACAATATTTTTTTGTTAGTTAATCACTACTTTATATCTTTAATCTGTATCTGAGTAAGATAAGGACGGAAACCGTTAAGTTTCTGATAACCTTTTCTTCTCTTCTTATGAAATACCAAAACCTTATCACCTTTGATATGTTTGATAATCGTTGCTTCAACGCTTGCTCCATCAATCTTCGGAGTTCCGACAGTAACATTACCGTCTTCATCCTTGAGCATTACGGTGTCAAAAGTAACATTTGCACCCTCGTCTTGCTTAAGGCGGTTCACAAATAACTTTTGATCTTTTTGAACCTTGAATTGCTGTCCAGCTATTTCTACTATTGCGTACATTTTATATTAAGTTTGTTTTAAAATAATGACTTGCAAAATTAAGAACTTTTATCCTTTCTGCAAAGAAAAATCAATAAAAAATAATGTAATAAATTTAGAATACGTTTATTTTCAAGTAAATAAAAAGTAATTAAAGTTATAATTCTCTAAAGAAAAATCAAAAATTAAACTATCAAAAATCCAAAATTAAGCCCTTTTTTAGCATTAACAAAACAAAGATTTAAAAGAAAATGAGGAGGAATCAAACAATCCTTTGTCAGAGATTTTGAGTTTTGGAATTACAAGTAAGGCCATAAATGACAAAGTCATAAAAGGCGATGTCAGTTTACAAGAACAACTTTTTGCCGCTTCATTTAGAGACTTGTATGCAAAAGCAACATTCTCACAAGTATCGTCTGACATAAGTCCTGCAACAGAAAGAGGAAGTATTTTTCTATCTTCGCCGCAAGCAAAAGAGATGCCTCCCTTATGTTCCACTATAAGATTTACGGCGTGAATAATATCTAAATCTTCCACTCCTACACATATTATATTATGGGAGTCATGTGCTATACTTCCGGCCAAAGCTCCTTTCTTTAAACCGAAACCTCTGACAAATGCAACGACAGGTTTAGAGGGAAAATATCTGTTCAGGACTACAATTTTCAAAACATCTTGCTCTGTATCAGAACAAACGTAACCGTTCTTGACAAAAGCCTTAGCCTTAACTAAGTCTGTAAACAATTGTTTATCAAAACAGTCTATAACATTCAAGTTTTGAGTCAGTGGCTTAACCTTAATATCTTGCTCTGTTATTTTTTCAGCTCCGAAATTATTGTATCTACATTTAAGTTTCTCAAATTTAACTTCTTCAGAACTGCGTTCAGAAAATACTTCTTTACCTTTTATATATGTAGCAAGGATATTAAAATTCTCCAAATCATCAACTAAAAGGAAGTCTGCATTGTCCCCTACCTGCAAAAGTCCGCAAGGAAGTTTATAATGAAGTATCGGGTTCATACTTGCGAGTCTCAAAACATCAATAACATTATAGCCTAAAGCAGAAGCCCGTTTTACCAAAAGATTGATATGACCTTCAAGAATATCATCGGGATGTTTATCATCAGAACAAAACATCAGTGCATCGGGATATTTATCAATAAGAGGTATAAGTGCATCAAAATTTTTTGCAGCAGAGCCTTCCCTTATCTGAATTTTCATTCCAAGCCTTATCTTTTCTTCTGCCTCATCTATAGAAGCACACTCGTGGTCGGAACTTATACCATGAGCCGCATATTCCGCCAAATCTTTACCTGTAAGTAAGGGAGCGTGTCCGTCTACGGGCTTTGAGTTCTTCAAAGCATGGGAAATCTTATTTAATACCTGCGTATCCTTACCCAAAACTCCGGGATAGTTCATCATCTCGGACAAGTGAGTTATATCTTTTCTTTTCAACAACTCTCCGACTTGCAAATCATCTAAACAAAAGCCGGAAGTTTCAAACTCAGTAGCAGGAACACAAGACGGAACACCGTTAAAAAAATATAAATCAGACCTTTTGCCGTCCTCTAACATAAACTCCAATCCGTCTTTTCCCATAACATTGGTTATTTCATGACAATCGCAGACAGCAGCAATAGTTCCGTATTTTACAACTTGACGGGCGAACTCAACAGGCCTAAGCATTGAACTCTCAATATGAATATGGGAATCGATAAATCCGGGGATAATAAACGGCAAATCAGCTTCAGATAACGGTATTTCTACAATCCGTTCTATTTTTTCTCCTTTTAGAACCAATTTACCGTCAAAGGTTCTTCGGTTTACTACGTCTACTATATGTCCTTCTATAACTCTTTCTGCTCCCATTGTATAATCTGATTTACATTCTTCCTTTTATTAATCCTAATCGTCCAAAAGTATAAAATCTATCTGTCTTTTGTCTAAATCAACCTTTATCAATTTAACTCTGACTTTGTCACCCAAACGGTATGTCTTGCCGAAATCCCTTCCGATTACTTGATAATTATCCTCATCTAACATATAGAAATCGTCCTTCATTGCAGTCATTCTCACCAAGCCTTCACATTTATTCTCTTCTGCCAAAACATAAACTCCCCACTTACTCACACCCGACACTTCCCCTTCAAATTCCTGTCCCACCTTATCAAGAAGAAATTCTGCCTGCTTATATTTAACACTCTCCCTCTCTGCCTCGGCCGCTTTTTTCTCCATATCCGAACAGTGTTTGCAATATTCTTCATACTCAGCCTTATCCGCCGAAGAGTTATCCTTAGAATCAAGATAACGTGTCAGCAAACGGTGAACCATCATATCGGGGTAACGCCTTATAGGTGAGGTAAAGTGGGTATAATAACGGAAAGCCAAACCATAATGTCCTATATTGTCACAGGAATAACAAGCCTTGCTCATGGTTCTCAATGCAATGGAAGACATCATTGTTTCAATACTCTTCCCTTTCACCTCAGAGAAAACATTATTATAAGAACGGACTAAAGCAGAACGGCTTGATGTATCAATCAAATAGCCCAAGCGGGAAGCAAATTTTTTAAACGTATCCACTTTATCGCTGTTAGGCTCATCGTGAATACGGTAAACAAAAGTTTTTGCTTCCTTTTGCTTTCCCATTTTACCTATTTCTTCGGCTACGGTTTTGTTTGCCATTAGCATAAATTCTTCTACAAGCCAATTTGCTTCCTCACTGACCTTTAAATGTATACCTACAGGCTTTGAATTCTCATCAAGGTCGAATATATATTCGGGACTCTCAAAGTTTACTGAACCGTGTTCAAATCGTTTTTTGCGAAAATGTTGTGCAATTTCCCATAAAGGCAATAAATACTCTGATTTCTCCCCTTGTTTCTCCTCTATAATCTTCTGAACCTCCTCATATCTGAATCTTCTGTCGGAATGTATCAGCGTTCTGCCTATCCAATGTGATACGATTTCATTTTGACTGTCTATCTCAAAGACCACACTATATGTTAATGAAACTTCATTTTCCCTTAACGAACAAAGTTCATTGCACAATCTTTCCGGCAACATCGGAATGACTCTGTCTACAAGATAAACGGAAGTTGCTCGTTCATAAGCAGCCTTGTCTATCAATGAAGACTCTTTTACAAAATAGGTAACATCGGCAATATGAACCCCGACTTCACGGTTACCGTTAGGAAGAATGCAGAGCGAAAGAGCATCGTCAAAATCTTTAGCATCTTTTGGGTCAATAGTAAAAGTCATCTTCTGTCTAAAATCCCTGCGGTAGGATAACTCTTTGTCCAAATCAAAACTTATCTTATCAACTTCTTTTATCACTTCAGCATCAAAGTCGGAAGAAAAATCGTTGTTAGCCAAGATGCTCTCCATTTCAACATTGCTTTCACCTTTTCTTCCTAAAACTTTTACTATCTCTCCTATTGGTTCGGCATAACCGTCTTGCCATGTTTTAATCTTCGCTATCGCTTTATCGCCGTCGGTAAAAGAAAGATTCTTTTGCGTGATAACGAAATTTACATTAATATTTCTGTCATCGGGAACGAAAAAAACAATATTCTTTTTCTTTTCCAAAACTCCGACAAAAAGTTTTCTTCCTCTCTCAAGTATTTCCACGACCTGCCCCCGCTTTGTCTTGGATTTTCTTCGCGGAAGTAAATAAACCTTTACCCTGTCTCCGTCAAGCGCATGAAGAGTATTCTCTTTTCTTATCTTTATTTCTTCATTGCTTTGTTCGTCTGTAACAAATATCTGTTTTGATGATCTGAACTCTATCCTGCCTATAGAATAAACAGAGTTCTTTTTCTTGAAATTTCTCCTCATCTGCAAAACATTTTTTCAAACTTAAAAACGGAAAACATTATTTATTAGTATCTCTTCCGAAAATTTATTTCAGTGAAACTAACTTATACAGACAGAAGTCTGAGTAAAAAACAATCTATAAAAAAACAAACGTTCTCTCTAATTTTCATCTCAATAAAACAAAGAGTGATAACGTGAAAATAAAACTTCGTTTAAAAAAACTGAAACTTGATTTCGCCGGCGTGAAACTTGATTTTATTTTTCTGAAATCAAGTTTTATTTTTTGCGGATTTAATTTTACTTTTCAATAAAGAAAATCAAAAGCTGATAAGGACTTATTTTATTATGTTATCTGTCGGAGGGAGAGATATTTTTTCCTAAAGACAAATGTTTAATACACTCAATTTGAAAATTTATCAAAAAAAGCAAGTAAAAATTTTGCATATCTATGAATATATTCTTAACTTTGCAGCCTGTAATGAAAGGTATAATAGGAAAATATAAGTTTTTGTCTGCAACATTTATTTTGTTGTTCTTCTGTCTGTTTTGTTCAACGGACAACAAGTCTGCAATACCTTTCCCTTCTTGCATACAACTGAACACAAAAGTTGTATTGTCATACGTTTCCCACACTTGTTCGCCTGCCGATATTGAAAATAATACGCAAAAATCCGAAAAGAACGGGACTGCATTTGCACTTAAAGAAAGCAAATACCTGCCGTTCGGTCAAGATTTCGGTTTCGGAACAAGGATGGCTTCTTTCCGCTCGGGAACGTTGCTGTTCAACACTCAATTTGATAATTACCGACAAAACGGCATAATAATTCACAAAACCTTGGAACAGATAGGCGTATTGCTTATTTAGTGTCAATTTTTGAAAAAGGTTTATTGCCGCAGGAAATCATTCATCTTTTGTTTTAACTTCCTTAATAGAATTTCTTGCGGAAACATATTGGGACTGAATTTAACAACTAAACTTTTTTCAAAAAAAGGTACTATATTCTTTTGTTTAAAAAGCGAAGAGGGGAATTTTTTCTAAAAGAATTTTCCTCTTCGCTTTTATCGTATAATAAACAAGATATAAAATCGTTATAGTAAAACACTTAAATTTCGAAAACTTATGAACAAAGAAATAGAATTAAATCAAAATCCGATAGTTGCTTTTTTAGAAAAAAAGCCTGCGGATTTCACAAAGGCAGATATAATAAAGTATATCTGCGAAAACGACATTAAAATGGTAAACTTCCGCTATGCTGCAGGAGACGGAAGACTTAAAACACTTAACTTCGTAATCACGAACCTTGAGTACTTGGAACAAATACTCACCATGGGAGAAAGGGTGGACGGCTCTTCACTGTTCAGATATATGAAAGCAAGTTCGTCCGACCTTTATGTACTTCCCCGTTTCTCAACTGCTTTTTTAGACCCTTTTGCTGACATTCCTACTATTTGTTTCCTATGTTACTACTTTGACAAGGACGGAAACCTATTGGAATCTTCACCTGAATATATCCTTAAAAAGGCTGAGGAAAAATTTGAACAAGTTACGGGCGGCATGAAGTTCCAAGCCATGGGCGAATTGGAGTATTATATCATAGGAGATGAAGAATCCAAGTTTGAATGCGAACAACAGAGAGGTTATCAAGAAAGTTCTCCTTTCTCAAAGTACGAATCCTTCCGTTCACAGGCCATGTACTATATGGCACAATGCGGCTGCATAATAAAATACGCTCATTCGGAAGTAGGAAATTTTGTTTTGGACGGAAAAAACTATGAACAAAATGAAATAGAATTTCTTCCTGTGGACGTACAAGATGCTGCCGACCAATTAATGATAGGAAAGTGGATTTTAAGAACCCTTGCTGCCATGTACGGTTTAGACTTGACTTTTGCCCCTAAAATAATCGCAGGCGAGGCAGGAAGCGGCATGCACATACATACAAGAGTCGTCAAAGGCAATGAAAATATGTACGTTGCAGGAGGTGAACTCAGCGAAGTAGCGAAAAAAGTTATAGCAGGAATTATCACACTTGCACCTTCTTTAACTGCTTTTGCCAATGCAAATCCTACTTCCTACTTCCGTTTAGTACCTCATCAGGAAGCACCTACAACAATCTGCTGGGGCGACAGAAACCGCTCTGCCATGGTACGCGTTCCTCTTGGTTGGACAACAAAAAACAATATGTGTAAGTTAGCAAACCCTAACGAGAACGATGATTGCATTGAGATGATGAATAAACAAACGGTTGAGTTCCGTTGTCCTGACGGTTCGGCAAACGTCTATCTGCTTTTAGCAGGCTTAGTCGTGGCTGCCAGAAAAGGCTTTGAAATGCAGGATTGGAAAGAAGTAGCTGAAAAGAGTTACATAACGACAAACATTCACGATAAAGAAAATGAACAAAAACGCAATTCGCTGCAGGAACTTCCTACATGTTGCAGCGAAAGTGCAGATTTCTTAGAAAAACAAAGAGATGTTTACGAAGAATACGGCGTTTTCTCTCCTGCTTTGATTGACGGAATATTCTCGGAATTGAAATCATTTAAAGATGAAACACTAAGAAAAGAATGCGAGAAAAATTCAGACCTATTGATTGAAACAGTAAGAAAATATTTCTACTGCGGATAAAGTCAAAATATAATTATAAATAAATACGGAGGCAAACAATTTGCCTCCGTATTTATTTTGTTTTGTCCGCTACTAAACAAATAAAATATAAATCTTTTTTCCTTTATCCTAAAGTAGCAAGCCTGCACCGTCAACCTAAAAAAAGAAAAAGAATTTATTCCACTATTATATCAGAGATAGCCTTTTTAAGGAGAGGATGTATAAATTGCGGATATATCTCTTTCAATGGTTCTAAAACAAAATTGCGCTTGTGCATAAGGGGATGGGGAATAATCAATTCTTTTGTTTCAATCACCAAATCATTGTAAAATATAATATCTATATCCATTGTTCTTGAACTATAGCCTGCCTCATTCAATCTCTCACGTCCGAGAAGGGCTTCTATGCAGTTAATTTCTTTGAGACAATCAAAAGGATTCTTTACTGTAACAAAGCCTGCGACTGAATTAATAAAAAGATTTTGTGAATCAAATCCCCATGGCTCGGTTTCAAAAAAAGAAGATTTTTTTATCATCTTACCTATCCTCTTTTCAATTAAGCCATAGGCTGTTTCTATATTTTTTTTCCGCTCTCCCAGATTTGCACCGAAAGAGAGAATAAGCAGATTTTCTGTTTTTTCTCTTTTGTCCATGATTGCAAAAGTAAAATTTATTTTTCAAATTCAACTTATTTGATTAATGTTTTGTATTTTTGTAAAAGAAAAAAAGAAGTATGAAGTTTCCATGGAATTGAACTTTAATCTTAAAGACTACAATACTTTCGGCCTTACTTGCTTTGCCGCAAAATTTCTTGAGGTAAGACACACCGAAGACTTGTTTTTATTACACTCAATTTTCGGCAAAGAAAAATTATTTATCTTAGGTTTCGGAGCGAATGTTGTTTTTGCCACTCCGCATTTTGACGGTGTAGTTGCCAAAATGAATAACAAGGGTTATGATATTACCTTTGAAAATGAACATATTCTGAAAGTTGAAGTTGCAGCCGGCGAAATATGGGACGGTTTTGTAGATTGGGCAACTGAAAGAAATCTCTCCGGAGCGGAAAACCTTGCAGGAATTCCCTCCAGCGTAGGAGCATCTCCTGTTCAAAACATAGGAGCATACGGAGCCGAAGTAAAGGATATTATAGACTACGTAACAGTATATGATTTATACGAAAACAAATTTATAAAATTAAGCCAAGAAGATTGCAAATTCGGATACAGGAACTCTGTTTTTAAATATCAAAAAGGTAACCTTATTATCTGGAAAGTAGGATTTTGCTTAAATAAGAACTTTGTCCCCAATTCAGATTACAAAGATATAAAGATAAAACTATCCCAACTAAACAATATAAAACTTAATCCTCAATTAATGGCCGGCATTGTCAGAGAAATACGAAACACTAAACTGCCCGACTACAAACAAAACGCCAATGTATGTTCGTTCTTCAAAAATCCTGTCATACCTAATGAGCAATACGATATATTGGAAAGTAAGTATCCGGGGATTGTTGCCTTTGAAGACAATAACGGAAAAAAGATATCAGCAGCTTGGCTCATAGAACAATGCGGTTATAAGGGAAAAAGAATAGGAAATTTAGCCATGCACAAAAGCCAAGCTCTCTGTATGATAAATTGCGGTCAAGCAACAGGAAAAGAAGTTGAAGACTTCGCCGCAATGATAAAAAAAGATATACAGGAGAAATTTGCAATAGATTTATCAATTGAAGCACATATAATCAAATAATGAACATGAACGAAGTCAAAAAAGATGCAGAAGTTTTTTGGAATGAGTTTCTGCTTTTGAAAGACAGGCTTATGGATATAGACTCTCTCAATGACAAAGAAGCCGATAAATTACTCATCACCCTTGATAAAAAACTTAAAAAATATTCTTCAGGTTTGGATTTTGTTCTCGGAGATTTGACGTCAAAGGGACGTACATTCACCGTAACGGCAAACGGAGATGAAAAATATTTTCCTTTTTTAGAGGAATTAATGGACTATGCCCCCGAAATTAATCTTTGGAAAATAGAGGGGTTTCTTCCTGCGGAGGGAAAGCATTGTACAATGAAATACGGCGGCTATACTCTCAGAAGTTGGGAAATGTATTTCGTTCCTTTGGAAAACGAAGAAGAGCAGTCGGGTATAGGATTGAGAATAGCGGTAAACAGATTGATAGATAAAGATGACTTTAAAGTTTGCGCTTATCTTTTAATTGAAAAGATGATAGGTGAATATTATGCTGCTAAATTGATAAAATACTTTGACGTTGTCAAACTTCCCGAAACATGGAAAGAAGAAAACTATATGCCGTTGGATAATCTGCCGGACTATATCGTCTGGGTAGCAAACGGGATAAAGATGTCGGAAAATGAAAAAAAATAACT
>JAFVAP010000006.1 GCA_017480455.1 Bacteroidales bacterium | reverse complement strand
TCCATTTTGTTTTCTTCATACAACTCATACTCCGTATATTGAAGTATAACTCTTTCGCCGTTATTCTTCAGCGGTTTTCTGACTTTACCTTGCTTTTCTACCTTATATTGCAGTCCGCTTTGAGTTGTCTGCACTCCATCTTTGAGTGAGTTCTCCACAAGGAACTTTTCAGCCCTCTCTATGTCGGGTTTGGCTGCCTCAAACGATTTTTCCCGCATGGCCATCTGCGTTCTGTGGGCGTATTCCATAACTATGTCTCTCATAGTATTAACGTCCCAAACCTCCGAAGTATCTTGCAGGTAAGCCTGTTTAAATCCCCTTGCATACAAATCGGCATTCACGGGAGCGTCATTGTCAGCCGCCGCATTCAATCCGTTGAGATAACCCAAGGAAAAAGAGGCTGAATCCTTCAAATCTTTCATTTCGCCCAACCTTACCCTGTCAGAACTGCCCGAACATGAGACAAGGAACAACAAAACCAAAACTCCCTGAACCGAAAGGAAGAATTTTTTACTTTTCATTTGCTTTTGACGTAATTAATTCAAATTGCAAAATTATAAATTATTATGAAAATGGGTGATTTTTAACAAAAAAAACACAAAAAAGTCCAAAAAAAAGTATAGTTTCAAAAAAACATTGTACTTTTGCACGGTATTTTGGGAATTAGGGCAGCAGTTGAGTTGCTGAAACTTAAAATCAAGGAACTAAATAAAGTATTGGATACAATGATAAAAGTAACTTTACCTGACGGTAGCATAAAAGAATACAACGAGGGCGTAACCTCGCTCGAGATAGCAAAGAGTATAAGTGAAGGATTGGCAAGAAACGTCCTTTCGGCAACGATTGACGGAGTCATAACCGACTTAAACAGACCTATAACCAAGGATTGCTCACTCAAACTTAACACTTGGAACGACGAAGACGGCAAAGAGACCTTCTGGCACTCGTCTGCACACTTGTTAGCCTCAGCAGTAAAGGCTTTGTATCCGAATGCAAAGTTCGGAATCGGCCCTGCAATAGAGAACGGCTTTTATTACGACATAGATTTCGGCGAAACAGTTCTCTCAACCGAAGATTTCCCTAAGATAGAAGAAAAGATGAGGGAAATAGCAAAGCAAGGCGTCAAACTCATACGCAGAGAGGTTTCCAAGAAAGATGCTTTGGAGTATTTCTCTCAAAGAGGCGAAAAATACAAAGTTGAACTCATCGAAGCCTTAGAAGACGGTACGATAAGTTTTTATGAAAGCGGAGAATTTACTGACCTTTGCCGCGGACCGCATTTAATTGATTTTTCCCCGATAAAAGCATTGAAGATAACCTCGTTAGCAGGCGCTTATTGGAGAGGCGATGAACACAGAGAGCAACTTACACGTCTTTACGCTATAACTTTCCCTAAGAAAAAGGATTTGGACGAATACCTGACCCTATTGGAAGAAGCCAAGAAGCGTGACCACAGAAAACTCGGCAAAGATATGGAGTTGTTTGCCTTTTCGCAAAACGTGGGTGCAGGACTTCCTCTTTGGCTGCCTAAAGGCACTGACTTAAGAAACCGTTTGCAGGATTTCTTAGCCAAGGTTCAAAAACGCTACGGATATTTGCAGGTTATGACACCTCACATAGGCAATGTTAATCTGTACAAAACTTCGGGACACTTCCAGAAATACGGAAAAGACTCTTTCCAAGTGATAAAAACGCCTAACGAAGGCGAAGAATATATGCTTAAACCGATGAACTGCCCTCACCATTGCGAGATTTACAGGCTTATGCCTAAGTCTTACAAAGATTTACCTTACAGAGTGGCTGAGTTCGGCACGGTTTACCGCTACGAAATGAGCGGAGAGTTGCACGGATTAACACGTGTACGTTCCTTTACGCAGGATGATGCCCACATTTTCTGCACTCCCGAGCAGTTAAAAGAAGAGTTCTGCAAGGTAATCGACATCATATTGTACATATTCAAAACATTGAAGTTCGAAGACTACATTGCACAAATCTCATTGCGCGACCCTGACAACAAGGAAAAGTACATCGGCTCTGACGAAGTTTGGGAAAAAGCCGAGAATGCTATAATAGAATCCACCCAAGAAAAGGGTCTGAAGACCATAACCGAAGTCGGCGAAGCTGCTTTTTACGGTCCTAAGTTGGACTTTATGGTTAAGGATGCTTTAGGCAGAAAATGGCAGTTGGGAACTATACAAGTGGACTACAATTTGCCTGAACGTTTCGCTCTTGAATACGTTGGCTCTGACAATCAAAAGCATCGTCCCGTTATGATTCACCGTGCGCCTTTCGGTTCTATGGAAAGATTTGTCGCAGTCTTGTTAGAACACACCGCAGGCGAGTTTCCTCTTTGGCTTACGCCGGATCAGTTCATCATTTTGCCGATAAGCGAGAAATATGAAGACTATGCAAAACAGGTGAAAGCAGAATTGGAGAGCGCAGGTCTGAGAGGTGAGATAGACAACCGAAATGAGAAGACAGGCAAAAAGGTAAGAGATGCCGAGATAAAGAAGATTAAGTACATGCTTATAGTAGGTGAGAAAGAGCAGAACGAAGGAACGGTGTCGGTAAGAGAGAAATACGTAGGTGACAGAGGCGCAATGAAGACGGAAGACTTCGCCTCAATGGTCAATAACGAGATAAAGAAAGAATTGGAATAAAAGAAGAAAGATATAATTTTTTTGAATAAACAATTGTTTATCAAGTATTAATAAACTAAAATTTTATAGGAGGGTAATACCATAGAAACACAAAATCAACAAAACAGAAGGCCTAACGACAGAAGAGACCCGAGAAAAGACAGTACTCAACATCAAATCAACGAATTCATAAAAGACCCCGTTGTAAGAGTGGTTGGCGAGGGCTTTGAACCTAAGATATGCGGCATAAAGGAAGCCTTGAAGATGGCTTACGATGAGGGATTGGATTTAGTCAATATTTCACCGAATGCAAATCCGCCCGTGTGTAAAGTAATGGACTATCAGAAGTTCCTTTATGAGCAAAAGAAGAAAGAAAAAGAAAGAAAAGCGAAGTCAGCTAAGATGTTGGTGAAAGAAATCAGGCTCGGACCTCAGACAGATGACCATGATTTTGAATTTAAGTTAAAACACGCTCAGAAATTTCTTTCAGAGGGAAACAAGGTTAAAGTAGACGTTTTCTTCAAAGGAAGAACCATAGTTTACAAAGAGCAGGGTGAACAGAAGTTGTTGAAGTTTGCCGAGGCGCTGTTCGACTATGGCAAACCCGAAATGATGCCCCGTTTGGAAGGAAAGAAGATGCTGATGATTATAGCCCCGATAAAGAAAAAATAAAACAAAGATCCAACCTTCAAGCATACTATTTTAGGGTAAGATAGTATGCTTTTTTTTGTCCGCAACAAAAAAAGAGAGACTTAAGGATATGGAAACGCTTATTTTTATTGTTTTTATACTGTACACTCTGCTGCTTTTCGGAATAACAATAGTGACTTCGAGAAAAGCAAACGAAAAATCGTTCTTTCAAGGTAACAAAAAAAGTCCGTGGTTCGTTGTTGCCTACGGTATGATAGGGGCTTCCCTCTCGGGAGTTACTTTTATGAGCGTCCCGGGTTGGGTAAACGACAGAATGTTTTCCTACATGCTTATGGTCTTAGGCTATTTCCTTGGCTACTTAGTTATAGCCTTTGTGCTTATGCCTACTTACTACAGACTCAATCTTATCAGCATTTACACCTATTTAGAAAAGCGTTTCGGATTTTTTTCTCACAAAACAGGCTCTTTCTTTTTCATGCTTTCACGTTGCTTAGGCGCAAGTCTGAGAATGTTTATAGTTATCATAGTTCTTTATAATTTTGTTTTCTCTCATTGGGGCATACCGTTCGAAGTGACTGTCGGACTTTTCCTTCTTCTTATACTGCTCTTCACTCTTAAAGGCGGTATAAAAACTATTGTTTGGACGGATACCTTGCAAACAACCTTTATGCTGACTGCCCTTGTTATGTGCTTTATAATGGTGGCTGATGCCCTCGGATTTTCGTTTTTCGGAATGATAAAAGAAATATCCGCCTCCGATTATTTCACATTCATAGTAACAGACACTGCTTCAAGGAACTGTTGGTGGAAACAAATACTCGGAGGTGCATTTATCTGCATAGCAATGACAGGATTAGACCAAGAAATGATGCAAAAAAACCTTTCTTGCAAAAACATAAAGTCGGCACAAAAGAATATGATTAGTTTTTCACTTATACTCTTTGTTGTCAATTTTCTTTTCCTTACGCTGGGTTCTGCTCTCTACATCTACAAATATAACAACGGCATAAGCGCATCGGGAGATGATTTGTTCGCAGAAGTAGCCCTTAAACACCTTCCTCCTTTGGCTTCGGTCATCTTTATTATCGGGCTTATATCTGCCCTTTACCCAAGTGCGGACGGTGCTTTAACTTCCTTGACTACTGCATTTTGTATAGACTTTCTTAATTTCGGAACAAGGAAAGACAAATCCGAAAAAGCCAAAACAAAAATAAGACACATTGTTCACATAGGCTTTGCTCTCTTGTTTACTCTTATTATCATATTTTATTACCACAACAAGAACGAACATCTTATCGACATTCTCTATCAAGTTGCGAGCATAACCTACGGGCCTCTTCTCGGTCTGTTTTCTTTTGGTCTTATGACTGAACGCAGAGTCAATGACAAGGCTGTTCCTTTCGTCTGTGTCCTTGCGCCGTTGGTCTGCTTTGTTCTCAACAACAATTCCCTTGAGTGGTTCAATTACAGTTTTGACTTTGAACTTCTGTTGCTCAACGGTTTATTAACATTTATCGGATTGCTGACAATAAGCAAAAAAGAAAAAACAACAAAATAAAAATAATGGAATACCCATCAGTTCATTTAGAGAACGTCATCAACGAATTTTCAAAACTTCCCGGTGTAGGCAAGAGAACGGCACTGCGTTTTGCACTCTATCTCTTGGGACAGGAGAAAGAAGAGACACAACTCCTCGCCTCCGCTCTGTTGTCTATGAGTGAAGAGATTAAGTTGTGTAAACATTGCTACTCCATATC
>JAFVAP010000005.1 GCA_017480455.1 Bacteroidales bacterium | reverse complement strand
TTATAACCAATATTTTGGGACAGATTATCTACAGAGAAGAAAACGTCAATCTTCAGAACAAGACTTTCAATTTGGGTTATGTTGAAAACGGAACATATACCCTTACTGTAAAAGCAGACGGAAAGACTGCGAAAGAAAAACTTATTATAAACAAATAAAAAAAGCAATACACTAAGATGAATAAAGTAATAAACACAAAAAATGCTCCTGCTGCTATAGGTCCGTATTCTCAAGCTATACAGGCAGGTAACGGAATGCTTTTCGTGTCAGGTCAAATTCCTGTTAATCCTGAAAACGGTGAAATACCTGAAGGAATTACCGCACAGGCAGAACAGGCTTTGAAAAACGTCGGAGCAATATTGGAAGAAGCAGGATACTCATTTAATGATGTCTGCAAAACAACTTGTCTTCTTAACTCAATGGACGATTTTGCAGCAATGAACGAAGTCTATGCAAAATATTTTACCCAAACTCTTCCTGCACGTGCAGCCTTTGCAGTAGTTAAACTGCCTAAGGGAGTTTTAGTTGAGATAGAAGCTATTGCTTACAAAGGTTAATCTTAGGATTAATCCCTTGTAATTTGATTTTTATGTTTTAAAATCTTCTTTCCCAAAAGAGGGAAAGAAGATTTTTTTTTTCGTTAAACTAAAAAACTTAATTTTTTCTTTGTCAGTATTAAAAGGATTAGTAATTTTGCACCCTAATTTTGAGTTAATACACTATAATAAAAAACCAAAAAAAATGTACAAGTCTAATATTCGTCCAATCCTATACGGATTTTCAAACGATTATACGCCGGCTATGGGGGGGGGGATTTAGGACCTAAGTTCCGTAAGATAAGATTTCCCATTCAAAAAAGAGATTATAGAAAATCAGATTTGAAATGCGCTGACACATATCCTGCATAAAGCAAGTGCAGGTAAAAAGCAGTGTTTTTGAAAATGAGTTTTCCCCTGTGGGTAAATCAAAAATACATAATTGAAAACCTTATTATTTTTACTTGAATTAATAAATAAAAAAAACAACAAAAAAATAAAATGAATTTATTAAAATTTAGACTGATTTACAGTCTCTTTATCCTCAGTACTTTAGTTCTTATGGGGGGGGTATTTTAGCTCAGACTTATACAGCTCCTACCTTTACTAAGACGAGTTTAAATGAGAAGAAACTTATTTGCCAAGATGAGCAGGGCAATTATTACTATTTTGTTATTGATAATGAGCGTAGTCATACTCTGAGTTTAGCTAACAAAGAGTTTATGACAAATCCGACTGTATCGGGTGATACCGCAGCGACTAACGCTAATAAAAACAAAATTTCAAATTCATATTGTGCTGACGGAACAGAACTTTTGGTCTTACCTGAAACGGTGGATGTAGACGGCGTTGCTTATACTCTGACAAAGATAGGGGACTATTCCGCTTATGGTTGCACAAATATAAAAACCGTTGTCATACCTACTACTGTTACAGAGATAAGGCCTTCTTCTTTTTCCGATTGTATTGCTTTGGAAAAGATAATCGGTTGGGACAATGTCACGACTATCGGTATTTATGCTTTTTGCTATACAAAGTTAGGTCCCGATTTAGTCTTGCCTTCTCCTCTTGTAACTTTAGGTGCGTGGGCTTTCATAGGTTGCACTGAGGTAAAGAGTGTCAGCATAGCTGCATCCCTTAAAACAATAAATAGCAGTGCTTTTGCATCATGCACAAATCTTGAGGCAGTTACCATAGAGGAAAACTCAATGCTTGAAACTATAGGCTCAAGTGCTTTTGCGAGTTGCGAAAATTTAACTTCTTTTTCTTTTCCTGCGTCGGTTCAGAGGATAAGAAACAATGCCTTTGATAAATGTTTTAAAATGAAGACCCTTACTTTCGAAGAGGGTTCAGCCTTAACTGCTATTGAAAAATATGCTTTTCAGCATTGCGATGAAGTAGAGGAAATTCTGCTGCCTAAAACTCTTCAAGAAATAGGACAAGGTGTTTTTCATGATTGTCACAAGTTAGATGAAATAGATATAGAAGAGGGTAACACATTTTATGCAAGTGTAGACGGTGTCCTTTTCAACGGAGACAAAACGGAACTTATTGAGTGTCCCGAGGGTAAGATGGGCGACTATGTTGTTCCGGGTTCAGTAACAAAGATATGGGCAGATGCTTTCCGTTTCGGTCAGTTGAGCAATGTTGTTATTCCGGGTACTGTTGCGGAGATAGGAAGTATGGCTTTTGCTCATGGATATGAGTTGCAGACAGTAACTTTCTTAGGAGAAAACCCTCCGACATGTCTTCCCGGCGGTGCAGGTAAGCCGTTTTCTAACCTTAATTCATCGAATCAGAAATACTCAGTCTCTCTCCTAATTCCTTGTGATTACAAGGACAATTACACCGATGACTGGAAGCAGTCTACGGGATTTAATACCATACGCATAACTCCTCAAACCGTCTCCCTCGGCGACATATATTCCGACACTAAGATAGAGGATTGTGATTGTTATGATTTCCCTTCTGACATAACCATTCATAGTTTGGGAAGTTTGTCTTTCGATGAATACACTTCGGAAAATATATCCAAACTGAGTACTTCCACTATCAAGATAGAGAAACAAATACCTGTAAACCGTTGGTCTTTAATGGGTAATATCAATTCCCTTTCTTCCTCCTCTACTACTTACTCTTTCTTAAACAACAATGTAGGTGATGCTACCGCACTTGCACATGAGTTGGTTGCTTTGCCGTATTTCTATGGTACAGACGAAGACGGTAACAACTCTTGGCAGTTAAACTCAGAGGAAACTTACGCAGGTGCAGACGATGCGACACCTACAGGTTTCGGTTCTTTCCTTGTGTGGCCTTTGGACGAAGCCATGGGAAGTTCAAGCGAAGATGTAAGCAGGGATACTGCAGTAACGGTGACACAGACCATTAGCGGTGCGGACTTAAGCGAGAACAAAACTTCGGTTTCTTTCGCAGGCGTTACCAACGAAGTTGCTTCCTCTCCTTATTGGTTTGCTTTGAGCAATCCTTATATAGGAAGACTTAACCTCAATGCTTTCTACAATGCTAATACAGGAAAGATTGCAGGTACTACCGCCTATGTTTGGCTTTCCCAAAGCGGAACTGACGGAGATTGGGAGTCTGTGAACATGGAGTCAGACAATATTTCACTCTATCCTGCGGCAGGTTTCTTTGTGGAGGGTACTACATCATCGCCTACCTTTGACTTTACTACCGATTGCATAACAAAAGAGGCAAAATCAACAGACTTTAACTACAAATCCCAAGCGCAAGACGTCAGAATGGAATTTGCTGTCCTTACCTCAGACGGAGTAGTGAAAAAGATGTATTCCAAATTGGATGCAAGTTCATCTGACGGCTATGATTTCAAAGATTCT
This sequence comes from Bacteroidales bacterium, assembly GCA_017480455.1. Classification (GTDB taxonomy): domain Bacteria; phylum Bacteroidota; class Bacteroidia; order Bacteroidales; family P3; genus Scybalousia_A. The sequence goes on along the minus strand of JAFVAP010000005.1, from coordinate 11,946 downwards.
CACATTATGTTCTCTTACAACGAAGATGCTGTCAATCCTTATTTCTCAGTGGATAATCACAAACTTGTAGACAACAGGTTTAACTCTCTGCCTTACACAAGCGACATTTCTTTCAACGCATACAAAGATAAGACAGTGGAATTTTCATTAACCAAACCTGCAAAAAGTGTAGAGGTGGAGTTGATAGACCTTTCGGCTCAGACTTATACTGTTCTGAATGAAAACGAACCTGTCATAATCAACCTTAATGAGGGAACTAATGCCGACCGTTATCAACTTCGTTTCTCTAAGAAGAACGTAGGTATAGAGGAAATTTCCTCTTCAGACTCCGATATTTTGATTAAGAATATCAATAACGAGATTAGACTTTCTGCATCTGAATTGCAGAGGGCTGAGATTTATAACTCAATAGGTCAATTGGTTTATTCTACATCTCTTAGCAGCAATGAAGCCGTCATTACTGCAAAATTGAACCAAGGAGTTTATATCGTGAAAGTCTATAGCTTGAATAGAGTTAAGTCTCAGAAGATTGTGATTGAATAGTATTTGAAGATAATAAATTCTTTAAGGTAAAGATAATTGATAGATAAAAAAATATAAACAATGAAAATTCTTAGCAAAAAATATAATTTCAGTTTAAAAGCAGCCGTATTGACTTTTGCTGTCTTGATTGGCTTATCAACGTTTGCTAATCCTCCGAGACCGTCGCAGAGACCTTCGTCTAAGGCTGACGGTATAAACAAGGCTTCATCGCCTGATGAAGGAACGGGAGCGGTAGGAACAGCCACGGCTCTCTTGCTTACACTCTCAGCAGGTACTCTTGTTTACAACATAAAGAAGAACAAGAGAAAACAAGAAGAAGATTAAAAAAAAGTTTTTACATAATTCATTTTGATTCCTTAATGCCGAGAGGCATTAAGGATTTTTTTTCTTCACTATGTTTGATTATAAAATTTCAGAAAAATAACTTACATATTCCTTTACCTCTCTTTATTTTACGGTATCCCCAATAAGAGACAGAGTGTAAAATATTTTAGTATTTTACACTCTGTCTCTTAATAAATGATTGGTTTTGTTATGTTTCAGTCTTTCTTTTTGAACATTCTGTACTCGGATAATCCGTTACAGGAGATTTTTGCTGCATAGTAGCCGCTTTCAAAGTCTTTGCAGTCTATCTTTATGTCGTGCAGAGTTTTGGAATCAAAGGTTTCGTTTACTATCTCTTGCCCTGTCTTTCTGTTTTTTATAGTAAGTTCAAGCCTGTCTTTGTTGTTGTTTTTGCAAAAGAATATTATGCGCAACTCATTCTTTCCATTGTCTTGCAGGGTTATGAGTTTATTCTCTTTATGCTGAAAATCCCTATCGGAATTGTTTACTACGATAGGTTGTTGTATGAAACAACCGAAATCAGGTTCAAATGCCTCCAAGAGATTGCTGCTGTCCTTGTCGTAAATCAAAATATAGCCGTTGCCTTGCTCTTCATCGGCCCACCAAGACAGACCGTCGCAATCAGTGTCTTCTACTTTCAGCATATAGTTTCCTTCGTTTAGTTTTATCTTGTGAGCATATACGGTGTTGGGTTCAAATTGGCTTTGCTCATATAATTTGTTCGTATCTGCCAAGTACCATTTGTCCCTTGCGTCATTGTTTGTTTTGAATACCAAGATAAATTCTTCGGGCAGGGATATAGGATTAAGAACAAAGTTTCTCTCTTCCGATACCTCTTTGTGTTGATAATCTTTGTCTTTTACGAAGAACAAATCGTTGGCTATTTGATAACCTGCATCTCCCGAGCCGTGTCCGTTGTAGTAATCGAAGTTAAGTTCTATTGCCAATTTGTTGTCCTTGATGTAAGGTGTTAAATCATAGTAATATTCATTAACCTTAGTTCCCGGACACCAACCTGCACGGTTGTAAATCCAAGTTCCGCCCTGCGGTTGAACGGGATTGCAACCGCAATCGTCTCTCCAGACGCTTTGATTGGCTGCTTCAATGCCGTTTACCTTGTATCGGAAATTCTTTTTCAAAAACTCGGCTGCGGCATTCAGTCCGTCGCCTCCGTGACCCGAAACAGTCATACGTGCCAAAACATTTTTCGTTCCCTTGGGTATTGAAACTACTTTTTCTTTAAGAAATTCGTCTATAGTCGAATCCTCTCTTCCGAAAGGGTAGTAGCCGAAATAGACGTTTTCAACATCAATAAATTCTGATGTTTTCTCCTTAGGTCCGTATTCTGTGAAGATGAAATCCGCCGAGGCCAAAAATCCGTCTTGGTAACCCTCGTAAGAGATGACTATTTCCACACTGTCTTTCATCAACGGCAGGTATTCGGTAACGTTCCATTTCAAATGGTAGTCCCACTTTTTGGCATTCTCACCCTGATTGTACCAACCGCTGTAGGGAGTTATCATTCTTCCGAGTTGGAAGTTTTCCGTGTTGCCGTTTTTCAGCGTTCTGAGAACTATGTTTATGGAATAATCCCAGTCAGAGCATTTTTTATCGGGACAGTTCAGCGAAAAATCCAGCATTATTTCTTTTATCTTCTTGTCCTTTACAGGAAAGAGTACTTTCTTTGCATACTCTGTCCGCGTCTCTAAATGGGTGCGGTCGTGGACAAGAACATTAAATGTTTTTTCCTGACAAAAGCAGGCGATGAAACTAAATATTGATACAAGGAATAAAATTTTTCTTTTCATAAGATTTGATTTTTTTTGTTTCAGTTATTTTTATTTTATCTACCCTTGAATTAGGGTTATGATTTGCAAAAACAATATTGCTGCGGCAGAAGTCAGCAAGGTGATGATAACGGCAGGCAAGGAAAATTCTTTTGCCGTGATTTTTACTCCTGCGCTTTCGGCTTGTTCCAATACTATCAGATTTGCCATTGCCCCTATGGCGGTTAGGTTGCCTGCAAGTGTAGACCCTGCAGCCAAAGTCAGCCAAAGAATTTTGCTGTTGGCAGCATTCATCAGCGGAAGCATAAAGACAGTGTAAGGAACATTGCTCAGAAGTTGGGAAAGCACAATGGAGACAAGGAAAAGCAAGCACACGGAAGTCATACTCTCACTAAGGGAAAGTGTAAATACAAAATTGAACACTCCGCTTTGTTTCACTGCATCGACAAGGACAAATAAGCAGGCAAAGAAAAGCAGAAGTGAGAAATCAACTTCTTTGAAGATGTCTTCGCCTTTGTGTTTGGAAAAAACGAACATCAATCCTGCTCCGCCAAGGGCAATGAGCGGAATAGGCAATGCAATAATCTTGCCGATGAAAAAGCCTGTGATGACAAGCAAAAAAATAGTTAATGATATGCGCATGCTTTTCGCAGCTGCTGATTTAAGTTCCTTTTGTTTGTCTACAGGTTTTTTGAAATCAAAATTTTTATATACTTTCTTTATTACCCATATTATGATAAGCATGGAAACCAATGCAACAGGCAACATAAATAGCATAAACTCACCGTATGGAATTGCTGAATTTATTCCTATAATCATATTCTGAGGATTGCCTGTTATACTCATCAGAGAGCCTGCATTGGCCGAGAAAATTTCGCCTAAGAGAAACGGAACGGGAGAAAGAGAAGATTTTTTGCAGATAGATATTATCACGGGAGTAAACAGAAGTACCACGGCATCGTTTACCAAGAATGCAGAGGCAAATCCCGTTATGAAAACTATGAGAGAGAGTAGGGCAGAGGCGTTTGCTGCCTTGGAAACGGTCAATCGTGATATGAAAGAGAAAAAACCGTCGAGTTTGAGTACGGCTATTATTACCATCATTCCGAGAAGCAGGGCAATGGTGTTGAAATCAATACTTTGCAAGGCTTGTTGCGGACTTACCACAGAGCAAATCACCATAAGGACTGCGCCTACGAAAGATGCGGTCTTTCTGTTTAGTTTCACAAAAGGAAATCCGTTGAGAGCAATACCTAAATAGGTGAATACAAAAATTAACAGGGCGATTATCTGACTGCTTGCCATCGGAACGAAACGGAATTTGTGTTTGACAATGAGGTATTTCTATATTTTTTCTCCGTAATAGATAGTGCAGATACCGAAAGTAAGGGATTGGAACCCTGTGTTTCGGAAACCTGCTTTTTGCAAATGTTGTAAAAAATCTTCCCTTTGCGGAAAGTTTTTTACGCTTTTAGGCAGGTAAGAGTAGGCTTGGCGGTCTTTACTTATAATCTTGCCGACAAGAGGCAATACGGAGGTGAAATAAAAGTTGTAAACGGCCTTTATCAAAAAGTTTTTAGGGTAAGAGAATTCAAGTATAATTATCTTGGACTTAGGTTTCAGCACCCTGTACATTTCACTCAGACCTTTGTCTAAAAAAGCGAAGTTTCTGACACCGAAAGCGCATGTCAGAGCATCAAAAGACTCATCGGCTAAAGACAGAGAGGCACAATCCTCTTGCTGCAGTTGTATGCGCTTTTCTTCTTGTGCTTTCTTTATCTTTTCTTTGCCTACGGCGAGCATTTCTTTGCTTAGGTCTATGCCTGTGATGTGTGCAGCCTTGTCTTGTTTCAATATCTCAAGGGCAAAATCCCCTGTCCCCGTTGCAACGTCGAGGAGTTCATCACAAGGTGTCAGCCTCTTAATGGCTTTTTTCCGCCATAACTTGTCAATATTAAACGAAAGCAAATGATTGAGTAAATCATAGTGCTTTGCTATTCTGTCAAACAGATTTCCTATGTTTTTTTTCTCTTCCTGCATTTCTTTTTACCTTATATTCGCTTTCAAAAAAATAAAACGAAGTTTCAGCGTAGTGAAACTTGATTTCAGAAAATTAAAATCAAGTTTCACGAAACTGAAATCAAGTTTTATTTACGGCTTATTTTATCATGGACGAGCTGCTGACTATCATGTCCATTTTAACATCAAATTCCTCCGTCGGGATATTTTCTGATAGTTGAAAATCAAAGCAAATCCCTACCTTGGGAGCTTTGCACAGTTTGAGCAATCTGTCATAAAATCCCCTGCCTCTTCCCATGCGGTTCTTGTTTTTGTCAAAGGCAACCCCGGGAATAATCATAAGGTCTATTGAGTCATAGTCTGAGAAAATTTTTCCTGCAGGTTCTAATATTCCGAATTGCTCCCCTTTAACCATGGAAGCCATTCCCTCATATTTTCTCAGCAAAAGGTCGTCGCCTTGTACACAGGGAAGAAGCACTGTTTTCTCTTTGTACCATTTATTTACGAAATCGTGGGTGTAAACTTCATCGTCCATGGACCAATAGAGCAAAACGGTTTTGCTTTTGATGAATTCTGTAGTTCTTTCTATTTGTTCAAATATGGGGAAACTCATCTGTTGTTTTTCCTCAAGGGAGTATTCTTTCTTCTTTTCCCGTATTTGTTTGCGCAATATTTTTTTTTCTTCCATAGTGATTGGATTTTAAAGTATTAACCTCAATATTTCCTGAGATTTTATTTCACGTTGATTGGTTATGTGTTGGTGATAGAAGTCCAAAAACAGGGACAATCTGTCGTTTCTTTCCTTTTTGTTTGACGTGTGGGGAGATAAATCCGGCGGTTCAAAGCCGAGGAGTTTTGCAAAATCGTAGAGAAAAAACAAGTGAAAGTCTTTTAATTCTTTATTCTCTTTTTCGTTTAGTGCCAATACGGTGTCGTAGAAAAAAGAGTAGGTTCTTACGTCTGCCTGTTCTCCTTTGAGAGAAAGCAATATTACTTCTATGATAAAGAAAGCAAGAGAGGATTTGACGATGTCAGTGTGTATGTTGTTGATGTTGCAAAAAAGGTTGGCCTCTTTTACTTGCAAGAGTTCCGATTTGCCGATATAGGTCTCTATGTTAAGGATTTGCAAGGGTTGAAAAAGAGAACTTTTCGTCGGGGCTTTCTTTCCGCGGCCTCCTTTGATGATGAACGAACGCAATCCCAACTCACGTGTGTACACACTTACTATATTGCTGCTCTCTTTGTAGGGAACTGACTTGAGAACTATGCCTACAACACGCTCTATCATTATTTTATGACAATGAATTTGCCGTCTGCTTTAGTGGTTTTGCCGTTGTTGTCGGAGTAAGAGAAAATGTAGTAAACACCGCTTCCTACTTTCTGTCCGTTGAAATTACGTCCGTCCCAAACGGCTTGCCCTCCTAAGGATTTCAAGTGGGCAACCATTCTTCCCTTTGCATCTGTTATTCTGACATCAGAGTCTTTTGTAAATCCTTTTATTGCAATCAGTCCGTCGTAGTCTTCCCTTACGGGGTTAGGAAAAGTAATCAGTTTTTGCTTTTCTTCAAAGGCAGGGAGACTTTCCGGTCTGTAGGATATAAGACCTCGGTCCGTTCCGATAAAAATTTCACCCGTCTGCGGGCTTTGTGCCATGCAAACTATCTTATTTGATATCAGAGGAGAGTTTTCTGCGGTGAAGTGAGCCAATTCTTTGTCTCCGTTTTGCGAAAGAAGATAAATACCGTTTCTTTCCGTGCCTATCCACTTGCGATTTGCACCGTCGGTAAGAATACATTGAATATTCTCAAAACTCAAAAGATATTGTGCTATTCCCTCTTCATCGTATACAATATTGTTACACTCCAAAGGAGAAACCGAACCTGCACCTTCAAATGCCCCGGACAAAGAATAGATAACCTTGATTCCTTTTTCCGTTCCTATCCAAACTTCACCTTCCTTGTCTTGAATCATACAATTAATTCTGTCTGTTTTGAGAAGAGAACCGTTATTCAAATCAAGCGTCCTTATAGCAAGGGAATCGTTGTTCACTATTATACATTTGCCGCCCTGTGAGTAGATGAAACGGTAGTTATACAAATCATCAACGAGCATTCCTTTTATTTGGTCTTGGGTATTGAAAAAAGCAGTGGTGTTAAACCCTCCCCACTGACCGTGATAGTTCAAAAAGGCAAAATTGTAGTTGGTGAGGGAATTGGCAATCAAAAGATTGCCCGAGTTATCATATTTTACTGCTGCCACACGGTAAGAACCTGCATAAGGATAAAGATAATTCAGTGTGTTGGAACTGTCATATATATTGACAATACTGTCATTCCTCAGTTCAACTACTCCGTTGAACCAAGAGGCACACATTATGTGTTTGTCGTCTTTAGGGTCTATGGTCAGGTCTACTATATCCCTAAGGTCAATATTGTGTTTCTTGGTATATGATTCGTGGTTTATCCAATGCCAACCGTCGTTTTCAAAGTAGAAAACATTGCCTTCGATGTACCTGTTAGCAAGAGAGGCGTCCCTTCCGCCGGGTGCAACATACAATCTTCCGCTTGGGGTGAAGGTAAGATTGTAAACGTCCGTTGAAGCAGGACCTTCGGGAAATATAATGACGTTAGGCTCTATTGTGTCTTGATTTGCAAACTCTGTATAGTTGTGAACGTTTATCAATCCTTGATAACGGTGCGAAATCCAAATGTCCTGTCCGTCTACAAGTATGTCTTTGTAGTCCACAACGGAATTTCGGATTGGTCTGTTTTGCTGTGATATGTTGAATACTTGCTGAAAATTGTTGTCATATATGTTTACGCCCTCCCAAGTTCCTACGGCGGCAAAGTCTTTGAACGTTTTGACAAACGGAATGTACATAGAGGCAATGAGCGTATCAATATTCTGTCCGTCATAGGAAAGAATCATAGAGTTGTTTTCGTCATTATTGTATGCTGCTATGAAGATTTTGTTTCCCGACCATTGGTTTATATACCTTATTTCCCTGTCAGAGGAAGCATTTATCTCAGTATTGCCCAAGGCTTTCTTGCTCCATGATTGTGAAGAAGCCATAGTATTGTAGTTCTTATAAGCCCATAGAAGTCCTCTTTCCGTGCCTAAGAAAAATGCAGTATCGTTACTGAATACGCTGTTTACGGATATGGCTGACGAGTTTTCGCCTACGTACCACGTGTCAAAGATTTCGTGGCGCGAAAGGTCCAAAACGACCACTCCGAAGCCGCATGCCAAGAATGCTTTGCCGTCAGCGAAGTATATGTTGTTGATTGTCTTGTTTCCTTCAATGAAGCGGTTCTTTATATCGGGAATATTGTAAACCTTTCCGCTTTGATAGATGTCTATGTTTGAGTTTTCGTAACTTATTACGGCGCTTTTGCTCACTGAATCAAAGGCAACTACCCCTATTCCTGCATCTGAAAGACCTTGAACTTTTGAAAGCGTACGTGATTCCTTTGTCTCGGGATTGTAATAGAATAAAGAAGAGTTACAAGCTATTAAAATATCGCTCCCGGCCTTTACTACGTTGTGTGTATAGTAGTAAGAAAGATGCTCTCTCCATTGTCCTATTTCAGTGTTTGTGCTTCTTGTCTGCGCCTTTGTTAATATCGGAGCAGTAAGACTTACAAACACAAGAGCCAAAAGAATTTTCAATTTCATATACTTAACTTTCTTTGTTTTTAATCGATGCTTTCTTTTAACCTTTCTGCATTTTCGGCAAGTTGTAACGCATCAAGAATGTCTTGAATGTCACCATCCATAAACGATTGTAAATTATAGCTGGTGTAATTTATCCTATGGTCGGTTATTCTCGATTGCGGATAGTTGTAAGTTCTGATTTTGGCACTTCTGTCTCCTGTAGATACCATAGTCTTTCTTTTAGCCGATATGCCGTCAAGATATTTTGAATATTCCTTTTCAAACAAACGTGTACGGAGAACAGTCATTGCTTTCTCAAGATTTTTTACTTGAGATTTCTGGTCTTGACACGAAACAACGATACCTGTAGGTATGTGAGTCAAACGTATAGCTGAGTAGGTGGTATTAACACTCTGTCCTCCGGGTCCCGATGCGCAGAAAATATCTTTTCGAATGTCGCTCATCTTTAATTCAACGTCGAACTCCTCTGCTTCAGGCAGAACGACAACAGAAGCAGCTGAAGTATGCACTCTTCCTTGTGTTTCCGTCTGAGGCACACGTTGAACCCTGTGAACGCCGCTTTCGTATTTCATTTGCCCGTAAACGCCGTCTTTTCCTATGACATTGAGTACTATTTCCTTGTATCCTCCCGATGTTCCCGGAGTATAATCAACTATCTCTGTTTTCCAGCCTCTTTTTTCGAAGTATTTGATATACATTCTGTATAAATCGCCGGCGAAAATGCTTGCTTCGTCACCTCCTGTTCCTGCTCTGATTTCAAATATTGCGTTTTTGTCATCTTGAGGGTCTTTAGGAATAAGCATAAGACGGATATCCTCTTCCATTTTTTCTTTTTTCAAGGATAGTTCATTAAGTTCCTCTTTAGCCATTTCACGGAAGTCTTCGTCCTTTTCAGTTTCCAAGACATTCTTTGCATTGTCTATGTTTGACAAAATATCTTTATACTGTTTGTAGGCTTCGATTATGGGTTCCAAGTCCTTGTATTCTTTGTTCAACTTAACATAATTCTTCATGTCATTGACAATTTCAGGGTCTTGAACCTTTTTTTCTATCTCAAGATATTTCTTGTTAATTGCTTCTAATTTATCTAACATTTCGATTTTATCTTCTTTTATTGAATTGCAAAATTACAAAAAAAAACGACAACCAATATACACAATAACGCATTGAGGTTTAAAATATTTAAAAATAAGTATGATTTTTACGCCTGCAACATACAAAAACGGCAGCCGCATAAAGGAGGCTGCCGTTCACAATATATGAGTTGCAATATCAATGAAGTAATTAGTCTTCTTCTTTTATAGGCCAATCATAATACCGAAAGAGAACGGATAAAGTTCTTTTTCTTTGTTGTCTTTAAACAACGGGGTTATCGCTTGCTCAAAATAGATTTGGAAACCCGAGAAATTTAAGCCTACGTGTGCATCAAGTTTCAGCGGAGCAAAGTTTTTGAAGTGTGTTCCCGTACTTTCTTCTATGTGTTTGTCGTTTTGGTCGAAGTTTGATTTAAATCCCGTATGGGAAGTGCGGAAATTGAGTCCTCCTATGGCGCCTAAATCCAATGAAAAGTCATATCCGAAAGGTTCGCCTAAGTTTACGGACATTATAAGCGGCATGCCGATATACCGTGCTACGAGTTTGGAGTCTGAATTTAAGGAAAACGGACTTATCTTGTTGTCAGTGCTGTTCCAAGTTACGTTATTGCGGAACACAAATACGTTGCTCTGGTACAAAAGGCCGAGATGTAAGTTCAGAAAACTGTTAGGAAAGAATGTTGTGTAAAATCCCATTGACCATCTGCTGCCGCTCCAAAATTTTAATCCGTAATCGCCGTCAGGAGAACTTAAAAAGTCGTCACCGCTCTTCATACTGCTCCAAGATAACGGTCCGTAGCTGAGGGTAAGGTCGAAATCATGACTCCAAACGGAGTATTTCTTTCTCTTATCCTTGTTTTCGGCGTAGTTATTTACGTTGCCGTAGTAGATATTTGAAAATTCCTGTAAGAAGTCTTTAAAAATTGAAGAATAAGAGTCGCCGTGTATTTCCCACTGATTGCCGAGTTTGTCCGTCAATACCGTATCTAAATATTGGCTTTTAAGAAAAACACTGTCGTTACTTACAATTACGGTAGTATCGTAAACAAGACTGTTTTTTTTGCTGTTTACTATTAAGGTGGTGTCTCCGTTATGAACTATCTTGACCGTGTCGTTCGACGCTCTGAAATCTTGATAAGCCATGACGTCCTGCGATTTTGCTCCGTAACCTGTTGCCAACAGAATTGCAAGAGCAAGTTTCATTACATTCTTTTTCATCTTTTTATGTTTTGCGTTTTTATTTAAAATTCTATATATTTATTTACTTTCTCTTTAACCTTGTTTATGTTTTCTTTGGTATTGGAAACGGTTTGCAAGATGTTGATATCGGTGTGTCTGTCTATGAAACCGCCTAATCTTTCCAAAGTATTGTTTCTGTTACTTCCGCTGTATATTATATATATGGTGTCATTCGTGCCGCTGTTTTGATTTTCCGTTATTATGAGATGTTCTTTCCTCTCAGTGTTTGCATTGTCCGCACTTATAACTTCTGCAAACATTGTGTGTTCTTCTGTCTCTGCTGCTATGTTGTCTTCTTGTACTTGACTGTATTCGGGTTCTGAAAATGTATTTTCTTCCTTTTTAGTTGCGGAATTGAAAAACAGAGGTTCTTGTTTATATTCCTTTGCTTCATTTTTTTCTTTTACGGAAATAATTATTCCTTTCGGGTAAATGCTGCTTTGACTTGCAATGGCAGAAGTATTATTCACTTCCTTCGGAATATTAATCAAAAACATCAAAAGCAGAGCCGCAGCAATCGAAGATGTAGTGTAAACGACCTTTTTCCATAAAGGGACGGCAATTTTTCTTTTCAAACTGCTCTTATCTGCAAATACAATGCTCTCATCTTTTTCCAGTGTAAGTTTTCCGTCGTAGAGAAACAACATTTCATTGTACTGAGGATTTTCTTTGAGAAAAGATTTTAATTCTTCCCTGTCATCATCGCTGATATTGTTCTCAATGAAATCCAAAAGATAAGCCTCTATGTTGTCTTTATTTATTTTAGCCATAATATCTTAGTGTTTTTCTGCTTTGCTTAAGCATTCTCTCAATTTAACTCTTGCTCTGAAAATATTTACCTTTACATTCTCTTCCGTCAGTCCTAAAATTTGCGCTATCTCTTTATATGAAAATCCCTCCAAATCCCTTAATAATAAACATTGTTTCATATTATCCGAAAGAAATCCCGTAAGATAGTCTATCAAGTTTTTGTTTTCAAAGTTTTTTTCTTCAAATAATTCTTCCCTTTCCAAGGGACGTTGTCTTATAGTATTATATTTAAAAACGTTTATCATAAAATTGTGGGCTGATGTAAAGAGAAAAGATTTTGCTTTCTCTTTTTCCACTTTCAGCCTGTTGTTCCACAAGGATACAAAACTGTCTTGGAGAACATCTTTTGCACTTTGCTCGTCTTTCATGTTTTTTACAAGGAAAGCAAACACTCCGTCAGAATATTTATCTATGCACTCATTGTAATCCTTGTC
>JAFVAP010000078.1 GCA_017480455.1 Bacteroidales bacterium | reverse complement strand
GGCATTCTTTCTTTTGACCCTTGCGCCGATGAAATATCTAAATCCGACGAAAAGCAGTTTCTGAAAGCCTACTCTCTGTTTCAAAACCGCAAATATAAGCAATCGTCACTTCTTCTCACTACTATGGTAAAGGAAGACAAGGCTTTTGCTTCCGTTTATTTTATGTTGGGAATGATAGGCGTAAAAGCAGACAACCCGAAGATGATAAGGAAATATTTTCCTCTTTGTTACAACGAATGCGAAGACTATTCCCAACCTCTGCTTTACTATTATCTCGGAATAATTGACTATTCAGACGGATTGTATTCAAAAGCCCAAAAGGAATTTGAAAAGTTTATGTCGCTCTCAGAAGACAATGAGGCCTATGATTCCCTGCGCAATGAAGCCATTAATTACTTAAACTGGAGCGATTTCTTAGAGCGGACAACCAACAACCCTGTTGAGTTTAACCCTAAAAAGATTGATTATTTGGCAGAGAAGACTAACTACTACCAACCTTTCATTACTGCCGATTCTTCTGAGATTTATTTTATCAGAGAGGAACTTGTGATGGACACCGTTAAGGATTCTTTCCTTGCCTCTGCGTCTCTGAGAAAGGAAATAAAATCCTGCCGTGCCATAATGGATTCTGACTTCGTCTATGACAGAGGTTTGGTTCTTCCTTTGCCGTTTAACCAAAACGAAGCCGAAGGTAGGGTCAGCCTCACTGCGGATAAGAGTATGCTTTTTTTCTCTAAGAGGAACAAAGGCTCATGGGATATTTATTATTGCATAAGATACGGAGACTATTTTTCGGATGCAAAACCCTTGAACATCAATACAAAAGAGTATGATGAAATGCAGCCTTTCATTTCTTGGGACGGCAACACATTATTCTTCGTTTCGGACAGAAAAGGCGGCAAAGGAGGATACGATATTTGGGTTTCGGACAGACAAGACAAAGAAACATGGGGAGAAGCACGCAATTTAGGTCCGCTGATTAACACTCCTTTTGACGAAACATTTCCTTTCCTCAGTTTCGATGAACAAATCATTTTCTTCCTTTCTAACGGGCATCAAAGCATAGGAGGAAGCGATATTTTCTATAAAAATTTAGCCGACGGTAAAAAGCCTCAGAACATCGGCTGGCCTATAAATACGGAACTGAACGAAAACAATATAGGGCTTATGCCCGACGGTAAGACTGCTTACACGGTCTGTCAGGCTGATAAAGAGAAGTATCAATCCGTCTGCACTTTCACTCTGCCTGAGCAGGCAAGGTCTCAAGAGTGCATTATGGTGAAAGGCAAAGTTGTTTTTGAGGTTGAGAGCGATATAAGTTTGGATTTGTTCAACCTTACGAAAAACAATTTCCACCATATAAACATTTCGCCCGACAACAGTGAGTTTGCACTTATGCTTCAGAAAGATTGCGAATACTCCCTTTCGTTTAACAAGTTAGGATATATGTTTTCGGCTTACAGGCTCAAGTTTCCGTTTTCGGACAGTTTGCTTGTCTATGTCAAAGTTTTGGAATCCTCATCTGCTATGCTGTTGGAAAACATAGAACTCAATACAAGCCAAACCGATTTCACACAAGAGACCTATCTTTCTGTGATTATGCCTTTTTTGAACTTTCTTTCCGCCAACGCACATTTGAGAATAAACCTTTATTCTGAAGAGAAAACTCTGAAAGTATTAGAAAAACATCTGCTGAATAAAGGTATAAGGAAAGACCGTTTCAACCTTAAAATTTCCCAAAACAAAAATATTTTTTACGAAGTAAAATAAAAAAAAAGAAGCCTCCTTGAGAAGACTTCCTTTTTTTTGAGTTTCATTCTTTTTAATCTATCTCAGATGCTCACTTGAGCGCACAAGTTTTTCGTCTTTTCTAATTCCGTTGCGTGCAAAAACAAGACACAATATCTCGGCTACGCAAAAATAAGAGCCTACTCCGTAAACCGTCTTAGCCGAAGCTATGGTTGATTTTATCAAATCTTCTTTGCCCTTCATAAAGACTGCAAGTATGTTTTCCAATCCTGCATCTACTTGATAAAGAAACAGAACCAATGTATAAGCAACAACAACTAAGAAAGCAAAAGCCAAGACTTTCATCTGCAAAATCCTGTTTTTATAAAGGAAAACGGTAATAAGTGTCAAAACAATGAAGATGCAGTTTAACACTATCAAGACAACAGGAGACTCTTGTTGGAAAAAACTTGCGGAATTAATATCCGGAGACTTTGCAACAAGGTTATAGATTATATCTTGTCCCTGTAGAACAAAATTTGCCAAAGGAAAGAAAAAAGTAAGCACTGCCAAAATAACGGCAAGCGTAAGCCATAGGGTCTGAATTCTTTGTATCATTTTCTTATCTTTTTAAATTTGTTTTGTCTTATAACGAAGAGAAAGAAAATTTATTGTGATAAATAATTTTTCAAACAAAAAACATAAAATTAAAACGAAGTTTCATTCCTAATGAAATCAAGTTTTAATTTTTTAAAATCAAATCTCAGAAAATTAAAACGAAGTTTCATTCCTAACGAAATCAAGTTTTAATTTTTTAAAATCAAATCTCAGAAAATTAAAACGAAGTTTCATTAACAACGAAATCAAGTTTTAATTTCTTAAAACCAAATCTCAGTAAATTAAAACTCTGCCACGCTCCTACTGAATAAAAATTAAGCAGAAGCAAGGCAGAGCATTATTTTAATGAAAAATACCTACAGGTTCTTTATCCTGCTGATAAGTGCAGAGAATTTAAGTTATTTTTCTGCATATACTTAACTTGAAATACATATAAAAAGAAATATTGGTGCCAATTTAAAGCAAATCCTGTCCGATGTCTTTTCTGAAATACATCTTATCAAAATTGATTTCATCGATAGTTGAGTAACATTCAGCCAAAGCTTCTTTCAATGTATTATCCAAGCAAGTTACCGCCAAAACTCTTCCTCCGTTGCTAAGCAATCTTCCTTCTGAGTCTCGCTTTGTTCCTGCGTGATAGATGATTGCATCTTTTGTCTTATCCAATCCCGTAATCACCTTACCTTTTTCGTAAGCCTCGGGATAACCTCCTGAACAAAGCATAACCGTTGCTGCTGTGTTAGGATTTATTTTAAGATTGTATTTATCCAATTCCTTTTTACCTACGGCAATAAAAGCCTCTACTATATCGGAAGAAAACCTTGCAAAAACGCTTTCGCTTTCAGGGTCTCCCATTCTGACGTTATACTCTATCACATAAGGCTCTCCGTCTACGTTCATCAAACCGAAGAAGATAAATCCTTGATATTCCAAACCGTCTTTTTGCAATCCCTCAACGGTAGGCTTTATAATCCTGTTCTCAACCTTAGACATAAAAGCCTCATTGCAGAAAGGAACAGGTGAAATGCTGCCCATACCGCCTGTATTTAAGCCCGTATCACCCTCTCCTATCTTCTTATAATCCTTAGCCTCAGGAAGAATGATATAATTCTTGCCATCAGTAAGCACAAACACGCTGCACTCTATTCCTTTCAAAAACTCCTCAATAACAACTTTGCTCGATGCTGCTCCGAATTTGGAATTCAAAAGCATTTCGTCTAACTCCCTCTCAGCCTCTTCCAATGTAGGGAGAATAACCACACCTTTTCCTGCTGCCAAACCGTCAGCCTTCAGAACATAAGGGGCTTTCAATGTACGCAAAAAATCTTTTGCCTGTGCAAGTGTTTGATTGGTAAATGTCTTATACTGCGCTGTAGGAATATTGTGACGAAGCATAAAATCCTTTGCAAAATCCTTGCTTCCCTCCAAAAGAGCCGCATCCTTAGTCGGTCCTATGACGGTGACTTCAGGATTATTTACCTTGAAAAAATCTGCTATACCGGCTACCAAAGGTTGCTCCGGACCGACAACAAGAATATCTATCTTCTCATTTTTGCAAAATATGGATATTTCTTCAAAACCTTGCAAATTAACATTTTCTCCCCATTGAGCCATTCCGGGATTACCCGGAGAGATATAAAGTTTCCCGATTTTATTACTCAAAGATATAACCCTTGCTAAAGCAGATTCTCTTCCGCCGCTTCCTAATAATAAGATTTTCATTAGATTTTATTGTTTTATTTTAAGCTTTTGTTTCTCTGCAAAAATACAAAAATATTATAAAATAAAAAAAGAGTATGCTTTTATTTTGCATACTCTCTCTTTATTGCGATTTCAAAATACTATCTTATGAACGCGTATCCACGGCAGTGTAAGCCCTTATGAGGCCTCTGTCAGATTTTTCCATAAAAGAAGCAATAATATTAGTAAATTTTGTTTGTTTCAGTGCTTTTACTTCTTCTAATGCCTCTGAATACAACAATCCGCTTTGGAAAACTATTCTGTAGATTGATTGTATTTCATTTATCTCTTCTTGATTAAAGCCTCTGCGGTGCAGACCTACAGAGTTAATTCCGCAATACGAAGCAGGAAACTTGCCTACCTTTACAAACGGAGGTATATCTTTATCTACCAACGAACCGCCTGCAAGAATGGCGTGCTGGCCTATGCGTACAAATTGATGGATTGCACTCATGCCGCCCGTAATTACATAATCCTCTATTGTGATATGTCCTGCCAAGGTAGTATTGTTTGCTAATACGCAGTTGTTTCCTACAACGCAATCGTGGGCAATATGAACGTAAGCCATGATTAGGTTATTGTTTCCCACAACTGTTTTTCCGCTTGCAGCAGTTCCGCGGTTTATGGTTACATATTCACGTATGGTGTTGTTGTCTCCTATTTCTACAACCGTGTATTCATTATCGAATTTCAAATCCTGAGGAATGGCTGCAATGCTTGCACCCGGAAATATCCTGCAATTTTTTCCTATTCTCGTACCCGGAAACAATACTACGCCTGAACCTATATAACAATTGTCTCCTACCACAACATCATCGTATATAACGGCAAAAGGCTCTATCTTAACATTGTTTCCTATCGTTGCATTCTCACTTAGATAATACATCTTCTCCATAACATCATCTGTTTTAAAAAAAAGGAAAATTTATTACGCCTTTGTAACCAAAGCCATCAAAATAGCCTCAACGCAAATCTTATTTCCTACATAAGCAATTCCCTTCATTTTAACTATACCTCTGCGTATAGGTTCCATAAGTGATATTTTCATCAAAAGGGTATCGCCGGGTACAACCTTGTTTCTAAATTTCACTTCCTCAAATTTCATAAAGTAAGTGTTGAATTTTTCATCCTCTTTAGCATCTTTAAGAACGAATAATCCACCTGTTTGACCCAAGGCCTCAACAATAAGAACGCCCGGCATAACAGGTTCTTCAGGGAAATGACCGTTAAAAAAGTCTTCGTTACCTGTTACATTCTTCAAACCGACAACGTAATCCTCTCCTTTCTCTATTATTTTGTCCACAAGGAGCATCGGAAATCTGTGAGGCAGTCTTTTTCTTATGTCCATAATATCAAAAACAGGTTCTTTATTAGGGTCATAAACAGGTATGCTATCTTTGTTTTCCATAATTTGTAATAATTTTTGTGCAAATAATTTATTGTTTGTGTGTCCCGGACGTTTGATTATGAAGTGTCCTTCTATGTTCATGGAGGCTAAAGACACGTCTCCGATGAAGTCTAACACCTTATGGCGCGCAGGTTCATTGTCAAAACTAAGCTGAAGATTATTAAGAACACCGCGTTCCACCTTTATATCAGAAATATTCTTAGAGAAAAAGTCGGCAATCTTCTTTTGCAAGTCTTCTTCCAAAACCTTATCAACAAAGATTATAGCATTGGACAAATCACCGCCCTTTATAAGGTTATTTTCTATTAAAGGAATAATCTCATTCAAAAACACAAAAGTCCTGCACTTGGCAAAATCACTCTCAAACGAAGAAAGGTCCTTTAATTCCGCAATCTGAGTACCTATCAAAGAGGAATTGAAATCAATAGTACAATCAACCGAAAATCCGTCTGCAGGCAAAGCCCAATACTCAGTTTTATTATCGTCAGACAGAAAATGAACAGGCTGAGTTATTTTAAAGACTTTTTTCTCTGCATCTTGCTCTTGCAGTTGTGCTTTTTTCAATAACTCCGTCCAATAGTATGCACTGCCGTCCAAAATCGGCAATTCCTCACAATCAACTTCTACTTCAAGATTATCTATTCCGAAAGCGCTGAGCGTAGCCATTAAATGCTCTATCGTAGAAACGCTTACACCGTCTTTTTCTATAGTAGTATTCCTCGCTGTCTTACCTATAAACTCTGCCTTTGCAGGAATCTCGGTCTTAGATTCCAAATCAACACGGCGGAACAAAATCCCCTTATTTTCCGAAGCAGGTTTAAGGGTTACATGTGAAAGTTTCCCGCTGTGTAAACCTTTTCCCTCTATATTTACTTCGTTTTTTATAGTTTTTTGTCTTCTCATAATTGGGTGCAAAGTTAATACAATTTTTTAGAATTAAACTAAAATAAACGAAAAAAGTCGATTTTGCAAAGCTTACTTAAAGATTCAAGAATATGAAACAACAAATGGGAAGAAAGAATGTTTTTTCTCACCTCGGGTTTCCAAAATTCAAATCACCCGAAGTCATAGTCTCAACAAATAAATCTTAAAAAAATCGCTCTGAAACCACACAAAAAGCAACAGAAATAAAGAAAAATATTCACATTCTTAAAAAAAGATTGCACATTATTTTAATAAAATGTTTTACTTTTGCTTTCCGTAACACTATAAAACAGATTTTAAGAATGAACACTGCTTTTAAGAAGAAATATATCATCGTTTTGATATTAGGCTTATCGGTTTGGTTTTACTCAAACGGGCAAAAAACTTTCATAAACCAAGAACTCAACCAAGGATTAAAAAAAGCAACACTTTTACAACAAGAAAGAAACTATGCACAGGCTTTCAACGAGTATTCTGTTTTGATAAGCAAATTCGAAAACATTGCTCCTCAAAAGCAAAGTAAAGAACGCTTATCCTCAGAAGTTCAAAATATTTATTTCAACAGGGCGTTGTGTGCTTACTACTTGATGAATAACGACGTTGATGTATTGTTTAAAGAGTACAAAACCTTATTTCCGAACTCACTGAAGTTAAACAGGGCTGACTTTTACACTGCAAACTGGTACTCACAAAAAGGAGAATTTCTTTTAGCCTTAAATACATACGCAAACATGGACACTTCGTCACTCTCTGTTGAAGAAAGAGGAGAATATAACTACAAGATAGGTTACTGTTACTTTCTTCAGAACATGAATAACAAAGCAAAAATTCACTTTGCCAAGATAAAGGATTCCGAAGGTAAATATTCATCGGTAGCCAAATACTATTACGGTCATATTCTATACACGGAAGGAAAGTATGATTTAGAGTTGAATGAGTTTGAAGCCTTGAAAAAAAACAAGCATTTCTCAAAAGTAGTACCTTATTATATATGTCAGATATATTATTTTGAAGGAAACTATGACGCTTGGATAGAAATGGCTCCTTCTCTTAGCAAAAACGCACTCAATTCCAAAAGAGCAACGGAACTAAACCGAATGTTGGGTGATGCTTACTATAAATTAGGGGAATATGAGAATGCCATTCCTTACATCAAACAATCAATATCAAGTTCTCAGGCTATAAACAGGGACGACAATTATTTGATGGCTTATTGCCTTATGGAGACAGGACAGCCCGAGACTGCAATTCCTTATTTTGAAGCCTGCCTGCAAGAAGAAGACACTATGTGTCAGAACGCTCTTTATTCATTGGGCTACTGCTATCTTTTGCAAAAAGACTCCGTGTCGGCATTAAATTCCTATAAGAAAGCGTCTCTTATGGACTTTGACAAGGAAATACGTGAGGACGCTCTGTTTTCTTATGCCAAATTGACGGTTATAAATCCTAATCCTTACAATGAAAGCCTTGTAAATCAACTTAACAAATACATAAAGGACAATAGCGGCAAAGGAAAATCAAATAAAAATGCACGACTTAATGAAGCCAGAATCTGTTTAGCACAAATCTATGAGAGAACCCGCAATTATGCTGCTGCGTTGGAGCAAATGGAACAGATAAAAAACAGAGACTCTCAGATGAACAAAGTCTATGTCAAGACAATTCTTAACAGGGGAATAGAATTGTTTAACGATGATAAGTACAATGACTGCATCAAAGTTTTAAACAAAATAGACGATATCATATCATCTTCAAGTAACGAGATAGCTGCAACATCCAGATACATAAAAGCAGAATCTTTCTACAGAACCAATGCTTACCAAAAAGCGGAACTTACTTTGCGTTCATTCTATACAATTCCTGAAAGTGAGAATAACAGATACAGAACACAGGCAGACTATCTTATGGCCTACACTCTTTTTAAACAGAAAAAATATTCTTTAGCCAAAGACTATTTTTCAAAAATTGAATCAACCAATGCAAAAGAGAGTATAAAAAATGACAGTAAGATAAGAATGGCTGACTGTGAGTATATGCTGAAAAACTATTCCGGTGCAATAAAATCATACAATGCTTTTATAAACACAAACAGCGCCAACTCAGATTATGCTTCCTATCAAAAGGCAATGGCAGAAGGAGCAACGGGAGAATATAAGACGAAAATAAATACCCTTCAAAAAGCAATAAGTTCTTATCCTGCAAGTTCATATCTTCCTGCAATGACCTACGAATTGGCCAATACATATTTGGCAGTAAATGATAATGCCAAAGCATCGGAAACATACCAAATCATATTGAAGAAATACCCAGACAATGTTTTCACCAAAGACTGCTTAGGTAAAGTAGGAATGTTGCAATATCAAGCAGGAAACTACGATATGGCTCTTTCTACCTTGGATAAGTTAATAAGGAACTACCCTAACAGCAAACAATCACAAGCAGCTCTTGCTACCGTAAAAAATATTTATATGGACAAGGGACGGCCTGAAGATTATATTACCTACGCTAACAGTGTCAGCAACATAAAAGTAAGCAAAAAGGAAGAAGAGTCTTTACTTTATCAATCGGCAGAAAACAAATATATGGACGAACAATACTCCGAGGCAATCAAAGCTTTCAACTCCTATCTTGCATCTTTCCCTCAAGGTAACAACAGCATAAAAGCAGAGTATTATTTGGCTGATTGCTACCTCAGAGAGAAAGACAGTGTAAAGGCAGGTGAGAACTACTACAAAGTAGGTATGAGTCCATACGGACAATATACCGAAAAGTCACTGCTAAACGCTGCAAAAATATACAAAGAATCGGATATTGACAAAGCAATCGAAGTTTACACCCGATTAGACGGAATAACAGGTTCGGCATCCAATAAATTGTTGGCTAAAAAAGGTATAATGACTGCCTATTATGATAAAAAAGACTATTCAAACGCAATAAAATCAGCAGAAAATCTTCTTAACATAGAGGGAATTGATGAACAGAGCAAAGAGAATGCTTATTTCGTTTTGGCTAATTCCTACTCCTCAAACGGGAAAACAAGCAAAGCGGAAGAGTATATCAATGAACTAAAAAAATCAGACAATCCTAAATACTCTTCTTTTGCACAATATGCAAGTGCGGAATCTGAATTCAGAAAAAACAATTTTGAAGAGAGCGAAAGAATTATACGTCAGATG
Source organism: Bacteroidales bacterium (assembly GCA_017480455.1). Lineage (GTDB taxonomy): Bacteria > Bacteroidota > Bacteroidia > Bacteroidales > P3 > Scybalousia_A. The sequence continues at coordinate 219 of JAFVAP010000078.1, read as the reverse complement.
TCCAAGAACGGAGCAGACGATTACTACTTAGCTTTAGGCTTTATTCTGTGGTCTGATATTTTCGTTCAGACAGGAAATGATTTTCAAGCAAAACAAACACTCCAATCGGTGATAGATAACTACGACGGAGACACTGATGTCATTTACAAGGCGGTACAAAAACTCAACGACTTGGAAAACAAGAACAACAAAGAGAAACTTGAAAATGAAGAAAAACTT
>JAFVAP010000077.1 GCA_017480455.1 Bacteroidales bacterium | reverse complement strand
ATTCAGGGAATAATGTTTTGCCTCCTTTATTGAATGCAATATTTCTATCTATTAAAAATAAATGTAGACACTTAAAAAATTGTAAAAATTGATAACAAGAACTCTTTTTATATTCATTGTCAAACCATTCATTTATTTTTTGATTAAAAATATAATTACATATACAAATTTCTTTATACGCAGTTTCTCCAAATACTTTATCTAAAGCGACTGTGCTAATGAAATTTGGTTTTTCATTAAAGATTAATGGTAGAAATCGTTTATCATTCTTTATTATATCATCTGAAATAGTTTCTAATTCAGATATAAATTCAGTATTTTTAGATTCTATCAAGTAGTTAAAATAAAAACTGATGACTTCTGAAAAATTTATTAAACAATCTGATGTTACATTATATACTTTATCTAAAAAATAAATAGGGTCTATATCTAAAGAATGTTTTATAAAATTTTTATTGAATAAAATATTATGTACTATATCTCTGGGTAAATTAGCCTTTACTTTGTTATTTACTTGTTCTTCATCTATAAGTTCATTTGAATCTTTCTTAGAATTCTCTTTTGGTAATTTATTTACAAATTCAAAATATTTATCAATATCTTTTTTATGATAAGTATCTATATTACTTATTAATCCTGCAATATTAGTATTTATTAAACTTTTATAATATCTTATGATTTTATCATTATTAGATTTTGGGAAATAACGACATTTAGTTATGTAATATATTAAAACTGATAAAGTTATAATTGTTACAATATAAGCCCAAATATTAGTTTCTATTCCATTTTGATACATAAAACATTTTAGATACCAGCCACGATGATAAAAATATTTGTTAAAGAATATTAAGTAATGAATAAGTATAGCAACAATTATTAAGACTGTTGATATTTTCTTGTCAAATTTATAAAGCCATAAATGTTTATTATTAGATACTGCCACAGTAACTAATGTTACAATTATAGATAATATAACTATAAAGTCACTTATACTCATTGTATATTCTTTCTTTTTTTACTCTGTTTTAAAACTAATTTCTGTTGAATAGCTTGTCCCAATGGAATTAGTTGCATAAGCTTTTATATAATAAGTTGTGTTAGGTTGCAAATTAGTGAGGTAAGAAACAAAAGATCCCATGCCTGTGCCGTCTGTAGTATGTAAAGAAGAAGTAGTAGGATTTGAACTTGTAGAATAACAAATTCCACGTTGAGTAATTAAAAAACCTCCATCAGAGGAAATTTCTCCATTGATTGTTGCTGTAGAAGAATAAATATTTACGATGTTCGGAGATTCTATTACGGGAAGACCTGAAAGGGTAGTAAAAGTTTTTATTTCACCATAGGCAATACCATTACGATTTTTTGCCCAAGCACATATATAATAGGAAGTATTCGGTTGCAGGCCTGTAATATTGCTGACAAAAGACCCTAAATAAGCCCCGTTGGTCGTGTAGTCGTTAATAACTGTCGGATGATTTGACATAGACCAACAAACTCCTTTTTCTGTTATAGGAAATCCGTTGTCGTAAGTTGCATTGCCTCCGCAAGTAACAGAAGTTGCAGCTATGTTTGTTATTTCATTGGTGAAAACCATAGGCAGTCCGTCTAAAGTGGTAAAAGAAAATTGTTCTGAATAGGCTGTACCTATATAATTTTGAGCATAAGCGCGGACATAATATGTAGTATTGGCAGAAAGATTTTGCAAATTACTGACAAACTCACCTAAGCCTGAACCATCTGTGGAGTGATTATCACTTATCGTCGGATATTGTGAAGTGCTGTAGCATATTCCTCTTGCCACAACAGAGGATTTACCTCCCGCTGTTACCTTGCTTGTAATCCGTGCAGAAGTAACTGAAATGTCGTGTATTGTTTGTAGATATACTGTTGGTATATTACCACCTTTTAAATAAACAGTTCCGATAGAAAATTCTTTTCTTCCGTATTTTATTCCAGATAGTTTCACTTGTTTTCCGTCGAAAAGAGAATCGGCAGAGAAATCCAAATAATAATCTTTGCTGATTTGTTCGTTGGTTATTTTTAGATAAAATTCTCCGTTATTGTTAGTTACAACTGCTTGTGGGATGTTCTCTCCATCGGTGAGCTTTACATTTATATTCTTTACTGGATTATTGTTTTCTTCTTGCAGAACAACACCACTTATTATAGTTTTAGAATATATGTTCTCATCCTCTAAGTCTTTTATGCAAGAAGAGAAGAAAATTAAGCAAAGAAGATTGAATAAAATGCAAGTTTTTTTCATACGTTTAAAAATTTAAATAAAAGTTTAATCCGTAGCAAAGATGCTTATCCATTGGCATAACAAAAGGTGTGAAAGCGAAAGTTTCTTTATAGTTAGGCAGCAGAGTTAAAGCACGGTAAAGATTGAAGACGTAAACAATACCAAAAATTGCCCAAACTATGTAGGAGTCTTTTCTGAAAGTATTGTATTTGTCTTGAGAATTGGAAAAATCAGAATAAGAAACGTTTTCTTTTTTCATGATGTCCAATTGATTTTGTGCGAAAAAGTAGAGATAGGTTCCAGCTCCAGCCAAAACCAATTCAGAAGAAAGGGTAAGTAATCCTTCTGTGTAGTGTCTTTTGCTCATTTGTCCTAACCCTGGAATGAAGACACTTTGAAAGAAAGATAAAGTGTTGCTGTATCGTTTTACTTTTTCACAATTGTTGAAATGTGTAAAATCTACTCTAATGTTTCCTGATTTGGCTATTTGGCAAAGTATATAAACCTTATATCTTCCGTCGCGCATCATATAACTGTATTCGCAAACCTTGTATATAGGAATGTTATAGGTATTAGAAATAACTTCAATGCCTTTACCTTGTTGTATATCACTGAAAACTTTTTCTGAGTCAAAAGGCTGACCTATACGCATGGCTGTAGACTGAAATATCTTTTGTAACGCCACATTTCTCGCATCGCTTTCGGAGTAACTCGTGGCAGATTCTTTTACATAAAGATAAGTGTTGTTTTCTGCTTTTGGCAAATGATAAATCCAGTCTGGTTCCTGAGCCTTTGCAATCAAAGAAAACATTAAAATAAACATAGAAAAAAGAAAACGTTTCATCTCACTTTTAAATTTAATTTAATGTGTTATGTGGTTAGTTAATCTATTCTTGTTTAAAATTTTTAATTCTATCTTCTGCATATTTGCGGAATTCTTCCCTGTTAAATTCTATGTTTAACTCTTCATTTTGAGAAAGAGATTTTGTTATCTTATTTATCATTTCTTTCTTTGAAACTTTTATAGTAATAAAAGAGTTGTAATTTCCTGCATCGTCTTGAAATATTTTTTCACACGTCTTCTGTGCGTCATTGATACATTTTACTACAATGGTATTCATATCCGTTTCTATCAAACGTTGAATTTTATCTTGTTGAGACTGTCCAGAAACAGATCTAGAATAGTCTTCTGAAACTCCCTGTATTAAACCACCTAAACGTCTTAGTAACATTGATTTTGCAGCGTCAAATGCTCCTGTTCTTGCATTTTGTGCATTGATATTACTTGCCTCGCCTAAGGCTTTAAAATACTCTTCATCGTCATAGGATTCCTCAATGCAAGGCAAGACAACTTCCTGTCCAAAAGTCTTTTTTTGTTGCACTTGTTCTTTTTTTTGTCAATTGGGTTTTGCTAGAGCGGCAAGATGAAAATATTGTTGCTGTTGCAAACAATAGTACTCCTAAATAAATTTTTGTCTTTTTCATTTTCTGTTTTTTAATTAAAGTTTTGTTTTCTAAATTTTTCTACAATTTTCACTAAATAAAAAGCGCAAATATTGAACGGAATGTCCAATATTTGCGCTACAAATATTCGGTTAAGGTAAGCCCAATTTACCCCCCCCCTATGCAACTATGTAATATTTTTATATTTAATTTCATAAATATATCTTTAAACTCCTTTAGGCGGCAAAGTTAATAAGAAAATTTTTAATGGCAAAAATAAATTAAGGTAAAATTGATTTTGTTATTAAACAGTAGATAGAAGGAAAGATGATATTTATATAATCCCAGTATAATTTATGAATAAAGAAGTTAGCATTTCTGATTTTATTTTACTTTTATCTCTTGATAGACTGAATTGTATACTATTCTTTTTCTTTGTTTAGTGTTGGGAGTGGAAGATAAAAACAAAAAAAATAATTCTTTTGATAAGAAAATATTGAAAAAGAGAGTTGTTTTTTATAATTTTGCAAAACTAAAAAAACAAAGGGAAGAGAAAGATGAATATTCTTATTATCGGCTACGGAAAAATGGGCAAGATGATTGAGCAGGAAGCCATTAGGAGAAATCATAAAATTGCAGGAATTGTTGATGTTGATGATTCTTTGGAAGATTTCGATGTGTCTAAAGCAGATGTTGCCATAGAGTTTACAAGACCTGAGAGTGTAATGAAAAATATTGAAATCTGCATCAAAAAAGGTCTGCCTTTGGTTGTCGGAACTACCGGTTGGTATGATAGACTCAATGAGGTAAAATCCTGTGTTGCCGATAATAAGGCTTCGTTTATGTATTCGTCTAATTTTTCTGTAGGTGTTTATCTTTTTAGAAAACTCAATCTTTGTTTGGCAAAGATGATGGGAGATGTCAAAGGCTATGAACCGTCATTGACAGAAATACATCATATTCATAAACTGGATGCTCCGTCGGGAACAGCCATAACTTTGGCTCAAGATTTAATGAGTGTGTATCCTCAAAAAACAACATGGAAATTAGGAGAGGTTGAAAAGGATACGGATTTAAGCATAACATCCATAAGAGAGGGTGAAGAATTCGGTACTCATATAGTTTCTTATAATTCAACCGAGGACTTGATAGAGATAAAACACAAAGCCAAATCACGCAAAGGCTTGGCATCGGGTGCAGTTATGGCTGCCGAGTTTCTTAAAGGAAAGCAAGGATTCTTTACTATGGACGATATGATGAAAAATTTCTTGAACTGACCCTCTTTTTGCACTACTCCGTTTAAAATATCTTGACTTTCAGAATGAAAACATATAAGTTCAGAACGGCAAAAGAGATAACACTTTTTCTCATCTGCATTACGGCAGTGTTGTGTTGTTTTGCCCAAAAACACGATTTCCCCTCCTTGCGTCTGCCTTTTTCCAAACAGGAATTGATGGAGGTAAATCCACACACACTTTTCTTTTATGATGTTACTCTTACAAACGGAAGAGAGATAGTTGCAGACGGATTTGATTTGGGTTTCAATGTCAATACCTATGATATATTGCAAGAAAACGGTTATATATCACCTCTTTTTGTCGCTGCCAATGAGCGGCAGGCAGAACGGATAGATACAATGACATGGATATTCTCTTGTGAGTTCAGAGTGAGCAAGCAACAGATGAAAAAAGATTTTGCTTTTTTGAATGCAGAGGGAGTGGACGGCAATGCTGAGGTCTATATCAATAATAAAAAGGTACGTAATTACCGTAATTCTTTTATGACTTATCACGATGAGGTAAAGAGTTTTCTTAAGAGAGGAAAGAATAAATTGCGCATTGTCTTCACACCTAAAGACAGCGTGAGAATGAACCAACGCTCGCCTCAGTATCTCTATGGCTGGGATTGGTATCCGAGAACCTTAGCTCCGAGGATAAGTGCTTTCTATATGAGTTTTGAAGACGATGCACCCATACTTGATTTCAAAGGTGTCAGAACCAAATCACTCAATGTCGGAACTTCTTCTGAAACTAAGGCAGAGATGACACTTGACCTCAAGTTCCGTTATCCTTTGAAAGAGAGACATATTCTTACCCTTAATTCTTCTTTTTTTGATTTCGATTTTGACTTACAGCCCAACCAAAGCGGCGAATATTCATTGGATTTCACTATAGATAATCCCAAACTTTGGTGGCCGAACGGCAGCGGTGAGCAATATATGTATAAATGTGCGCTTTATCTTGACAAAGATGAACAATCCTACGCTGACTTAAACTTCGGTATCCGCACCGTTGAACTTGTGAGGGACAAGGACAGCATAGGCAGGAGTTTTTATTTTAAGATAAACGGCAAACCCGTCTTTTGCAAAGGAGCAAACTACATTGCCGACGGTCAAACCCGAATGACGGACGTTTTGCTTGCCGAGCAGGCTGATATGAATATGTTCCGTCTGTGGGGCGGTGCTGCGTACGGTGATGAAGAGTTCCTTTCTCTTTGCGATGAATACGGAATAATGGTTTGGCAGGATTTTCCTTTTGCCTGTGAACTCTATCCTGCCGACAGCGTTTTTTTGAATAACGTATATATGGAGGCTGCTCAAAACATTCAACGCTTGAGCGCACATCCTTCTTTGGCTCTTTTCTGCGGCAACAACGAGATATGGGAGGGCTGGAACAACTGGGGTTGGAAGCAAAGGGAGAAAGACAGCGTTAAGGTTGTTGAAAACTATAACAAAATTTTCCATGAACTCCTGCCTTCCTTGGTTGAACGCTATGCTCCTGAGATTAGTTACATCCATTCTTCACCTGTGGATTACGGTTGGGGACATGAAGAGAGTAGGAGAGAGGGTGACAGTCACTATTGGGGCGTTTGGTGGGCTGACAGCAATTTTGAGACCTACACAAGGAAAGTTCCCCGTTTTATGAGTGAATATGGTTTTCAATCGCTTATGAATTATTCTACGGCTTTGCAATATTGTACCTCTCCTTTTACCGAAACCAACGAAGGTTTCGCCCTTCACCAAAAGCATGACAGAGGTTTTGCACTCATAGACAGCAGAATGAAAGAATGGTTCGGCGATGTGGTTAAAACTGACGAAGACTATGTTACTTACAGCCAACTTCTGAGCCAAGAGGCTTTGAAAATAGCCATAGAAACTCACAGAAGGAACAAACCGTATTGCATGGGAACACTCTTTTGGCAATACAATGAGAAGTACCCTTGCGTAGGCTGGGGGTGTATTGATTATTCGGGAGATGTGAAACCTACGTACTATACGGCAATGCTTTCTTATCAACCTCTTATTTTCTCAATAGACAGGTTTACTTGTGAGGACTCTGTCTTTGTATATGCTTGTTCGGATATGGATATTGATATTAACTTGCAGTATACGTTGGAAATATTGGACCAAAACGATACCGTACGTTACAAATCTATAGGAACTGACGTAAAACTCAAGGCAGGCGAGTCCAAGAAAATAGCATCGCTCTCCTATAAGGATATAACGGACTTTGACAAGCACACCTGCTATCTGTGGATAGAGGGAGTGACGGAGGGAATGTTTATAAACAACTATGCTTTCTTTACTTATCCCAAGGATTATGTTTCTTTGGCAAGGTATTTGAATACGGTTTACAAGTATTACTTCGGCGATGCGAGAGATGTTTTGGAAGATTAACAAAAAAAGAAATTTGATGATGATAAAGCGAAGTTTGATTTTTTTTGCTCTTTTCTCAGCCTGTTGGCTTTGTAAGGCACAATACGATATAAGTCTTGAAGTTAAAAACTCCCTGAGTGATACCATGTACATAGGATATTTTCATTTGGGACAGACCTATGCCTTTGATACCTGCGTGAATGCCAAAGGTAAGTACCGTTTCAAAAGCAAGGTCAAAAGCATGCCTGCAGGAATGTACTTCTTTTCTGATAACACGGGGAGGTATGTTGAATTTCTTATAGACAAAGAACGTAAACTGTCGTTCAAAACCGATTATTCTGATTTGGCTGCCAATATAAGTGTCAAGGGTTCGGAAGACGGGAAAGTTTATTATGAATACATCAAAGAGACAAACCGTCTGGGCAAAGAGTTTAAAAGTCTCTCCTCCCGTACTCAAAACAAGGAAGAGTACACGGAAAAACTCAATGAACTGAGACTTCAAAACGAGGAACTTAAAGAAAAATTCGTTGAGCAGCATTCCGAACACCTGCTTTCTAAAATTTTGATGGCCTCCCGTCCCGTCTCTTTTCCTCAGGTTCAAACCAAATATAATCAAGACGGCAGCGTAGATTCCCTTGCCATGAGGCAGGAAAATTACTTCAATTACAAACAACATTATTTTGACAATGTGGATTTGACCTGTGATGCTTTGATGCGTACTCCTAAAGAGGTCTTTGCTAATATGTATTCCAATTATTGGGACAACGTCATGAAATATGAGAAAGCGGACTCTTTGATTTACTACACCGAAAAACTAATCAGCCGTACCAAAGAGGGCGGAGATATGTACAAATACATAATAAACGACGTAACCAAACGGAGTCTTACCGACAATATCATGGGACACGACAAGGTTTATGTTTATATGGTGGAGCAATATTTTGAAACAGGTAAAGTTACTTGGATGCATCCGTCCGATATAGAGATGAATGTGCAACGTGCCAAGAAATGGAAAAACCTCCTTATAGGAAAAACAGTTCCTAATTTAGCCTGTCCCGAAGACGATGACAAATCTCCTTGGCACTCT
>JAFVAP010000076.1 GCA_017480455.1 Bacteroidales bacterium | reverse complement strand
TCCTATTTTAGATTGGATCCTTTGGATTTTAGGACTAATATTCTCTTTTGCATGAGTATTTAAAGCACCAAGAGGTTTGGCAATAGCAGGTTTAGTAATTTCACTTATAGGAATAATACTTATTATTTCCATAGCAGGAGCACTATTTGTTGGGTTGTCATAGTATTAAAGCCTAATAAGAAGAGAATAGAGGAGTGAAACCTTTCACTCCTCTATTGTTTTGCCAAACTGTTAATAAACAGAATTTTCTTTTAATTTCATTTGCAAATAAAAATTTTTAGTTATCTTTGCACCTTGAAAAGGTGTAGTGCCTTATATTTAACAACGAAGCGTTTGTTATTGTTTTTGAATGTTTTCATCTTGAAAATCGCCAAATTTTTCAGTGAATGTCTTAACAAAGAAACAATAAGTACAAACGGCTACATACGTAGCGCGTGAACTTTTACTTATTTTGTTAAGACTAGGTGTTTGGCGATACCTCAAGATAAAAGAAATTCAGTAAGAAAGTTCACGTATTTATTTTATACCCTTTCTAAAAAACAATCTTCAAAATAAGTCTTCACTTGTTAAGTAATTAAATAATTATTAATCAATTAAAATTTTCAGACTTATGAAAGAAGAAAAAAAAATTCAGAGCGAAGAATTACAGAACCGTAGAGAATTCTTCAAAAAAGCAGCCAAAGGGGTATTGCCTGTACTTGGTGCTATTGCATTAATGAATATGCCTTTGCTTACTCAAGCAAAAGAAAGTAATCCCATAGGAAGTTGTACAAATTGCTCCTACGCTTGTGGTGGCAGTTGTTCAAGAGGTTGTTCTAATGGTTGTAGTCGTAGTTGCAAAACATCATGTGCCATAAATTGTGGAGGTCAAACTTCTGCAAACCCATGTGGTAGTTGTTCTAACGCTTGTTACAGTAGCTGTACTGGTGGATGCAGAAGCAGTTGCAATGGAAGTTGCATATCCAGTTGTTATGGTAACCTACGATAAGGCGATCATATACACCAAGCAATCTAAAAAATATTTAGTATACAATGAAGGGAAGAGAACTACTTAATCGAAGGTATTTTTTTAAAAAATCATTATCTTCACTGATACCAATATTTTATTTATCTGTAGCAAAAACACTAGTATCATGCACTGATTTTAATGATGAGGAAGAAGAAAATGAGCAATATAGACATATTGATTGTAACAATTCTTGTATGATAAATTGCGAATTGGATTGCAGTAATAAATGCATTTCTTCTTGTTATGGTAAATGTAGTACAGGCTGTTATGATTCGTGCAGAACCTATTGTGGAAATGACTGCAAAGGCAACTTAACAAATAGTTCTTTTGATTGTGGCTACGGATGTTCACATAAATGTTTGAATATGTGTTATGGCTGTTTTAATTCATGTGGAGGAAGTTGCAAAAGTACTTGTCGAAATTCATGTAGTTCTTGTTCTGATAGTTGTTATGGCGGATGCGTAAATACTTGTGCTGAAATATGCACAAGTGCCGCTTCGCAATACTATGAAATATAAAGATATATGGATAATGGATAATATGGATAACTTAGAAACAAGAAGAGAGTTTTTCAAAAAAGTTGGGAAAAAATTACTCCCTTTATTTGGTGTTATTTTATTTCCAAATTCTATTATAAGTTTAAACGAGAAAAAAATAACATCAAATAGTTGTGAATACGAATGTTCTGAATCTTGCACTCTTTCTTGTGGAGTTTGTTCTTTTACGTGTGGAGATGCATGTGAAGGTACTTGTAGAATTAGTTGTAAAGGAGATTGTTCCAGTGGTTGTCAAGAATCTTGCTCTATGAGTTGTCAAGGATCTTGCTCTATGAGCTGTCAAGGATCTTGTATAGGAAATTGCAATAGTTACTGCTCATGGCATTTTTATTGGTACTAATTATTATTAACACTATGAATCAAATTAAAGAAGATAGAAGACAATGGCAAGACGGTATGGCGAAGTCCATTACCTTTATTGTTACGAAAGATTGTCAGTTGGCTTGTAAATATTGCTACCTCGTAGGGAAAAACGAAAAGGAACGTATGACCTTTGAGGTGGCAAAACAGGCCATAGACTATATTTTGGAGAGGGAAGAAGAATTTAACGAAGAATCCGTTACTTGGGACTTCATAGGCGGAGAGCCGTTTTTGGAGATAGAACTTATAGACAAGATTTGCGACTATTTGAAACAAAGAATGTTTGAGTTAAATCATCATTGGTTTAATTCCTATCGTTTCAATTTCTCTACCAACGGAATAAACTATGATTCCAAACCTGTACAAGATTATATCAAAAAGAATATTACCCATCTCAGTATAGGTATAACCATAGACGGAACAGAGTTGAAACACGACCTAAACAGAGTTTATAAACATTCAGGTAAAGGTTCTTATAAAGATGTGGTGAAAAACATTCCTCTTTGGTTGGAACAGTTTCCCGGGGCAGGAACAAAGGTTACTATCTCTTCGGCGGATATTCCTTATATAAAAGAAAGTGTGCTTCATCTTTATTCTTTAGGAATAAAACAAGTGAACATAAACGTTGTCTTTGAAGATGTATGGAAAGAAGGCGATGACAAACTCTTTGAAGAACAACTTATGATACTTGCAGATGAAATAATAGAAAAGGAATATTACAGAGAATACACTTGTTCCTTCTTTTCTGAGAGATTGGGTAAGCCTTTGGACAAAAAACTTATGAATCAAAATTGGTGCGGAGCAGGAAAGATGCTTTCTATAGACGCACAAGGAAACTTTTATCCTTGTACTCGTTTTGCCCAATATTCATTAAGAGACAAACAGGCTTTGATAATAGGTAATGTAAAAGAGGGAATAAACAAAAATCTTTTGCGTCCGTTCCTTTGCCTTGACCGTTGTACTCAAAGCAAACAAGAATGTATAGACTGTGAAGTAGCAGAGGGCTGTGCATGGTGTCAAGGTGAGAACTACGATGCTGCAAAGACAAACACTATTTACGAACGCAGTACTGCCATTTGCAAGATGCACAAGGCGAGAGTAAGAGCCAATAATTATTATTGGAACAAACTTTTCCGCAAACTTGAACTTGAGGGTGAGAGGGAAAAGTTTGAAAAGAACAAAAAAGAGTTTAACGAAAAAATTTGTTAGCCATGTTGAAATATCTTGTAATATTATTGGACGAAAAAAGCGTTTCTTTTTGCCATTACGAAAACCCTGTCAAAGAGAATAAACTTATAAGCAAAGAGGACCTAAAAGCAGGGATACTCTTTGCAATGAAAGAAAATCTTAATATTCAGTTTGTCTACCCAAGCGAAGAACTGCCGAAAGAATATTCTGAAATTATCAACACCATAGACCATTCGGATATAAAGCCTATTTCAAAACAGAGAGCCGATGTTTTGATTTGTAACTCCGTAACAGAGTTTTCTAATAATGAAATAAACAAAGAACAAGTCTATGTTATAAGGACAAAGAAAGAAGATTTCTTTACAAATCTTTCTCTTTTGAAGAAAAATATTTTCAAAGTCCAAAGGGTTAATATGGTCCTTACAGATATAGATACCTTCTCTGAAAAGGATTTTGAGAAATACAAAGAGGCTTTAAAAGAACTTTCTTTGGAAACAGAGAAACAAATAGGAAAAGGAGGATTTTCGCAAATCAATATCCTTACAGACAGAATAATGTTAAAGCAAATGAATAACTGCAATGCAGGTGCGGAAGTTATAACCCTCGCTCCTAATGGTAAGTTTTACGTTTGCCCTGCTTTCTATTTGGAAGATGAAAAACAAAGTATAGGTTCTTTGTCGGAGGGAGTGAATATAAAGAATGCCCAACTCTATCAATTGGACCACGCTCCTTTGTGTAGGATTTGCGATTCTTATCATTGCAAACGATGTGTTTGGTTGAACAAAAAGACAACGTTTGAATTAAATACACCTTCGCATGAGCAGTGTGTAGTTTCACATTTGGAAAGAAACGCTGCAAAAGATTTGCTTTTGAAAACACAAATCTTTGACAACGAAATAAAGGAGATAGATTACTTAGACCCTTTTGAAGTTCGGGAGCAATGGTAATACATTTTATTCCTCCGCATTAAAGACATAATTATATACACATTAAAAACCAATAAAAAGTTATATTATGAAAAAGAAAGTTGGACAAGTAACAATAGAAGAAAAAAACGAAATTCTTCGACTTTTTGAAAGAAGAAACGGACTGACAGAACTTTCCAAAGTTTTGACAATAGATAACGATGACTTGTATGAACGTCTTGTAAAAGATATGGGAGAAACACAAGGCAAGTTTCAGCAGTGGTGGGACACTATGGCTGCAAAATACAATTGGGAAAGCAGTGAAAACGGTAATTGGGAAATAAACTTCGACACCTGTGAAATATTTTTAAACTGTTAAGACATTATGCTACATTTACCCTTATTGATGATAGGTACAACAGAGTTAATCGTAATAGGCGGAGCCGTACTCTTGCTTTTCGGCGGAAAAAAGATACCTGAACTTATGCGTTCATTGGGCCGCGGTGTAAGTGAATACAAAAAAGGAATCAACGGCGAAACCGATGAAAACGAAAAGTCTGAGCATGAAAACAAAGAAAACTGCCGGGATAACTCTGAAAACTCTTCTGTAAAAAATGAAGAATCAAAAAAAGAATAAAACAGAAGAACTTTTAACTTTCGGAGGGCATCTTGAAGTTTTCAGAAAGATGCTCTTCAGAGTTATTTTTGTCACCTTCCTGTTTGCTTTCTTAATTTTTTGTTTCAAAGAACAAACATTTACTCTTTTGCTCGCCCCACGGAAGTGGAACTTCATCACCTATAGAACAATAGAAAATATCTTGCAAACCTTTGGTTGGGATTTTCATTTCAATCCTTATCATATAAAAATGATAAGCACCGACCTCTCCGCTCAATTTATGACACATCTAAGCACGTCTATATATTTAGGACTTTTGATAGCCTCACCCTATATCCTTTGGGAGTTGTTCCGTTTCACTATTCCTGCGCTCAACGAAAAAGAAAGAAAAAACTCCGTCGGCGTTGCCGTAAGTATGTATCTGCTTTTTGCTATGGGTGTTTTGATGAATTATTTTATCATCTTTCCTGTTTCGTTCCGTTTTTTAGGAACTTATCAAGTAGACCCTTCCATAGAAAGCACCATTACTTTGGCTTCTTATATTAAAACATTCTCTACCCTAACTTTTGTTATGGGATTAGTTTTCCAATTGCCTGTTGTTTCCTTTATACTTGCAAAAATGGGAGTACTGAATGCAGATTTTCTCAGACACTATCGCAAGCACGCTTTCATTATTATAATGCTTGTCTCGGCCATAATCACTCCTCCCGACCTATTTACTCTATTTCTCGTTTCCCTGCCTATGTATCTGCTCTATGAAATCTGCATAATAATAACCAACAAAGTATCCTCAAAAAAATAAAACTAAGTTTTAAAACAGCGAAATCAAATCTCAGTTTTCTGAAACTTGATACTATATTAAAAAGTGTGTAAGAGAGGTAAATATTCTTTGCAAAGATATACATAAAAATTATAATGTTTAAATATTTTGAGAAAAAAGAATATTATCGTATTTCATTCTTGGCAAAGTTTTATTGAAAAGTTCTTG
>JAFVAP010000075.1 GCA_017480455.1 Bacteroidales bacterium | reverse complement strand
TTTGAAAACAAAAGGAGTTGATGTTTCTCCGCTAAAAGATGACGGAGAGTTGTTAAGAGAGTTTGTTTTTAAGATATTACATTAATATTTTTTGCTTATGAAGAGGTATTTGTTTTTTTTAATATTCTTTTTTTCTTTGTTCACTGTTTTAAGTCAAAGTTCAACAATCAAAGGTTTTGTTTATAATAAGGCAAACGGTGAGCCTATACTTTTTGCAAATATTCTTTTGGAAACGACTTCATTAGGCGCAACTACTGATGATAACGGCTATTTTGTAATAAATAAAGTTAAGCCAGGTAGTTACAATATCAAAGTTCAGTGTCTTGGTTATAAGGATACACTTATAGCGGTGAGTGTATCTTCATCTAAGATATTAAATCTTAAAATAGAATTGCTTCCTTATATTCAGCAATTACAGACAGTAGATGTTTATGCGGACAAAGAATCTGCCCGTTTGGACAGCCGTGTTTCTGTAAAAAAGATTACGGCAACGGATATTTATAAAATTCCATCCATAGGAGGGCAGGCCGATATAGCTCAATACATACAGGTACTTCCCGGAGTTGTTTCTTCGGGAGACCAAGGCGGTCAGTTGTATATAAGAGGTGGCTCAGCTATACAAAACAAGGTCCTGTTAGACGGAATGATTGTATATAATCCTTTTCATTCCACAGGAATATTTTCTGTTTTTGAGACTGATATAATCAGACGTGCAGATGTTTATACAGGAGGTTTTTCTGCACAGTACGGTGACAGATTATCTTCTGTTATAGATATAGCGACCAAAGACGGAAACAAAAAACAAACTTCGGGAAAACTTTCCTTCTCAACTTTCGGCGCTTCCGCCTTGGTAGAAGGTCCTGTTCTTAGGGAAACTGATAACAGGAATTACACTCTTTCGTATATTCTTACCGCAAAGAAATCTTACCTTTCTGCAACCTCTTCGTCCCTCTATAGTTATGTGGATAATGACCTGCCTTATGATTTTTTAGATGTTTACGGAAAGGTTACGCTTGTAAGTAAAGAAGGAAGCAAGATAAGTTTGTTTGGTTTTAATTTTACTGATGATGTTAAAAGTTTCAGAAACATAGCTGATTTTAGTTGGAAAAACACGGGATTGGGTGCTAATTTTATTCTTCTGCCTACAGGAAGTTCTTCATTGGTTGAGGGTACTTTGGCTTATTCTGACTACAATATGGATATGGATGCCTCTTCTTCTGACGGAAAACAGCACAGTCAAATAGGAACGTTTTCGGGTGTCTTGTCGGCAACTTCATTTTTTGATAAAGACCAACTGAAATATGGTTTGGAAATGATAGCCAATAAAACTACTTCACTGTTTTCTTCTATGGCTCAAGAACAGATTGATAACTCTACAGAGATGGGTGCATATATGATGTATAAAGGTTTTTGGGGTAATTTGCTTTATGAACCGAGTTTGAGAATGTCTTATTACGCTTCATTGTCAGAGGTACTTTTTGAGCCGAGGCTTTCATTGAAATATAATCTTTCTAAATCCTTTAGGTTGAAGTCTGCTATGGGATTTTATTCTCAAACTTTTATTGATACTAAGAGCGACAGAGACGTCGTTAATCTGTTTACAGGCTATCTTACTTCAGGGCCTGACCTTTACGGAGGTATTGTCTCTTCGTTTCACGGTGAAGAAATAAACAACTATGTCGAAAAATCAAAACATATAATCTTAGGTGCAGAATGGGATATTGTAAAGAATTTGACTTTCAATGCCGAGATTTACTATAAGACAATGACGGACTTAATCTCTGTGAACAGAGACAAACTCTATGATAACAATTCTTTGAACTCGTCTTTGCCCGAATATCTTACAAAATCATTTGCTATAGAGGAGGGAAAGGCTTACGGAGGAGATTTGAGCCTCCTTTATTCTGACGGAAGATTTTACCTTTGGGCTATATATTCTTACGGTAAGGTTGAAAGGGAAAATGAGGTTATGACTTACAGTCCTCATTATGACCGCAGACACAACATTAATATACTTGTTTCTTACCAAATGGGCTTAGACAGAAGCTTTGAGATTTCTGCCCGTTGGAACTATGGCTCAGGTTTTCCGTTTACGGCAACAGAAGGTTTCTTTGAATATCTGCCTATCTCAACTCCGGATTACGACTATACAAAAGGAAATGGTGTTTTGTATTCTGCTTACGGTACATTGAACGGGCAGCGTCTTCCTGATTATCACCGTTTGGATATATCGATAAAAAAACGTTTCAATCTCTTTACACGTTCCGTTTTGGAAATAGATTTGTCTGTTACCAATGTGTATAACCGCAACAATATGTTCTATTACGACAGAGTTACAGCAGAACGTATAGACCAATTACCTGTTCTTCCGTCTTTGGGTATGACATTGAAGTTCTGAAAAGATGAGTTCTACAATGAGAATTGTTTAATCCGTTATGCTATATGAAGAAAAATTTCTTGTGATTATGAGAGATGAAATGATGTTTTATTATAGGGGGCTTATGGATATTAAAATTCCGGAAAAATCAACTAAATAGAAATCTTTATGTTAAGATGAAACCATAGATTATAATTTTTTATTGTCATTTGTAAAAACTTTTATAATTTTGCAAAACCTAACAATCAATAGATGTTAAGAAAATTCGGACTCTTTGATTACGGTAAATAAAGACATTTAATCTTAAAAAAAACACAAATAAACTTAAATAAAATAATGAAAAAGTTAGAAGAATTGATTTCAGCAGCAAAAGCTGCTCCGAGAAAACGTTTAGTTGCAGCCTACGCAAATGACTCCCATACAATAGGTGCTACAAGCAGGGCAATAGATTTAGGTATTGTTGATGTTACTCTTGTAGGTGATATAGATACAATAAAGAGTGTTTGTCAGCAAGAGGGTATTGATGTGAATAAATTTGAACTTGTCCAAGAGAGTAATGAGGCAAAGGCCGCAGCAAAAGCCGTTGCTCTTATCAATGAGGGAAAAGGTCAAATACTTATGAAAGGTCTTTGCTCTACTGATAAATATATGAAAGCAATATTAAACAAAGAAAACGGTTTGATGCCGTCTGGCAAACCTGTTCTTTCTCATGTTTCTGTATTTGAAATACCTGCTTATCATAAATTGCTTATCACTTCGGACGTTGCAGTTATTCCTGCTCCTGATTTCAAACAGAAGACAGCTATAGTAAATTATGTTATCAATACTGCTCACACTTTGGGAATAGAATGTCCTAAGGTGGCTATGATAGCAGCAACTGAACAAATGCTTACAGGTATGCCTGCCTGCGTAGATGCTGCTTTGATTGCAACTATGAACCGCAGAGGTCAGATAAAAGGAGCTATAGTAGACGGTCCTTTGGCTATGGACGTTGCTATAGATAAAGAATCAGCACAAATCAAAAAACTCAACTCAGAAGTTGCAGGTGATGCCGATTGTTTAGTATGGCCTGCTATAGAGCCGGGAAATGTATTCTACAAAACGGCAACAAAATTTGCAGGTGCTGAACTTGCAGCCATGGTTGTAGGAGCAAAAGTTCCTTGTATCTTGTCTTCAAGAGGCGATTCCGTTCAAACAAAAACTTATTCTATAGCTTTAGCAGCTTTGAGTGCAAAATAATAAGTTCTTGATGTCGGACAGATGTTTATGCGTCTGTCCGATATCAATTTTTTTTATTAATAATAATCAATCTCAATAAAAATTATGGAAAATTGGGCTAACGGTTTGGAACAAGTGGCTATCACTGTCACAGATGAGAAAGGCGACTTTATAGATATGAATGCTCACTCCAGAAGAGTTAATCTGAAATCCCCTGATGATAATATCATAGGTAAAAATATTATGGGTTGTCATAATGAACGTTCTCAAGCTATTATAAATCACATGATGTCAAGTAAGGAGTGCAATGTTTACACTATAACAAAGAAAGGACAAAAAAAACTTATCTACCAATCTCCTTGGTATAAGGATAACGGAGATTTCGGAGGCTTGGTTGAGTTGTCTTTGGTTATTCCTTTTGAGATGCCTCATTACGACAGAGATAAAAACTAAGGTCTCATTTAATCAAACTCTTGTTGTAAGGAATTTATTCCTTGCATTCCCATAAACAAATCCTATGCTCAATATTCTGACTTATTAAGTGAGATAAAAAAAAGAATTTATAAAGTATTGGAGTGAGTAACTTTGCCTAAAAGCAAAGTTACTCACTCCAATACTTTTTTTATTTTGTGCCTTTTTATGCCGTGACATAGCATAGCGAAAAATAAAACGAATGCTATGAATGAAAAAAATTTGGCTACATCGGAAAATGTATGTAAATTTGTAGCCGATTTCGATAGTGAAATCACGAAGCGTTATATCTTCGTCTTGCTGTTAGGAATGTGAGAAACTCTTAATTGTAATGCAAGAATAGGTATAGTGGTTCGCGCATTTTAGCGTGGGCTGTTTTTCCGCCTCTGCATTACAAGGGTATTTCTCACAACCTCTAACAGAAGAAGTGGTATATCAGTGCCACGCTTCGTTATTTGGTTTAATTTTTTCAGTTGTGGTGCGGACTAAATAAAAAAAACATACAAACAAATGATGAAATACAAATTATCAGTCCTTGCGTCTGTCGTGGTACTAAGCATATTGTCAGCCGCAGCACAACCACGCATTGCCGTACTGGACTTCAGCGCAGGTGTAAACGTAAATCAAAGTGATGTAGACGGCCTTTCGGCTATCTTTAACACCTATTTCGAACCTCAGGGCTACACAGTAGTGGAGCGAACAAGAGTAAACCGAATATTGGAAGAACACAAAATCCAAAGCGGTAAAATTACCGAGACGGATATGGCACGATTGGGAGAAATACTTAATGTTCCTGTCATTGTGATTGGTGATGTTAATTTGGCGATGAAACAATACAACATAGATATACGTGTAGTCAATGTGGAGACAGGAGCAATTATAGCCAAAGACGGAGCAGAATGGGCAGAAGGAACTTCTTATCGTGAAACCATGCGCAAGATAGCCGAACGTATGTCAAGCAAAATACCTCTTGTTGATTTCTATCGTCCGCCTGCACCCGAGCCGACACCTAAACCTGAACCTAAGGTTGCCGACCCTCGCTACCGCCCCACAGGAAGTTACCTCCGCTTCGGTTTAGGCGCAGTTAATATTATCGCATCCATAGCCTATAACTATCAAATCACCCCAAGCTTTATGGTTGGTGCAGGAGTAGGCGTGGGCGATGAAGAAGAACATTTTACCGCTACTCTGCCAATCTATGCAGAAGTGGAACTTAGAACTCCGCGCTATGATTGGTCACTGTTTATTAATACAAAAATTGGATGTAATGCAATATCTGACTATGGTATCATTTTCTTTAACGTAAGTGCCGGTTTCGGATACAAGAATCTAAATTTGGGTATAGGCTACTTTTACATCGACGAAGAGTCATTTCCTTCTGTATTTCTCTCATACAGTGATACTATCCAAAAAAGTGTGTAAAATTGATACTATATTAAAAAGTGTGTAAGAGAGGTAAATATTCTTTGCAAAGATATACATAAAAATTATAATGTTTAAATATTTTGAGAAAAAAGAATATTATCGTATTTCATTCTTGGCAAAGTTTTATTGAAAAGTTCTTG
>JAFVAP010000074.1 GCA_017480455.1 Bacteroidales bacterium | reverse complement strand
TAATAAACTGAGATTTGATTTCGCAAAAGTAAAACTTCATTTCAGAAAATTAAAACGAAGACTCAATAAACTGAGATTTGATTTCGTAAAAGTAAAACTTCGTTTCAGAAAATTAAAATCTTGTTTTAAGAATAAGGAATAAAAAAAGAGACCTCTTCAAAAAAAGAGGTCTCTCTCCAATAAAAATGAAAAAATTTAATAATCAAAAATTATCTCACGACAATTTTTTCTGTTTGAATACCCTTATCGGTATTTATTCTTATAAAATATATTCCGCTTTCGCTTAAATCCAATTCCTCAGGTACAGAATCCGAAGAATAAATCTTTATTCCTTGAGAATTATATATTTCCATAAGGTTTACGTTTACATTTTTTTGTTCGAAATATATCCTTCCTTCGCTTGGATTAGGATAAATCAAAACCTTGGAAGCCGATTTCTCAACATCATCAGTTCCCATAACAAGAGTGGTGAACATATAATCCTCTGTCCAATCGCTGTAATAAGGGTCGCAATTAGCCCTTACCTTTACTTTATATTGTGTATTTTGATTTAAACCTATCGGAGAGAAAACAGGCGTATTGTAAACCATAAAAGGAGTTGAAGGATAACTCTCATTTGCCTTTGCGAACAAGACTTCCCATACCGTTTGGCTCATTGAACCCGGTGTCCATTCGATTTGAGCGAAGGAATTGGTAAGATTGCTTGTGCGTATGGTGTTTACGTTGGCGCACAATGAAGGACGGGTGGTGAAAGTCCTTATAACGGACCACTCTCCGCTTGCTCCGTTGCAGGCAGCTCTGACAAAGACCGAATAAGAACGGCCTCCCTCCAAACCATCTATAGAAATATGATTGCCGACACAACTAAGTATGGTTCCTTCTCCCGGTTCATGTCCTGCAAAACCATAATCCACCTCAAAAAGATATTGTCCCGACCTCGGCGTCCAGCTAATCTCAACATTGTTTATTCCTACTGAGTCAAAGGTTACGTTTTCAGGAACGCTGTCTACTGCACACAGAGTAGTGAAAACAGATTGCTGAGAATAGGTTGTATCATAATATGTATTGGTATATTGATTGGCTATCCAAACTCTTACATAGTAAGTAGCGCCTTGATAAAGCCCGTCAGCATTAATATTAAAGGTTTTCGGCAAAGTTCCTGTGTTGGTAGAGGAAGTGTAAACCGTAGCATTATCAACAGTAGGGTTTGGTTCCAAACCGACAACCACTCCTGTCTTTGCTATTTTCCAAGCATCATTAACACTTGATATCTTGCCGTAAATTCGTGCTGAAGTATAGGTTATATGAGAAAGACTGTCGATTTGACAAATTCCTCCGTCAGCAGTAAGAGTTGTAAAAGAGACAACACCTGTAAAAACAGTATCTGCACTTGAGCCGCTACCCTTTTTTGCATAGGCTTTTACATAATAAGTAGTACCCGGTTCAAAATAAGGTTTACTCGTTGCCGTAGGGCTTGTTCCCGGATAATAATAAAAATCTCCTGTCTTGGTGTTAGTATTCGCCGTTCCCGAAACGGAAGTTATCCTAATAAAATCATCAAAAGTAGGTGTCTTTGAAACCATAAAACCCTTACCATTAACGGTCCAACCTCCCAAAGAACTTATGTTTGCATTGAGTTGCGCTTTGAAAGTAGAGATATTAGAAACCGCTCCTATCGTAAGGGTAGGCTGTGCTTGGAGCATAAAAAAGAAACCCGCCAAACTTATAAAAAATAAAATAAAATGTTTTTTCATAATAAAAAATGTATTGAGTTGCAAATTTATAAATTATTTTTGAATATATATAATTTTCTTTTACTTATTTTGTTTTTTCTTTCCGCTGAATTCTGCTTACTATAAAAGAATAGACTAAAAGTAAAACGGCAAAGAAAGAAAGAGGCCTCATAAGTATATCGCCGTTTAGGGAGAAAAATGTTTGTGAAGACTGCAAAGGAAGTCCTGTTTTGATTGCCGCTTGTTGCCAATAAGGAGTTTTTTTCATTATCTCACCCCTTGGAGATATGAAAGCCGAGATACCTGTATTGGCTGCACGGGCCACATACCTACGGTTTTCTATTGCTCTCAGCCTTGCAAACTGAAAATGCTGCTTATAACCGGGAGTATCTCCCCACCATCCGTCGTTGGTTATAATAAACAGAACCTGCGAACCTTTTTTTACAAATTGCCTTACATAGTTTCCGTCTGCGGATTCATAACAAATGGCAGCAGATACGGTAACATCTTTTGTCTTTGACGGAAAAACGACAACGGAATCATCTATTCCGAGCGTTCCTACAGTACCTCCCAAATCCAAAGCAAACTTCTCCACAAAGGAAAGATACTTTTTGAAAGGCATCTTCTCAACTCCGACAGTCAAAACGGTCTTATGGTGAATTGTAAAATCATCTAACTTTCCGCTTCTCGGAATATCTATTGCTATATTGCAGGATTCAAAGTATTCATCATCAGAATCAGGCAATTTTCTTGCAGCCTCACTCTTTACGCCTTTAGGCAAAAGTCTTTGGGAAGAAAGACCTGCAACAACTTCAGCTTTTTTCCATCGGGATAAAAATTGATTTAATTCCAGCACACTCGGAACACTGTCAAGCAAATCCTCCCATGCGTATTCTTGAATAGAACTTTCCGGCATCAGAACGTAATCAACATTGTCGTCCATCAAAGGATTAATGAGATTTTTCACCCTATCAACAACCTGTAAGGGAGGAACGGCATATTGTTCCGTATAAGGGTTGAGATTAGGCTGAACTGCAATAACCTCAATCTTTTTTTCGGGGCTATCATCTTTGTAATCAAACCACTGCCACAAAGAAATAATAACAGGCAAAGCAAAAACGGCAATGGGGATATAGTATTTTTGTTTTTTCTTATAAGAAATGTAGATAACTATATTGCAAAGCAAAATCCAAATACTTCCTCCCTCCATACCGGTAACGCTGTACCACTGAACCAAAATAGGATAAGAAGCAAAAGTATTTCCTAAATTGAGCCACGGAAAATTAACATCCCAATTAAATTGTACAAATTCAAACAGTATCCAATAAAAGATTAAGAAGAAGTAAGAGCCGTCAGTGTACTTTGAAACCTTGCGTGTATAGTGATAAAGTTGAAAAACAAGAGCCATAAAGCAAGCCTCATAAAACGGAACTATAATTCCGACAGGAGTAGCCTTTGCAATCCAATAGGTCTGAGTAAAAGTAAAAAAAAGGAAAGGCAGATAGGAATAGCGGAAAACTGCACCTTTTGAAAATAATTCCTTGTTGCAAAGAATGTAATCCTCAACCCAAAGCAGAGGAATGAAAGCAATGAGCATCAGAGGTGCTAAAAGCATGGTGTGAAACCAAGATAAAAATTGCAGAAAGCCCGAAAGCATTGCTATGAGAAGAAGTTTCTTTTTCGTCATTTTCATCTTTATTTGTCTAAGTGGCTGCAAAATTACAATTTTTTGCAGTAAAAGAACAAAATAAAAAGAATTTGTTGGTACGTATATTAATATTATTGTATGGTAAACAGAGAATAAAATTTCATTGTCTTACTCCGCTGCAGCAAAATAAAAAATCAAAACAAGTAAAAAATATAACAATGTAACGAAATCTGATTACAACAACGTTAAACAACTTAATATCAAACTAATAAAAAGATTTAGAAAAACAAAACTTCACCTAAAACAAAAGAAAATGAGGATATTAAGCTTAAAAATTCAGAAAAAAAGTAGTGAGATATAAAAAAATTATTATATCTTTGCTGCTCGTAAGGTACAATGTTGTACACAAATTAATAATTATTAATTAAAAAATAACAAAAGATGAAAATTAGACATTTATTATTAGGATTAGCAGTAGTTGCCCTTATGGCATCTTGCACAAAGAAAGCTGAAACAACTGCATCTGAAACAACAACTCCTTCAGAGGAAATTCAAGCAGAATCACCTGTTGTTGAGAACACAGAAGAACCTGTAGCAGCAGAACCTGTTCAGCAAGCTGCTCCTGCAAAAGCAACAACTCCTGCAGCTAAAACTACAGTTCAAGAAACAAAAGCTGCTCCTCAAGTTGACCCATGCGAAGCAAAGGTTAAAGAATTGGAGAAATACGCTGACGAACTTGCAGCTGCTAAAGCAAAGAACGGAACTCCTGAAGGTGCAACTGCTTATATGAAACTTGCAAAACAGCAACAAGCAAAAATAGGTCTTGTTTCTGATTGTGCAAAATCTGAATTCAAAACACGTATAACTAATGCTAAGGCAAAAGTTTTAAATACTATTCACTAATCTTTTAAGAGTGAACAAAAAGAGAGGGGAAAACAATTTGTTTTTCCCTCTCTTTGTTTTTGTAATACGAGAAAACAGAAAATCAATCAAAAGACTTCATCTCTGCATTCTTACCGTCCCAAACAAGATATGAACTTTCATATAGCCAAGAGCCTGTATTGAAATAACGGGCCTTACCGTCAGACAAATCTTCCTGCATAACCAAGTGTCGATGTCCGAAAACAAAGTAATCAATCTTTCTTTGCTTAAGACAGTTCTTGCAAAACTCAATCATAGGTTCGTTTTCATTTTGCTCAAAGTCACTCTTGCCGTGTGAATGTCTGCTCATGGAACTCCATGTATTGGCAAGCCACAATCCTATATTAGCAGGAATGGAAGAAAAAATAAGATTGCAGAAAGAATTCTTAAAAAGGAAGCGTATAATCCTGTACATATAGTCTTTTTTGTCCAATCCGTCACCGTGACCGACAAGAAAAACTTTACCGTCAAAAAGAAATTCCTCAACCTTTTCACGATGTACGGTGATATTCATTTCTTTTGAGAAATAATCTCTTTGCCATAAATCATGGTTTCCGCAAAAGAAATCTATTTTTATCCCCATATCAGTCATTTTCACCAACTGTCCGAAAAGCCTTACAAAACCTTTGGGAACAACTCTTTTGTATTCAAACCAGAAATCAAAAACATCTCCCAAAAGAAAGACCCTTTCGGCCTTGTCTTCTATGCTTTGCAGAAATCGGACTATTTTTTTCTCCCTCTCTAATGAGGTTTCCTTAGCATCTACCCCAAGATGAAAATCGGAAAGGAAATAGATATTCTTTCTTTCCTTCATAATCAATCTTCTTTATTTTGTTCTGCTGCTTGAAGATGTTCAACAAAGTTTTGCAGATTAAGAGTGTGTTTATTCTGAGGCATAGTCCTTTGTAATCCTTCAAGAACTTGTTTGTACAATTCACCGTCATAACCGAAAGAAAACAAAGGTTGCCCTGCTATTTCCGTGTAAAGAGCCACCAATGTAGTTAATGAACCCTTGTTTTCTGCAATATAGGTTTTCAAAAACTTTTGTTCTTCTTTCATCATTTGGGAAAATCTCATTCTCATTTCCTTTACGAGGAACTTTCTTTGCTCAGGATTAGCGTTGTCATAATCTTGCTGAAATTTTTGAAAAACTTCTCCTATTTTTATCTGACGTTCAGCCAAAGAATGTAAGTTTTCGCTTTCCTTAGAGCCCTCTACCTTATATGTTAATGAGAATTTGTCAAAATCTCCCTCTATCTTAATTTTTTCTTTCGGCGAAGGGCAAAGAGTAATAAAGTCATTGTCGGCTTGAAGTATAAAAAGGGAAGGTTCTTTTAACTTTTCCTTTTTTGAAAATCTACCCTTGGAATCCAAAAACAAAGTATCAACAACCAAAGGATTTTCTCCCGTAGACTCCAACAAAACCAAATATTTGTCTTTTCCGTTTTTGAGTTTTCCTTTTATGGTATAGGTATCATCAGAAGATGTAAACAAAAGTATGCAAACAATTATCAATACTATCAAACCAATTAACGAGGCAAGTATCAATAAATTCCTTTTTTTGTTATTTTTTTCCATCAGAATTATTTTTATTTTTCATCAACAACAAATCAGTTAAAACCATGGCAGCAAGACTTTCCACAACTACAGGAAGACGAAATATATGAGCCTTATCGTGTCTGCCGCCGAATATTCTTTGCTCCGTTCTGCCCTCTCCATCTATCATATTCACAGGTCTTTCTAAAGTATGCACAGGATGAAAACCCGCATGAAAGACTATTTCATTTCCGTTGCTTATACCTGCATTCACCCCTCCGCTATGATTAGTCTTTGTCTTAAAATAAGGAGACAGCGCATTGTTGTCTTCCGTCCATTCGTCAATATCTTCAATTCCCGAGATACAAGTTCGTTTCAATCCGTCGCCTAATTCAAAACTCACTGCGGAAGGAATACTCATCACCGCCATTGCAAGCATTGACTGTATCTTACAAAAAATAGGTTCACCCACTCCTACAGGTACATTGTTAATGCGGCAAGTTATCTTTCCTCCTATGCTGTCAGCAGTTTCTAAATCCTCAACATTTTTCGGCGAAGAGACTTCTGCATGAAGCGTTACGCGGTTAGAAGACAAAAACATTTTACAAAGACTTCCCGCAATGACTATCGGCAAAGTTATTCTGCCTGAAGCCTCGTCCTTATACTTCAAGGAGTTTTCTCCGTACTTCTTATAATAAACATAATCGCAATGAGAGGGGCGGAAAAATTTCTTATTGGCATCGTATGAAGATGTATCGGAATTAGTATTCCTCACTTTGAAAGAAAAATTCTCAGGAATAAAGTCACCGTCCTTGAAAACAGGGAGAAACTCCGCCGCATCGCTTTCATGTCTCGGCGTACCGTATCTCTGAGGTCTTCTTCTGTCAATATCTTTTTTCAAGAGCGAAGCATCGAACCTAACTCCCGAAGGAAAATGCTCTATCTTAGCCCCTATAAACTCCGAATGGCTTCCCCCGAAGAGAGAAACCACAAGTTCATTTCCTATGCTGTCGTAAGGAAACATTATTTTGAGAAAAAATGTTCTTTAAGATAAGCCTCGTATTTTTCCGAAAATTCTTCGTTCATTTGCTTAGGATAACGCACTTCGGAAAAAACCTGCGCCAAATTTTCTT
Organism: Bacteroidales bacterium; assembly: GCA_017480455.1. GTDB lineage: Bacteria > Bacteroidota > Bacteroidia > Bacteroidales > P3 > Scybalousia_A. Next base: position 5,738 of record JAFVAP010000074.1, on the reverse strand, counting down.
TAGAATTTTCTTTAACAAAATCTTGATTGGACGGATTTTGTTCTATATCCCTGTACATAGCCTTTATATTGGCGTCGGTGTAGTCCTTATACTCTTCATAGTGAACAACGGAAGACAAAGGCAAACGCTCTGTAACAGGAGGTGTCTCCTTAGGATAACCTATAGTAAGACAGGTTACGGGGATTACACCGTCGGGCAGGTTCAAAGCCTCAGATATAGGCTCAACCATATAATTCACCGTACCCAAATAGCAGATACCCAAACCTTTTTCTTCTGCTGCCTGCGCCATAGCCTGTGTGCATACGGCAGCATCAATAGTTGCAACGTTTAAGAAAAGAAAATTATTTAAACTTTTTTGTGCTGAGTTTATCTCACACCATTTGTTAAATCGGTTTACATCGACACAGACCGTCAAAACTACGGCACAATCCTCTACCATAGGCTGATTGAAGTGCAAAGGTGCAAGCCTTTTCTTGCCCTCTTCGCTTTGAGTTACTATAATGCTGTATAACTGCATATTTCCGCAGTTTGACGCTCTCTGACCGCAATTCAGAATGTAGTTTAATGTCTTTTCGTCAATTTTTTCCGAAGTATATTTTCTTATCGTTCTTCTCTCTATTGCTTTCATTGTAAGAAATAAGTTTATTTTAAAAGTCAAAACCGTTTATATAAGGATTGTTCGCTGCCTCATAATCAACATCTGTTTTAGGTCCGTGACCTGAATATATATCCGTATCCAAAGGAAGGGTAAATATATTTTTGCGTATGTTGTTTATGAGCAAGTCTAAATCCCCTCCTATTAAATCCGTCCGTCCTATAGACTCAAAAAACACGGCGTCTCCTACGAATACTCCGTTTTCTTCTTGACAATAGTATGCTATACTGCCGGGAGCGTGTCCCGAAACATCGAGAACGCGGAATTTAACAGAGCCGAAAGATACCTCAGTGTTGTATTCCAAAAAATTCTTCTTCACCTTGTCCATATCATTAAAAGGAAAGCCCATGGCATCTGCGGAAAAAGCAAAAGAAGTCAAAATTCTCTCTCCCTCCTTGTGCATAGAGAGAGTGAGAGAGTATGTTTCGCAAAGTATCTTTGCACCTGTAAAATGGTCCAAATGAGGATGTGTAAGCAAAATACCTTTTACACTAAGACCTTTAGAGGCTATAAATTCAGTAAGTTCATAAGTCTCGGTCTCCGATTTATTACCCGGGTCTATTATTACACAATCCCCTTGCTTGTTGTAAACAACAAATGTATTCTCTGCAAAATGGTTGAAAACAAATGTTTTTATCATCTTTCCGATTTGAATAAACGATATTACCTTAAGTTTACTTAACTACCTTAACCGTCATTCTGACGTCTTCCAAAGGACGGTCGTTGCGGTCGGTTCTTACTTCTGCTATTTTGTCTACTACATCCAATCCCTCAACCACTTCTCCGAATACTGTGTATTCGCCGTCAAGGAAAGGTGTTCCGCCTATTGTCTTGTAGATTTCTTTTTGTCGGTCTGAGTAAACTCTGCCTGTCTGAGCAGACATCATATTAAGTTGCTCTTCAGTGTAGGTCTTACCTTGTACAATATAGAACTGGCAGGAAGAAGATGCTTTTTGAGGATTGTTATCTCTTGCAGCAGCCAATGCACCTTTCTTGTGGAAAAGATTGGAATTAAATTCTGCAGGAACTCTGTAGCCTAAACCTCCTGCGCCAAGCTGTTGCCCTTTCTTGGCTGTTTTACTCTCGGGGTCACCTCCTTGAATCATAAACTCCTTTATAACTCTGTGGAAAAGGGTACTGTCAAGCGTTCCGTTCTTTGCTAACTGAATGAAATTGTCTCTGTGTTGCGGTGTCTCATTGTAAAGAGCAATCTTAATATCTCCGTACTTTGTAGAGATAAGAACCATTGTTTGTTGTTGTTTTTCTTCCATCGTTTTCTCCGTTGTTTCGTTTGTAATCGTTGTTTTCTTAGAACAAGAAAACAAAATAAATGTTGCCGAAAGAAATAAAATCAAAATTTTCTTTGTATTCATAATAAAAATTTTATTAAATTTGCAAACTGAATTATCAATTAATGAATGCAAAATTACAAAAAAATATTATGAAACAGAATATCTTTAAAAAAATTGTTGCACTTGCAATCTTTTGCTTTGTGGTTTTAGGATTTTATTCTTGCGGTGATGATTTGGACGGATGCGGTCTTACCGTTGTGGTAACGGATACTCAAGGCCACAGAATACAAGGTGCAAATATAACCATAGGTGTAGACCAAGGCGGAGTGATAGGAGAAGGCAACACCATTAAACGCGAATCCGTATCTGACAAAAACGGAGAGGCTTACTTCTTTTTTGACAACGAGGCAATATTCACAATATATGCTACCATATTGTCAGACGATGGTTTCTCCTACAGAGAAGGTAAATCAACCGTTCAGCTGAAATATGACCAGATGATAACAAAAGAGGTTATCATTCCTTAATTTCAAAGAACGCACACAGAGAAAAAACTTGACAAAGCAGGGCAAAAGGAAATTTTTGCCATGCTTTTGCATATACACATTAAAAAAAAAGCGGAATAAAACAAAGTTAGACGGAATTAAGATTTGATTTCAGAAAATTAAAATCAAATCTCAGTTTTTTAAAACCAAGTTTCAGAACGCTGAATCTTGATTTTATTTTTTCATCTCTCAGTGTTACCCATTTGAATTGAAAAAAGCGTAAAAAGAATGTAATTAGCGAGTTTAAGATACAGTATTTGCGAAAGCTAAAACATTATTTTATTGAACAAAACAACGGAAAGAAATTTATTTAATCACATTTCGGCAGGGAAAAATAAGAAGTATCTTATTTTTTTCCTACAATAAAATAAATATAATTGCGTTCTCAAGTATAAGTTCAAAAAAAGAATAACAATATTTAATAAAAAAACAACAATAAAAAGAACTAAAAATTTATGAATACGAAGTTAATCAAACCCTCTGTCGGTCAAGAGTTAAGACGTTACATTGCCATAGCGCTCGGAATTTCGATGTACGTTGTTGCATGGATTATTTTCCTTATTCCGAACCACATTGTAGGAGGCGGAGTTGTCGGTTTGTCGTCAGTCATTTACATTGTCAGCAACACAATGATTCCTGTCGGAGTAAGTAATATAGTCATCAATGCAATACTTCTTTGCTTCGGCGTTTACTATTTGGGCAAAAAGTTCGCTATCAGCAACATATACGGCATAGTAGTAACATCTTTCTGGTTCATGGTCTTCCAAGAATGGCTCGCAATCCAAGATATAGACGCTCTAATCAAACTCGGAAATGCAGTAAAAGGCGGATTAGACCCTGCTATTTGTGCAGTCATAGGCGGCGTTATGTCGGGTATAGGTATCGGAATAGTGCTTTCCAACGGCGGTTGTTCGGGCGGAAGTGATGTGGTTGCGCTTATACTGAACAAATTCTACAATGTTTCTTTGGGAAGTGTCATAATGGTAGCAGATGCTTTGGTAATATTCTCCTCTCTTATCATTCCGGGTAATGATATTACCGAGATTGTCTATGGCTTCTTGGTTTTGATTGCCTATACTTTCACCATAGACTACGTTGTGGACGGAAGAAAGCAGACTTACAAAATATTGATTTTCTCGAAGAAAAACGATGAATTGGCTGAGTTTATAGGCAACAAGATAAAACGCGGAGTTACTTTCCTTAACGGAACGGGCTGGTACACAAAACAAGATATTAAGGTGATAATGGTTGTGGTTCACAGAAATGAAAAAATAGAACTTATGCGCCAAATCAAGCGTTTGGACCCAGATGCCTTTATGACAGTGGAAAAAACAGAAGGAGTATTCGGTAAGAACTTTGACACACTTAAGAAATAAATATATTGCCTGTCTTATCATTTTGTTTGTTTTCTTCTCTTGTTCAAAAAAAGAGGAGAAAACAAACAAAATGATTTTCCGTTATAACGAATCTTCCGCCCTTTCTTCACTTGACCCTGCTTATGCTAAGGACCAAGCCATGATTTGGGCGGATAATCAGATTTATAACGGATTGCTCCAATTGGACTCTGCACTCAGAGTTCAGCCTTGCATAGCCAAGAGTTATGAAATCTCGGAGGAAGGCAGGGTTTACACATTTCACCTAAGGGACGACGTGTTTTTTCACTACGACACTTCATTTCCTAAAGGTACAAGAAAGGTTGTGGCAGAGGATTTCGTATATTCTTTTAACAGAATAACTGATGACAAAGTCGCTTCCCCCGGTTTATGGGTCTTTGAACACGTAAAAAAAGAGGGAGGAAAGTATTGCTTCACTGCCATTGACGACTCCACACTCAGAATTGAACTCAAGGAGGCTTTTTCTCCTTTTTTAGGTTTACTGACCATGCCTTATACATTTGTAGTTCCCCATGAGGCAGTGGAATATTACGGAGCTGATTTCAGAAAACATCCTGTAGGAACGGGGGCTTTCCGTTTTAAATATTGGAAAGAAGGTGTAAAACTCGTCCTTTTGAAGAATGAACACTACTTTGAAAAAGATGAAAACGGAAAATCTTTACCTTATTTGGATGCCGTAAACATATCGTTCATCGTTGATAAACAAAGTGTCTTTCTTGAATTCATTAAAGGAAATATTGACTTTCTTTCCGGTATAGATGCTAACTATAAAGACGAGGTTCTCAACCATAAAGGAGAACTACAAGAGAAATACAGAAATAAGATCAACCTTACGAAGATGCCTTACCTCAACACTGAATACTTAGGCTTCTTTATGGATAGCAAAGACAAAGACAATCCGCTTGCAAACAAACTCATAAGGCAGGCAATCAACTATGGATTTGACCGTAAGGCCATGGTACGCTATCTGAGAAACAACATAGGTTTTGCAGGCGAAGGAGGATTTATTCCTAAAGGGCTTTCATCTTTTGAAAACAATGATAATAACGGCGTATTCTATTCTTATAATCCCGCAAAAGCAAGGGAACTGCTGAAACAATCGGGCTATTATAAAGACAAAAAGACTATCCATCTTGCCACAACTTCATCTTATTTGGATTTGTGCAAATTTATACAGCAGCAGTTAAATCTTTTGGATATGGATATTAAGTTAGACGTCTACCCTCCTGCGGAACTGAGGGAGATGATGGCACAAGGAAAGACTCTTTGGTTCAGAGGCTCTTGGATTGCAGACTATCCCGATGCCGAAAACTATTTATCGCTCTTCCATTCCAAGAATTTCACCCCTTACGGACCTAATTACACTCATTTTTCAAACAAAGAATATGACCGCATTTATGATTTAGCCTGCAAAGAGACTGATGAGCAAAAACGATTGGAACTCTATGCGAAGATGAACAAAATAATAATGGACGAAGCCCCTGTAGTGGTTCTTTATTACGACGAAGTGCTGCGCTTTACTCAGAAAAATATAAAAGGACTTTCGGTAAACCCTATGAATCTCCTTATTTTAAAAAAGGTTTACAAAGAAAAATAGTTTTCATTCGCAGAAAAAGATTGGAAACTTGTAAAAAGAATACCGATATTATTTTCTCTTATCAAGATACCTTTTGCTTTGTTCACTCATTTTCTTCAATATTTATATCCTGTTGTGATACTATATTAAAAAGTGTGTAAGAGAGGTAAATATTCTTTGCAAAGATATACATAAAAATTATAATGTTTAAATATTTTGAGAAAAAAGAATATTATCGTATTTCATTCTTGGCAAAGTTTTATTGAAAAGTTCTTG
>JAFVAP010000073.1 GCA_017480455.1 Bacteroidales bacterium | reverse complement strand
CATCAACCATTCGTTATACTTACTGTCTAAATTCTCATCTCTGTATTTTATTATCAACGAAAGAAACATATTACTTTTTTCCAACTGATCATAGAAAAAAAGATAATTTTCCGAAAGTTCAAATGCTCCGAGATTGTATTCTTGAATCATTTTATTACGCAATACATTGAAACCGGAAAACATCCAACAACGGCCTGATTGTTTCTGGTCAGTTATTCCTTTGTTCAAAACAACATTTGAAAAATTAACGTCCCTGTTTACTTTTATATTCGGATTGGTTGCAAGTTTCTTTATATCGTTGTTTGCAACGATTTTTGCAAGTGCCTTGTTCACGGCACCGTTTTTTTCATAGCCTGCCCTTATTCTGCCTAAATCATCAGCAGATAATCCTCCCTTACCGTTCTGTGCCACACTTACAAGTGCAAGGCAAAGAATGAATATACTCAACAATACTTTTTTCATTGCTAATCTATTTTATGTGTTAATATTATCTCAAAGTGTTTTATATAATAAAAGAGCCTTGTCTTCCTCTTGCCGCATACGTTCACTTTCCTGTTCGGAATGGTCTTCTAATCCTAAAAGATGCAAAACTCCGTGAATGATAACTCGCTTCAATTCTTCCTCAAAAGATACACCATACTCAACAGCATTGTCTTTGACTCTGTCTACGGAAATAAAAATATCTCCGTTTACAACATTGCGTTCAACATAGTCGAAAGTAATAATATCTGTGTAGAAATCATGAGAAAGATATTGTCTGTTTACTTCTAAAATTTTCTCATCAGAACAAAAAATATAAGACAGAGTTCCTAATTTCATACCGGCGTTTTCAACAACCGTTTTTATCCATCTTTTTATCTTTAACCTCTCTTTGAGATTAAATTCCACCTCTAAATTAAAACTTACAGCCATAAATCAAAATACTTTAACTTTCTGCAAAGAATACGATGACAATTTCTCTTGCCGCTGCATGGCAAGTTCTTGATCTATGCCGTTTACTGCAAACATCAAATCCAAAACTCTGCCATCTTCCCTTATATCCGTTCCATCAGCCAACAAAGATAAGAGTAACATAGTATCATTTCCCTCTGCCGAAAATTCATTCAAAGAAGAAAAGACAGGATTTTCTGCCTTAAGGGAAAAACAAACACCTCCTACACATTTATCAAACAATATTGTTATCGGTAAATCGGTCATATCTATTGCCGTAAGTACGGCAACGGATATTGTTCCCAAATAATTGTAAAGGTGATTTGAGAAACATACTCCTTCTATAAAACTCTGATTTATTTGAAGTTGATTTCTGTCCGTAGATATTTTATCTCTGAAACTTGTATTACTTTCTGCCATCTTGAAGTCCTTCTTTTGAGTTTTCAAAGTTATAAAAATATTTATTAATTTTACCTTTATAATAAGAAGAATATACAGGAGGAATTTCCTTAAACAATTCTACATTTCTGTCTTTCAACTTTTTAAAGGCTTCAAAATTTTTATCATCATTTTGTTTTTTATCAACACCCGTATTGGATTTTCTTTCATTGTCTTTTTCTTTTTTCTTCTCAGCTCTCTCACTTTCAAGCATACGGGTAAGTATTTCATTCTGCCTCTTTATGGTATTAGCATTTATCTTTTTGTTTACAATATCTTTCTCCGTTTCCTCCATGGATTTCAAAGCCTTATTCATTCCGCCTACCGCCTTAGCTTTTTCCTGCTTTAACTGTCGAAGATATTCTTCCATCATCTTACGTATCATTTCCTGTTGAGCGGCTGCTTTTGCCAAGGCTTCGTTAAGTTCCTTTCCCTCACCTATTCTGTGATTTGATTTATTTCCTTGCTTTTCTAATTCTTTTTGCAAACGCTCTATTTCTTTATTAAGTGCTTCTTGCAACTTTTTCATACTTTTTATATCCTGCTTTCCTCCAGACGAAGACGGATTTTTGCACTGCTGAGATGCCTTTCCGTTTTTTGACTTCGACTGATTTTGCTGCTGATTCATCTTATCAAGGCTTTCAGCTAAAAGCAAAGACAAATTATTCATAGAAGTCATTGCATACTGTTGGGCAGTAGCTGCTTGATTGTTGTACATTGAGTTGTAGACGCTTTGATTGTATTTAAGCAAATCAGCCAATGATTTCTCTATACTGTTGTTTACTTTGAATGTTTCTTCATGTATTATCTGCGACACTTGAGCTTGCCGTTTGCTTATATTATAAAGGGAGTCCGAAATATCTTTCAAAGCTTCTTTAATAACGTTTTGCTTATTTATAATATTCTGATAAGCAGGATTATTAACTCCTGTAGTTTGAGAAAGACTTATCAAAGCCTCTTCGTCTTTTGACAAAGTTACAAGATTTTTAAGAATTTGACGTACATTGTCTATATCCTCAGCAAGTTGTTCATCTTGTGAATCGGCCATAGCTTGTTCCAAGTCAGCAGCCATTTGTTCCATTTGTTCTGAAGCTTCGTTCTGATTTTGACTTGCATCTTTATTTTTATTCTTTTCAATGCTTTCTTTAGCCTGCTTAAGATTTTTATCAATTGATTGTTCCTTTTGTTCCTCTCTTTTCAAATTGAACGGAGTTTCCAGTTGAGAATCTTTTTTTTCTATTTCATTTAGTTTTTTCTTTATGTCATTAAACTCCTTGTTTATCTCATTTTGCTTATCCAATATGTCGCTTTTATCATGTTTTTTATCCGAAGTCTCTTTTGAAAGTTCTTTTTGCTTTTCGGAAAGTTTTCTTAATTTCTCTATTGCGTTATTTATATCTTTATCCACTTCCAATCTTTTAAACAACTCAAGGTTTTTATCCAATTGTTTTGATAAATCCTCATTCTTATTTTTCAAAGACTGAAGCATTTCATTCATCTTATCCTTATTCAAATTCTTTTTGGTCAAGTCTTCTATTTGCTTCATCAAATCTTTTAGTTCCTTATCCTCAAGCTGATTAAACAAACGTTCTATTTCCATTTGCTTTTCCAACAACTCCTCATCAACTCTGTTGTATTTTTCTTCCAAAAGCGAATTTTCTTCCAATTTTTCTTTTATCTTCCTTACCTCATCTTTAATCTTTTCCTGCTTTGCTTTCAGATTGTCCAAATCCTGTTTATCTTTCCATGTCAATTCCTTATTCTCTGTCAATCGCTTTGTCAGTTCATTTATCTTTTTCTGCAAATCCTTTATCTCTTTCAATGCCTTATCAGTATCTTTCTTTATGTCTTTTGAGTTATCTTCGGTCTTCCTGTCTATCTCTTCTTCGGTTGCAACTGAGAAAGAAAACTGCTGAGTTTTGTTACACTTAGCTCCGTTTATTCCGTCATTATCCCAAACTTCAAAAAAATATTCCAATTTATCGCCCGGGTTGATTGAATACTCATCTAAATCAAATACATAATAGAATTCCTGTGCATTTTCCGCAATTGTAAAAGGTAAGTTTCTCTTGTACTTCGTCTCTTTTTTATTTGAAGTTATTTTAACTTGAAAATTCAATTGAGAAAAGCCGTAATCATCTTTTATCTGTCCGCGGAAATAAATTTTATTAGTTACATCTACATCTTTTTCCTCTATTACTGCTATCTGCGGACGCTCATCTTTAACCGTATTGATAAAAAAAGCCAAACTGTCTACAGCAGTAGTGTATCTGTTCCGCATTTTTATGCTGATACTCTGAGAAGAGGTATATCTGCTTGTAAATTTAACAATATCATTTTTTACACCTATGACCGTAAGATTGTCATTGCTCTTGAACAATATTTCTTTGGTGTCCTTACTTTTTAAAATCCAATTTATCCGGCTGCCTTCGGGTAATGACAAATCAGTAACATTTTTAACAACTTCCTGTTTAATTCCTGTATATTTCGGATAAATAATCTCAGCAGTAATATCCGTCAATACAGGTTTAGGATTAACATTTATCTTGTATATTTTGCTTTTCACTCCAAGAGCTTCAAACTGAACAAGAGTTGTTTTTTGTATTTGGGGAATTGTATATACAAACACTTCTCTTGACTTTTTTTTCATCTCTAAGGATTGCCCGTCAAGTAATATCCGTACCCTGTCTGGCAAAACATCACCCGAAATTTCAACTCTTACATCTGCATCACCGTGTTGAATAGCCTCTGTCTTGCTTTTAAGAAGAAAAGTAAAAGGTGCTGGTTTTTCATAAAAGGTATTGTGATTCAAATAACGGACAGCAGGTTCTGAAAACAATTTAGGAAATAAACAAAAAAGCACAACAAATATAACCAATACACCCAAAAGAATTCTCGCATACTTATAAGTTTTCCGCTTATTTATAGCCTTATTAAACGGAAGAGGTGAAAGGTTTTCTGTTTTCTGTTCTATAGCTGCCATGAGGAGAGAATTTCCTCCGTTTTCATCTCTTAAATCCTGCAACTCCAAAAGATTTAATAACTTATCCTTTATCTCGCTAAAATGTTTACCTATAATACCTGCAGCCTGTTTTTGCGTTAATGTCTTCCCTATGGAAAACATTTTAGAGAGCGGAATTAGCACCCACCAAAACAAAACAAAAATTGCAAGGACTATATATGAATAAAAAATAATAGTTCTTACAATCTGAGATTGCCAACCGAAATATTCGGTCAAGGACAAAGCAATAAAAAAGACAGTCAAAAGCAAAACTGAATACACGATACCTCTTATTACAAGATTCTTATAATAAGAGCGAATGAATTTGTTTAATTTATCAATAATGGACATTCTGTTCTGCTTAATAATAGCCCCGATTCAATGTTATTCACTTCTGCATTTACTTCTCCCTTGCCATACCTATATATATAGCGGATAAAAGAGTAAAAACGTATGCCTGTATAAAGGCCACCAAAAATTCAACCATAAACATAAAGACTCCGAAAATAAGAGTCATTACTGAAAATCCGTAACCGCTGACAGGACTGTTTGCTCCCATTATAAACACAACGCAAACGAACGCTAACAAAATAACGTGTCCTGCGGTGATGTTTGCAAAAAGTCGTATGCACAATGAAAAAGGCTTTGTAAATATTTCAATAAATTCCAAAACAGGCATCAAAGGAACAGGAAACTTCATCCATGTAGGAACATCGGGATTTACTATATGCTTCCAATAATGCTTAGTTGTGGAAAACATTGTCACTACGAAGGTAAAAAGAGCTAAAACAAGAGTTACTGCAATGTTTCCCGTAATGTTAGCACCTCCCGGAAAGAAAGGAAGAAGTCCGAATAAATTACAAAGAAAAATAAAAAGGAAAGCAGACAATAGATAACTCATATATTTTCCGTATGCTTTTTCTCCTATATTAGGTTTGGCAATTCCTTCTGATATAAACTCAATAAAAAGTTCCAAAAGTGTTTGTATTCCTTTCGGTTCTTTCCCCTCACGTTTCTTCGATTTCTTCACGGCAGACAAAACCACAAAAACAATAAAAGCACAAACGACCATTATTCCTGCCACGTTTTTTGTTATAGAAAAATCAACAGGTGTTGAAAGATAAGTTCCCTTTTCATCAACCCGTATTATCTTTCCTTTAAGAGAAGCGCCGTCCTCTGCAGTTGCGTAACGGAAACCTTTATATGTTTTTCCGTCATGCAATTTGCCTGACATAAAAACCGACAATCCTCCGTCACTATAAAGAATTACAGGCAAGGGTATAGCAACTTCATGTCCTTTATAATTGAATAACTCCCACGAATGTTCGTCGCACAAGTGTTGCATTATCAATTCACCTGCATTGAAATTATCGTCTTTTTCTTGTGCAGAAGCAACATAAGAGGGCAAAGAAAAAATAAAAACTATAATAATTAAAAATATCTTTTTCATATCTCAATACAAATTTATTACTGTCCGTTTTATACTTTCCGCATCAATATTGCACAGGCGCTGAAGTTCATCTACACTGCCATGTTCAACAAAACCGTCTTGTATTCCCAGACAGACAACCTTGTTTTTTAAATTACTTTTCATAATATAGTCTTCCACGGTCCAACCGAAGCCACCCCTTAAAGCACCGTCTTCAACGGTTACTATATACTCATAATCCGAACAAACCTTATTCAAAACTGAAGTATCCAATGGTTTAAGAAATCTCATATTATACAACCCTACGGTTATATTTTCTTTAAGCAAATCTTCCGCAGCCTGCTTTGCATTATTAAATATAGTTCCCAAGGAAAGAATCGCAACTTTTTCGCCTTTCAAAACTTCCTCTGCCCTGCCCTCCTCTATAATTTGAGGATTATGAGTTCTGCAATCATTAAAACACTTTCCTCTCGGATAACGTATAGAGAAAGGCTTACCGCTATGATAAGCAGTAAGCATCATATCTTGCAATTCTATTTCGTCCTTAGGTGCAGAAACAACCATATCCGGTACCATATTCAAATAAGCCAAATCAAAAACGCCGTGGTGAGTTGCACCGTCTTCACCGACAAGTCCTGCTCTGTCAAGACAGAGAACAACAGGCAGTTTCTGCAATGCTATATCGTGTATAATCTGGTCAAAACCCCGTTGAAGGAATGAAGAATATATGCAGCAGAAAGGCACTATTCCCCTTACGGAAAGTCCTGCAGAAAAAGTAACTGCATGTTCCTCGGCTATACCTACGTCAAAAGTTCTGTCGGGAAAGCGTTCTCTCATCGCATTAAGGCCCGAACCTGTAAGCATGGCAGGAGTTATGCAGGCAATATTATCATATTTTTCTGCCAACTCAACTAACGTTCCGCCGAATATCTCCTGAAATTTTTTACGTTGTTCTTTGTCTGTCCGCTTTTGCTCCAAGGCTCCTGTTTCAGAGTTAAACAATCCCGGAGCATGATAGGTCGTCGGATTGTTTTCCGCTGCCGGAAGTCCCTTACCTTTTTTTGTTATAATATGCAGAAGTTTCGGACCGTTTATAGTTTTCAAGCCCTGCAATGTTTTCAAGACTTGGTCTAAATCATTTCCGTCTATAGGACCGAAATATCTGAAATTCAAAGCTTCAAAAAAATTACTTCTGCCCCCGAACCAAGATTTAATTGAAAATAATATTCTTTTGAAGAACGTTCTGTGAGTATTGTATTCGTCTTTGTTACCTCCGAGAGCATTCCATATTCTGTTCTTAATTCTGTTATAGGTTCTCGAAGTTGTAATCTTGGTAAGATACTGCCCCAATGCGCCCACACCTTCATCAATCGAAATTCCGTTATCATTGAGAATAACAAGCAGGTTTGCATTAGTACTTCCTGCGTGATTAAGTGCCTCAAAAGCCTCTCCGCCTGTCATTGAGCCGTCACCGATAACTGCAATGTGATAAGCCTTATTTTCATTCTTAATCTTATCTGCCAAAGCCATACCCAAAGAAGCCGAAATGGAAGTAGAGGCATGCCCTGTCCCGAAAGAGTCATAAGGAGACTCTTTTCTGCGGGGAAATCCGCTCGGACCGTTTATTTTTCTTATATTCTTAAATTTTTCTTTTCGCTCCGTCAAGACTTTGTGTGCATAGGCTTGATGACCGACATCCCAAACCAAAGTATCCTTAGGAATATCAAATAATTTGTGAATGGCAACGCTTAACTCCACCGTACCGAGAGATGAGGCTAAATGGCCGGGATTTTCACTTAAAACTTCTATTATATACCTTCTTACGTCCGAGCAGAGTTCGTGTAACTGAGCATTGGATAAAGATTTTATATCCCGAGGACTATTAACTGACTTTAATATATTTCCTTCTACAATTTCCTTCATCAGATGACGTAAATATATTCTGCAAAAATATAAAAAAAAGTTCAAACAAAAGTAAAAATAATAAAATCTTTGGGAGCAAAGATGTTTTATTTCAGTTGTTCATAGTGTAGATTTATTGAACTTTTAGTAAAATTTCAGATTAATTTAATAAAACAATATCCGTTCAAGAGTTTAAAATATTTACTTATTTTTTAAAAAGACTTACCCTGCTATTGAGTTTTTCCGAACATAACTGACAAATACGGCAGACTTTATTTATATGAAAGTCCGCCGTATTAAAAAAATCTGTTGTCTTTCAAGGCTACAAGGCCAACAATTCTCTGTAAAGTCTCTCTTTATTAACAGGAACGACACCGACTTCTTCACAAACCAATCCCCCCGCTAAGTTACTTATCTTCGCAATATCTTCTGATTTCATTTTCAAAGCAAGACACAGAGAAGCAAGACTTATAACCGTATCTCCTGCTCCCGAAACATCGGCAATCTTTCTTACATTTGTAGGTAACATAACAATTTCTGCTTTTACTTTTGAATAATCAGCGAGAAAGACTCCGTATTCGCTCAAAGTAATAAAAACTTTTTCTATCTTTTGTTTATCTCTCAATAAAAGAGCCGCATCTATCAAATTTTCCTTTGTAGGTTTTAGGTTCTCTATTTTCAAACCCTCTTTCAACTCTTTCAAGTTAGGCTTAAACAAGGTAACGTTCTTGTAAAAAGAAAAGTTTTTGTGTTTAGGATCAACGCAAGTAGGTATATTTCTTTCTTTGGCCCAAGCAACGACAGTGTCTATAATCTTTTCAGTTATCACACCCTTATCGTAGTCTTGAAAAATTATAACGTCTATTCTCTTTTTATCCAAAGTAGCAAAAACGGTATCCAAAAACAATTTCTCATCTTCAACACTCAAATCCGAAGTTATCTCCTTATCAACTCTCAGCATCTGGGCATTATTGCCTATTATACGTGTTTTTATGGTTGTAGTCCTGCTTTCACTTCTCAATATGCCGTCAATAGTCATTGCTTCCTTTTTCATAAGTTCCGACAACACTTCACCATTGTAGTCATTGCCTATAACAGAAGCAAGTATAGGGTTAGCACCCATAGCTTTTATATTCAAAGCCACATTACCCGCTCCGCCCAAACGGTTTTCCACTTTCTCAACAGTGCAAATAGGAACAGGAGCTTCGGGAGAAATTCTCTCCACTCTTCCCCACTGGTAGGAATCTACCATAACGTCGCCTATGATTAAAACATTCAGACCCTCTATTCTTTTAAATATACTCTTAAAGTAATCCATAGTCATTCTTTTTCTTTACATTATACTCACTCGCCCAATGTTATTTCGCCTCTCAAATCACTTTCAAGCATCTGTCTCTGCGTTTTTCTGTCTGCAAAATTGCCTAAGACGAACATCATCTTTGTAAGAGCGGCCTCCGTTGTTATATCTCTTCCGCTTATAACCCCCATTTGCTTAAGTGTATAACTGGCTGCATAATGTCCCATCTCTACACTGCCTGCTTTACACTGGGTTACATTGAGAACAAGTACGCCTTTGTCTATCAGACTCTGCACCGAAGACAAAAATTCCTTACCCGTAGGAGCGTTACCCGAGCCGTAAGTCTCCAAAATCATACCTTTGAGATTGTCTATTCTGCTGAGAGCCTGAAAATACTCAGCATTGATAGCAGGATGCACCTTTGCAATTATCACATCGTTACAAAGATTTTTGTAAACCTTTAAATCCTTTTTAGGTTCTGGCAATATGATGTGTTTTTTGTAAGAAATATTTATGCCGACCTTAGCCAACGAAGGCAGATTGCCCGAATAAAAAGCCTCAAAGTATTCTGCATTTATTTTTGTCGTCCTATTGCCTCTGAAAAGTTTGTTGTCGAAGAAGATACAAACCTCAGGTATGGCGATATCATTATTAGCCGCTATTTCTATTGAAGAAATTATGTTGTCCCTACCGTCAGTCCTTATCATTCCGAGAGGGAGTTGGGAGCCTGTTATAATGACAGGTTTAGCCAAATTCTCCAAAAGGAAACTCAATGCCGAGGCAGTGTAACTCATAGTATCCGTTCCGTGAAGTATAACGAAGCCGTCGTACTTAGCATATTCCTTTTCTATATAGCAGGCAAGTTTTAACCACACCTCAGCATTCATATCTGAGGAATCTATTATAGGATTAAACTGAAAAGTCTCTATGTTGCAATCCAATTTATGAAGAATAGGCAGAACCTCATAGATTTTTTTCATGTCAAAAGGGCGCAAAGCACCCGTATTGTCATCTTTCACCATTCCTATTGTTCCGCCCGTGTAAATAAGAAGAATATTTTTCATCTTACCGCTTGGTATTTCATTATTCAATATGCAAAGATAATAATTTTTTTATAACCGTGCTATTTCCTCTGTCTCTATTTCAACATCAATAACCGCATTTCCCACTTCCTTAAGGAGAACAAACCTCATTTTTCCCTCCTTTGACTTCTTGTCATTGAGGATATAGGGGATTAAATCCTTGAAACATTCAGCCATATTGGGTATAGCGTACCTGCTCTCCAAGAAAGAACGGACGGAGGAAAAATCAGTGCCGAATTTTTTTTCGGATAATTTAAGTGCATAAAACATTCCTATCGCTACTGCGTGACCGTGAGAAAGCGGTTCGGCGTCTTCTCTGTCAAGAAACAAAGACTCAAAAGCATGACCGAGCGTATGACCGAAATTGAGTTTTTTTCTCTCTCCATTGTCATAAAAATCCCCGGACACTATTTCTTCTTTTATCTCTATACACCTAAAAATAAGGTCCTCATTTATTTCAGACAAATCTTTAGTTTTCAAGATTTTCTCCAAGTAAATCTTATCTCCGACAAGAAATGTTTTAATCATCTCAGCCATTCCGCCGAGAAGTTCACGTTCATTTAAGGTAAGCATAAATTCGGTATCAACAAAAGTAACACTGTCTGCATTAAAAGTTCCTACAGCATTTTTTATCTGCCCGAGATTAACCCCTGTCTTTCCTCCTATGGCAGCATCCGTCATAGCCAAAAGAGTTGTCGGGAGGTTTATGTTTTGTATTCCGCGCTTGTATATTGAGGCTACGAACGCACCTATATCAGTAATAACACCTCCTCCTAAAGATATAAGGACGGAGTTTCTGTCTGCATTGCTCTCAAGCAAAGAAAGACACAAATCTCTTGCGCTTTCCAATGACTTATATTTTTCACCGCAGGGAAGTTCCAAAAGAGAAGCCTGCGCATCCGAAATCTCATCAACTTTTTCCAAAAGAATAGGCAAAGCATACTTAGAAGTATTCTCATCAGTAAGTACAAAAATCTGAGAAAACTTCCTCTCAGTCAGATATTGTTGCAGTTCATTTATCTTTTTAGTTTTCATAATTCCTTTTTTAGCAGCAATCCGTTCAGTAAGTCCTCATTTCAAAACTTTTTTCTGTCAAAATATGATAAAAATCCTTAGTTTCAACAATCTCCTCATTGACAGTATCGGGATAACGCACGGCCATAGTGGTATTGATAAAAAGTAATGTCCGCTTATCTGAACGTATAACGGAGAGATAAGGAAGAATGCTGTTGTAATTCATACGTTCTCCGTTTTCGGAAGTATATGCTGCAAAAGGGAAAGAGCCTAATGGCTTTATACCTCCTCCGTTTATCTCAAAAACTTCACAACCCAAACTTATCTCTCCGTGTTTCTCCACAAAGAGAAAGCCGAGTTGATGCTTTTTATTGAAAAACAATACATGACTATAAGCCATTCCCTCCCTGTTACAGTTTACCTCAGATTTTTTACCTAAAACAACGAGAGTTACTTTTTGAGCTTCTACCTTAAGGGAAAAGTCATTCCAACCATAGTTCAAACCGTCTGCTGAGTTAAAAACATCAAAACTCTGAGCAGAAAGGCTGAGAGAAACAAACAAGAAAAGAAAATAAAGTAAGCGTTTCATTATCATTTGTCTTCCTTATCGCTGTGGCGGATAAGAATCAAACCCGAATTTTCGTTTTCTTTCAATATTTTACCGTCAGAATCATAGATTTCAGTTCCCATAGGCTTGCCTTCGGAGTTAAAAAACTCCCACTTACCGACTTTTACTCCGTTTTTGTAGTGGCCTATCATCATCTTCTGTCCCGTTTCCGCATAGGTAATATGCACACTGTCTTCAAAACCGTCTCTATAGTAAGCCTCAGAATTCAGTTTTCCGTTTTCGTACCAAGTAAGTGAGCGGCCTTGAGGAACATTACCAACCAAATTTTGCTCCACCATTAAACGGAAAGACTCAAAGAAACGATAGAAAACCTCTTTTCCTCCCCTCTGCAGCGTAACATCAACCAATGTTTCCTCGGGAGAAAAAGACATGGAAATTATCTTGTCTGTCTTGTCTATAAGTTGTTCTCCGCTTTCTTTGTAAACCTGCCACATTCTGCCTTCTCTTTTATCGGAGAAATCGGCTTTTGCAAAAATTTTTCCGTTGTCAAAAAAGAATTTCCATTCTCCTGTTCTTACAGAATCAGCATAAGGTCCCTTGCTTCTCAACTTACCGTCAGAATAATAGCGTTCTTGAAAAACTCTTTTGCCTCCTTTATAATAATCAACAAGTTGCGGCGTACCGTCGGAATATTTTGAGACAATCTTTTTATCTCCCTTTGAACAGGAAAGAAGAAAGACAGAAAAGATGGCTATGAATACACAAAAAAACAGTTTTTTCATCTCAATTCATATTTATTTCTTATCAACCGGCAAAATTACAAAAAAAAATCAACATGCGTAATTATAGACCTTAAGGAACAAGTATAAAAGACAAAAAAAATAAAACGAAGTTTCAGAAAATTAAAATCAAGTTTCAAAAAACTGAGATTTGATTTCGCTGACGTGAAACTTCGTTTTATTTTTCTGAGTTTTGATTTCATTTTATCAAAGCCAAAACTCAAAATAAATATATCTTAGTTATCGAAAATTATCTCTCCTGTTTCGGGTGAGTATTTGAACTGTCCGAAATCCTTTAAGCCATTTTTGTTCACTATCATAGTGTAGGTCATTCCTTTTTTCACTATTACCTCAAATTTATCGGCTTTATAATTTCCT
>JAFVAP010000072.1 GCA_017480455.1 Bacteroidales bacterium | reverse complement strand
TGATTTCGGCAGTGCGTGCAGTGTTGTTTTCAATCTTCTTTATCTTCAGCTGACCCTTTTCCGTAGCCTTTGCAATGGAGTCAATAAGGGAATCACTTGTTGTTGAGAACGGAATTTCAGTAATAACCAAGGTTTTCTTATCTTCTTGTGTCATCTTGGCTCTTACAAGTATTCTTCCGCCTCTAAGTCCGTCGTTATATTTACTTACATCTATAAGACCTCCTGTTTGAAAATCGGGATAGATTGCAAAAGGTTTGTTTTGTAAAATGCAGATGCTTGCATCCAAAAGTTCATTAAAATTATGCGGAAGTATCTCACATGCCAACCCGACTGCAATTCCTTTCGCTCCTTGTGAGAGAAGAAGCGGGAATTTAATGGGTAAGGTATCGGGTTCTTGATTTCGGCCGTCGTAAGAAGGATGAAAAGTGGTTGTTTTGTAATTAAAAGCAACTTCCAAAGCAAACTTTGACAGACGGGCTTCTATATATCGGGGAGCGGCAGCTGAATCGCCTGTCAGGATATTGCCCCAATTACCTTGGGTATCAATCATCAGTTCCTTTTGTCCTAATTGCACAGTTGCGCCATAAATAGACGAATCTCCGTGAGGGTGATATTTCATTGTGTTACCTACTATGTTGGCAACCTTATTATATCTGCCGTCGTCCAATTCTTTCATTGAATGGAGTATTCTTCTTTGCACGGGTTTCATTCCGTCATTTATATGAGGGACTGCTCGTTCCAATATAACATAAGAAGCATAATCCAAGAACCAATTCTCATACATTCCCCTTATACTCTGCATTTGGCGTGAGGAATGATTTTCTTGATTGCTTTCAGTGTTGTTTTCAGTTAGGTCTGTCTCTTTGTCTACAAAATCAGTCATCGTTTCCTTGTTGTAATCTTTTAATCTATCTTTTGCAAAATTACAAAAAAAATTGCAAATCAAAATTATTACTATTTTTATCTTCAAAAAGGATAAGTGTAAGGAATTAATACCTTTGTTCTTTACTCTTTTTATGTCCCGGAGTTTAAACCTCAAAGGCAATTTTATTTGTTTTGTCATTTCCAATTTTGGAAAAAGTTATATATTTGCAATCTTCAAGCCGTCAAAACGGCTTCTTAACAGGATTTATTAAACAGATAAAAAAATAAAAGAAAATGGAGAAAAAAGAATTATTAAGAGAGACCGTCAAGCACATTGATATTAAAAACATAGACTCTACTCCTATCATCAACGCTATGAGAGATATGTCTTTCGCTTCAAGAGAGACTGCCAACGCTGCAGATATTCTTGAAAGCATGATTGAAGATAAAGAATGTTCTGTTATTCTTACTCTTGCAGGTTCAACTTCCGCCGCAGGCTGTATGCAGGTTTACGTTGATATGGTAAAGAATAATATGATTGATGCCGTTGTTTCTACCGGCGCTTCCATAATTGACATGGATTTATTTGAAGCTTTGGGGTTCAAACACTACAAAGGAAGTCAGTTTATGGACGATATGACTTTGCGTGACAACTATGTAGACCGTATATACGACACTTACATCGACGAAGAGGAACTTCAAATATGCGACAAGACGGTTAAAGAGATTGCAGATCAACTTGAACCGCGCCCTTACTCATCAAGAGAGTTTATTTACGAAATAGGAAAATGGCTTGCATCAGGAAATGCCAAAAAGAAAGACTCTTTAATTCAAGCATGTTATGAAAACAACGTTCCTATCTTTTGTCCTGCTTTCTCGGATTGCTCTGCCGGATTCGGATTAGTAATGCACCAAGTAGCAAATCCTCAAAAGCACGTTTCGATTGACTCTGTTAAAGATTTCTTAGAACTAACCAACATAAAGATTGCAGCAGGTACGACAGGTTTATTTATGATTGGCGGAGGAACTCCTAAAAACTTTGCACAGGATACTGTTGTCTGCGCAGAGGTTCTCGGTCATGAAGTAGACATGCACAAATATGCCGTTCAGATTACAGTTGCTGACGTAAGGGACGGAGCTTGTTCTTCTTCGACTCTTAAAGAGGCAGGCTCATGGGGAAAAGTCTCTCCTAAGTATGAGCAAATGGTTTATGCAGAAGCAACAACCGTTCTTCCTTTGATAGCATCTTATGTTTACCACAAAGGAGAATGGAAAAACAGAAAAAAGAGAGAATTCCAAAAACTCTTTATCTAAAAACAAAAACATATTGTAACAAAAGAACAATACATCACATTAATAAGAAAAGAAGGCGGAACTTATTCCGCCCTCTTTTCTTTTCAAAGATTGTGAATTTTTTTTAATATCTGCGTAAGAAAGATTAAATCTTAGCATCTTTGCTTATAGACTCACGCATATCAGTATCGGCTTGGATATTCTTCATTTTATAGTAGTCCATTATACCGAGATTTCCGTTTCTGAAAGCTTCAGCCATTGCAAGAGGAACTTCTGCTTCGGCCTCTATAACTTTGGCTCTCATCTTTTGTGCTTCCGCTTTCATTTCTTGCTCTGCTGCTATAGCCATACTACGTCTCTCTTCAGCCTTTGCCTGTGCTATGTTTTTATCTGCATTAGCCTGATCCATTTGAAGCTCTGCCCCGATGTTCTTTCCTACATCTATGTCGGCAATATCTATAGACAATATCTCAAAAGCAGTACCCGTATCCAAACCTTTTGCAAGAACAACCTTGGAAATGCTGTCAGGATTTTCCAAAACATAAGCATGCGACTCCGAACTACCGATTGAGGTTACTATACCCTCACCTACTCTTGCCAAAATGGTCTCTTCGCCTGCTCCTCCTACCAATTGGTTGATGTTAGCCCTAACCGTAACACGTGCTTTCACTATAAGCTGAATACCGTTTCTTGCAACGGCTGCTACGGAAGGAGTATCTATCACCTTAGGGTTTACACTCATCTGTACGGCTTCAAAAACATCTCTTCCCGCAAGGTCAATGGCTGTTGCGGCTTTAAAATCCAAATCAATATTTGCTTTATCCGCAGAAATCAAAGCATTAACCACTCTCTGCACATGGCCTCCTGCCAAATAGTGTGCTTCTAATAAATCACTGCTAAGGTCTAAGCCTGCCTTCTTACTGTTAATCATCGCACTGACAATCATTGATGGCGGAACTTTTCTCCAACGCATAAACATAAGTTGCAGAAGCGAGATTTTAACTCCGTTCAATACGCACTGAAACCAAAGATTTACAGGTATCAGATAGAAAAATATCGAAATGAAAATAAAGGCTAAAACCGCAATGATAGCAATAACTGTGTATGACATAATGTTTTGTGTTTTTTATTTATTAATAAATCAATTAATTTTCTTTTTTCACTCTTATCTTGTTTCCTCTCACTTCCTCAACTACAATATCCGTATCGGGGTCAAGAAAAGATGTTGAAGTATAAACTTCCATTCTCTCTCCGTTTATAATAGCCGTACCCATAGGAGCAATACGTGTCACTGTCTTTCCTCTGTCGCCCTCTGCCACTTTTACTTTTATCTCATTGACTTTCGATGAGATTTCTTCCTTTTGTGCAAAGCGTTTCCATGCTTTGGTTTTCAGCGAAACAATAATAAGAATAAGGCTAAGCAAAACATCAAAGACTATCAGCATTCCTCCGTACAAAGAGCCGTAATTAACAAAGACCTCATAAATTCCCCAAGCCGTAAGTCCTATACCTGCCAAGCCTGCAATGGTTGTTCCCGGTATGGCTACAAGTTCAAGAATGATTAGCACCATTCCTGCAACCAACAAAAGTATAATAAATATTAAATCCATAATTCCTAATATTTTAATTGTTATCTTATTTCAGCAGTAAGTTCTTTCTTTTCCAAGGCTTCGC
>JAFVAP010000071.1 GCA_017480455.1 Bacteroidales bacterium | reverse complement strand
TCATCATTGCCCTGTTTATTGTCGCATTGGGAACTTCCTTGACCATAAGGTCGGATTTCGGTTCTTCGCCTATATCCGCACCGCCCTACGTTTTGAGTTCCGCTCCCGGGGGTTCGCTTTCCTTAGGTACGGTAACGATACTTATGCACATCGTTTTCATACTCATTCAGTGGATTTTGCTCAAGCGTGATTTCAATAAAATACAGTTTCTCCAAGTTTTTGCAGGTATTTTCTTCGGTTTGTTTATAGACGTTACCATGTGGCTGACCTCTCCTTTGCAAACATATAATTCATGCGGAGGTTTGCTTTCTTATATTCTCAGATTTGCCGAACTGTTTGTAGGAGGCGCCGTCATGGCTTACGGTATAGGTATGGAGGTAAAGTGCAACGTGATAATGTTAGCAGGAGAAGGACTTCAGTATGCTATATCCAAGGTAAGCAAACAAGACTTCGGCAAGATAAAAATCATTGTCGATACTTCGTTGGTTTGCATCTCCGTTCTGTTAAGCTTTATCATCTTTCACAAATGGCGTTGGGATATGATAGGTATAGGAACTCTTATCTCAATGTTTTATGTCGGTTTCGCGGTAAAAAAAATCGAAAACAAATTCGGCTTTTTGGAAAAACTTTCAGAATAAAAGGCTTATAACAAAAAAACATTTCAATATTATGAATAATTCTTTTGAAAAAATATGTGTTAATTGCGGAACAAGGATTGATAAAGAAGCCCGTTTCTGTTCAAAATGCGGAGCAAAACAGTTTGACAACGCTGAAACACAACGCCATTACACACAGTCAAACACAAGAGGGCATCTCAACAGTGATTGGCTCGCAAGCATTCTTCTTTGTTTCTTTGTAGGCACTCTCGGTATCCACATATTTTATAACGGAAAGATTGCGAGCGGAGTTTTAATGCTGATTACCTTTGGCGGTTTAGGTGTATGGTATATTATAGATTTAATCCTTATCATCACGGAAAATTTTACCGACAAGAAGGGTGAGAAGTTGCGTATATATAATTGACACTCCCTATGCAGACAGAGACAATCCGAAACAATGAAAACTTGCAACGCTATGCACTTGCGCTGCAATACAACGGCAAAAACTACCACGGTTGGCAGGTTCAACAGGGAGCATTGAGCGTTCAGGGAGTTTTACAGGAAAGTTTATCAAACGTTCTCCGCATGCCGATACATTTATTCGGCTGCGGAAGAACCGACAGCGGCGTTCACGCAAGATATTACGTTGCCCACTTCGACGCAAAGCCTATGGGCAAACAAGAAAAGGAACATTTGCTTTGGAAAATGAATGTTTACCTGCCGTTTGACATTCGTTTACTCGGTTTAAAGGAAGTTAAGCAGTCCTTTAACGCAAGGTTTGATGCCTTATCCCGCACATACAAGTACTATATCTCACAAACGAAACAACCTTTCAATAATGAATTTTCGTTTTTCTGCCCTTTTGACTTGGATATAGAAAAGATGAACGAAGCCTCCTTGAAATTGTGCGGCTGCAAGGACTTTACATCTTTCTCAAAGGTACACACACAGGTAAATAATTTCAACTGCGATGTTATGTTTGCACATTGGGAAAGGGAGAATGAATTAATTGTCTTCACGGTAAAAGCAAACCGTTTCCTCAGAAACATGGTCAGAGCCTTGGTAGGAACTTTGCTCATGGTGGGACGCAGAAAAATCACCGTAGATGAATTTATCGGGATAGTAGAAGCAAAAGACAGAAAAAAAGCAGGAGTTTCGGTCGATGCCAAAGGGCTTTTCCTCGAAGATATTGAGTATAAGGATTTATCTTTCCGCTAAGAGAAAAAGACTTATATTTGTTTATGCCCTATGGATTTGAAACATACTTTGCCCGTAGCATAGCATAAAAAAGACTTAAACACTCTTCAACAGAGCATTTCCGAAAATCAAAAAAAATAAAACTTGATTTCAATTTTCTAAAACTTCGTTTCAGAAAACTGAAACTTGATTTCGCTGACGTGAAACTTCGTTTTATTTTTCAGCCGTAAAATTCAGCCCGACAGGGAAAGAAAAAAGAATTTTCACTTTCTTTTACCTTGAGTTTACGTCACTTCGCCTTAGATTAATCAGTGAGCGTAAGCATAAAACTATATTAAGTTTTCATAGATTAAAAAAAAATTGTAATTTTGGAGTTTCAAAATTAATGATATTTTTTTTAATGTATAAAATCATTTAACATAATGCAAACCATTCTTATTCTTGACCACGGCAGTCAATATACACAACTCATAGCAAGGAAAGTAAGAGAGGCTAACGTTTATTGCGAAATCCACCCTTACAACAAAATACCTGAAATCAACGAAGACATAAAAGGAGTTATTCTTTCGGGAAGTCCTTACTCAGTAACCGACCCCGATGCACCTAAAACGGATTTATCTTCCTTTATAGGCAAATTGCCTGTCTTGGGTATTTGCTACGGTGCACAGTATTTGGTACACCGCAACGGCGGAAAAGTGGAAAAAAGCAAGATAAGAGAGTATGGCAGAGCCAATTTGAGTTTTGCCGACAACGATTGCATACTTCTGAAAGACGTTAAGCAAAATTCCCAAGTTTGGATGTCGCACGGTGACACTATTTTGGAACTTCCTGAGAACTTTGAGGTGATATGCTCAACGGAAAGCGTGAAAAACGCAGGCTACAGAGTGAAAGGCGAAGATACCTACGCCATTCAGTTCCACCCTGAGGTTTATCACTCGGAATATGGTTTCGTTTTGTTAAAAAATTTCGTGGAAAAGATTTGCGGTTGTGATTGTTCATGGACACCGAAAAACTTTGTGGAAAGCACGGTTAAGGAATTGAAAGATAAACTCAAAGACGACAAAGTCGTACTTGGTTTAAGCGGCGGAGTGGATTCTTCCGTTGCAGCAGTGCTTCTGCACAAAGCCATAGGCAAGAACTTGCATTGCATCTTCGTAGACAACGGTCTGTTGAGGAAAAACGAGTTCAATTCCGTTTTGGAGTCGTATAAGGATATGGGCTTAAACGTTAAGGGCGTAGACGCAAGCAAAGATTTTTACGAAGTCTTGAGCGGCGTCACCGAGCCTGAGAAAAAGCGCAAGGCAATAGGAGCTAAATTCATTGATGTTTTTGACCGTGAAGCCAATGCGATAAAAGATGTTACTTGGTTGGCGCAAGGAACTATCTATCCCGACGTTATAGAGAGCAGCAGCGTCAAAGGTCCTTCCCAAACAATAAAATCGCATCACAATGTAGGAGGTCTGCCCGAGTATATGAAACTTAAGATAGTTGAACCTTTGCGTTCACTGTTCAAAGACGAAGTCAGAAGAGTGGGAAAAGAACTCGGACTGAAATCAGAACTGCTTGAAAGACATCCTTTCCCGGGTCCGGGTTTGGCAATAAGAATACTCGGCGATGTGACTGAAGAAAAGGTAAAGATACTTCAAGAAGTGGACAACATATTCATAGAAAATCTCAAATCCTCAGACCTTTATAATAAGGTATGGCAGGCAGGCGCTGTTCTGCTTCCTATTCAGAGCGTGGGAGTAATGGGAGATGAGAGAACATACGAAAGAGTTGTTGCCCTAAGAGCCGTAGAAAGCGTAGACGGAATGACGGCTGACTGGAGCAGGTTGCCTTATGATTTTCTTGCAAAGGTTTCTAATCAAATCATCAACCAAGTTAAGGGCGTCAATCGTGTTTGTTACGACATCAGCAGCAAACCTCCTGCAACTATAGAGTGGGAATAAAGCAGGCAAACGAAGTGAAGGGGAAGATAAAAATATTATTCATCATCTTGGTTTCAGTGCTTTCGGGTTGCTTTTTATTGAAAACGGAAAGTCTTTCCGCTCAAAATAAAAAGCAACTCAAAATAGCCATGCTTATGCCTTTGTTCTACGAAAACATTGACGAACTTTCGTTCAACCAATACAACATTGAGGAGAAGAAAAGCAAGCAATACAAGTGTTTTTCCTATATCTCGTTCTACGAAGGTGCGAGAATAGCCCTCAATATGCTTGAAAAAGAAGGCTATAAGGTGTCTTTGTATGTCTTCGATGTAGGTGAGAACGACACAAAAAAGACTTCCGAAGCATTGAACTACAAAGAAATGAAAGATATGGATTTGATTATTCCCCTTGTCTTCAAAAATTCATTTGATTTGATTTCTTCTTTCGCTGAGGAAAACAAAATTGCAGTAGTCAATCCTATGAGCCCGAGCGATGAGATTTTGAAAAATGAATGTGTTTTCAAAATCCAACCCGACGATATTTCTGTTGCCGAAACCATTATGAAATACGTAAGCGAAAAGCACAAAGATGCAAACGCAGTAATCCTTTTTGAAGACGGACAGGGCAACAATGCTTTGATTAATTGGTACAAAGAGAACATCACCAACTACACTTCTTCTTGGACTATCATAAATTACAAGAAAAATTCTTCCAAACTGAACAACTACATAAAACCCGGGGTAAACAATATAGTAATAAGCCTTGTCACACGGAAGACAGAGAATGACAACAAACTGTTTGCAAGCAATTTGTTAAAGACCCTTTCTTCCCAAAAGAATAAAAAAATCACTCTCTTCGCACCTTATGGTTGGCTTGATTACAATAACCTTGACTACTCTTTGTTGGAAAGTTTGGACTACCACTTTACACTTCCTTATTTGAACGATTACAGCAACCCCAATTTCGTTGATTTTGTCAAAGAGTACAGAACGCACTTCAAAACCGAACCTGACAAAATCTATGCTGCGTTAGGGTACGATATAACGATGTATTTTGTCAAAGCATTGGGAACTAAGGGCAACAACTTATTAAACGAGCCTAACATTAAGGATATGTACAAAATGATAAACCGCTATCATTTCAAGCATAAGGGGAATTACCCCGGTTGGCAAAACGAACGGACGACTGTTTACAACATAAAAAACTATAAGATTAAATCAGAATGGAGTTATTAAGGAATACAATATACATATTATTATTTATTATGGGTAGCATTCAGGGTCTTATTGCCCAGAATGTTATTCATAATTTAAAGGAAAATTCTTTCGAAGTACGGAATTTTGACAAGAGAAACTTTTCCGAAACAAAAAATGCAATATATTTTCTTTCTGACAAAGACGCTCAAAGTACGGGAAGACTTATTGTCAATCTCAACACAAAGGAACAGGAAAACATCAGAATTTCTTGGCAAAATGCCTCGGTGAACAAAGTAAAAGCACTTTGGACTGCACGTTTGCAATACAGACTTTCGGAACAAGAGCAATGGAATGACGTAAAAGACCAAAACAATAAAAGCATTGTATACTACTGCCAAAACAAAAGATACCGTCAGAACTTTTCCGAAATAAGACTTCCTAAAGAATGCGAAGACAGAGATTTTATTCAAGTTTGTTGGCTCATAGAAACAAAGGGGAACAAAAGCAATGACCCCCAAATATTATTTAGAAACATTGTCATAAAATCAGACTATGACAAATACAACGGCTTAGAGGCCGAAGTCAGAGTTTTTATCAACGAAGAGAATGTAAACTCCGATGAGGGTAAAATTGTTTTCAACAACATTGCACTTCCTTATATCTACCCTGAAACACGCCGCATAAGAATAGAAGGCGAAAGGATAAGAGACAGTATTACTCTCAGAATAACGGGAGAAAACTCCGGAGAATTCAGTGTTTCAAAACAGTCGGTAAAAGAAAATCAAACGGGAGGTAAATACATCTTTGTAAACTACGCTCCTAAGAATGAGGGAAGACATAAGGCTTTTTTGGAAATCTCAACTCCGAAACTCAAACAGCAAGTCATACGTTTGGCTTTGGAAGGCTCTTGTTCCAAACACAAAGACTTCAACAAAAACTTCATACCTCTTTCTTCCAAGGAAAGCAAACGTTATAACTATCATATACCTGTTTTTTCCAAGGTAGACTATCAATATTCCTTTTACGTGAATGACGATTTGGATGCAAGGGTTTTTGTAAAATATACTTGGCTAAGGGAGAATAAGGAATTGTTTTCTATGAATGATACTTTGAAGTCTTCGTATTACTGCGTTCCTTTGAAATCTCCCGAGGGTGCTGACGCATTGGAGATTGAGCTTTCTTCGGCTAAAGAGTTCCTTATTGACAGAGCCTACTTCGGATTGCCGAGAGTTAAGATTATGACTGAGTCAGGACTTTGGTCAAACGATAAAAACTGGAAAGACAACGACGCTCCTACAATGGAAGACTTCGTTTTGATAGCCAAAAACGTAAGAGCGGAAGTTGATGTGGACGTAGTATGCTCGGCACTCATACTTGAAGACAGCGCAAACATAGTCATAAACAACAATAAGATTTTTTACGTTGCCTCAGATATTTTTTACAACCAAAAATCCTTTTTCACCGTTTACCAATATCTGCTTCCCGAGAGATGGAACTACATTTCCTCACCTGTCAATCAAGCACATGCCGCCATGTTTTCAATGAAGAACGACAGGAATGAAGCTTGGTTCATGCAGTATAACACAGGTGTGAAAAGCAAATTAGACGATTACTGGAGCGATTACATAACAGACCCTAAGTTTGCTTTGATTCCGGGAAAGGGATATGCGGTTTACACTCACGAACCTTTGAATGCAAAGTACGAAGGTTTGCTTTGCGCAAGCAGTGTTCCCGTAAGTTTGAAATCAACTCCTGATGACAAGTGGAACTTAGTTGGTAATCCTTACACGGCTCCTCTTAGCAGCAAGAAATTATTTGAAGAACTTGACGGGAAAATTCAAGGTAATGTCATAATGCTTTTTGACAGGGAAAACAGAGTTTATAACCCTTTGATAGTAGACAGTAAGGAAGAGATAGCTATTCCTTCCCTTGAGTCGTTTTTTGTTGAAGCGTTCTCATATCCTACAGATATTCTTTTCAAACGTTCACAACAATACATTCCTCTTTACGAAGAGAAAATCCAAACCAACCATAACTATCTTAATCTTTCGGTTTCTAAGAACAAAACCTATCAATACGCTCTCTTAGGTATGGAAGACAAATCCGAATTCGGATTTGATGAATATGATTGTCACAAAATGTTCGGCAACAACGAAAATATGCCGGAGATTTATCTTAAAGACGCAGAAAACGAATATTCTGTCAATGTTTTTCCTTCTTATCCTGCCTCAATAGATATAGGATTGTACATAGGCAATGAAGACAATGTGGAAATAAATCTTAACAACCTCTCGGTTTTACCTGAAAACATACTTGTGTTCATAGAAGACAAGGAGGAGAAACGTTTCTATAATTTCTGCGAAGATGCTTCCGTGAAGACATATCTAAAAAGCGGAACGACAGAAAAATATAAAATACATATAATCAAAGCAACCGAGATACCGACTCAAGGTAACAGTGAGTTCATTTACCTTTGGACGGATGCCGGACGCTTGCTTGTGTATGCTGAAACAGATAATCTGAAAACAGTAAAAATAAAAAATAACCCTAAAGAAAATGAATTGGAATACACAATGAAAGAAGTAATGACACTAAACTTAAAAAAAGGAAAATACGACGTTGAACTAAATATTAATGATTGGCTGACAAAAAAAGGAATTGAAATAAAATGAGACTTAAATATTTTTACATATTACTGACACTTGTCTCGGCAAGCATAACTCTGTATTCGCAAGACCAAGATGTTGAGAAACTGATGAGGAAAGGTGAATACTCAAAAGCATTTCTTTATATAGAAAATATGTATCATCAAGATACACTTAACAAAGCAAGACTCTATGACTTGTATTACTATTACAAAGACGGAAAAAATCCTTCCTATGATTTGGTTTCCGCTCTTTTCTATGCAGAACTTTACAATGAGGCAGCATCTGCAAAAGACGACAAGATAAACCTTGACGAACTGGCTCAGAATACTCTGTCCGTTCTTTACAAACAGCAAAATATTGATGCACTTAACAGATACATAACCATAACTGACCGATTTCCTGCCCTGCAACAGGAATCCAAAAGAATAAGAGACAGACTTGCCTTTGAGAAAGTTCAAGACAGTCAAAGCATAGAGGAATATGAGAAATTTTTAAATCTTTATCCCGATGCAATTCAAAGTGACCAAGCCCGCCAATGGCTTAACGACCACATGATACAGTCTTTGCTAAAAAGCCAAGATGCAGACAAACTACGGAAATTTGCACAATCAACCTCAAATGAAGATTACAGGAAATTGGCAATGGAAGAGGTGGATAAGCTTGTTTTTAAAGAAGTCTTGGAAGAAAATACCGTAGAAGCATACGAAAGATACATAAAAGAGTTTCCTAACGGTGAGTATATCCTAATGGCGAAAAACAAGCGTGATGCTGCGCAATACGACAAGTATGTCAATGAAGGCACGCTTACGGATATGATGTATTTTCTCAGAACCACGGATAAGAAAGACAAAAACTACAGTTTGGTCGCGGAAAGGTTGAAACTGCAAGCCAATCTGCACTATTCTATTCCCGCAATGCAACTTTTGGACAGTTTGGAGAAGAATGACAACGATTTAAAGAACTTTGCGAAAAGATATATTTCAGATTTGTCACTTTCTTCCGTAGAAAGAATAACCCAAGCCTTTCCCGAATTAAGCGGAAAGGATTATATAGTCGAAGCAGAGAAAAAAGCAACGGCGATAAACACCCTTTTAAAGAAGAAAAATCTGACTTTGGAAGATTATAAAAAAAACAAGGCGCTTTTCGGTAATCTTAACGCTCATCAAGTTGCACTTTTGTTTTCCAGATTTTATGCTTTGAACGAGACACAACCTAAAAGCAAAGCAATAAATTTCAATCTCAATTCGGATATTCATCTTAATGCTTTCACGCAGGCAAAAAATATGGAACTCAATCTTGTTCTCACCGATGAGCCTTCTGATATAAACTTTTCAAGACAGGACATGAACATTTCTGACTTGAATATTGAAGCCGATGATATTTTCATTTCCGACGACAAAAAAACAATTCTTTTTTCTTTTTCGGGATATGACGGCTACGATGCTTATCCTTCTTCGTCTAACAAAGATATTTACTACTCTGTTTTCAAAGACGGAAAATGGACAAAGCCTCTTGCAATGCTGCCGCCTGTGAATACACGCTTTGCAGAAAGCAATCCCGTTTTGTCAAAGGATAAAAAAATGTTGTTCTTCTCTTCTGACAGAAACTTGAATTTCGGAAAAGCCGACGTATATGTTGCTTACCGTGAAGACACAAAAGATTGGACGTCTTGGTCTGAGCCAATCCTTCTCGGGGAAGATATTAACACGGCTGACAATGACTATGTCGTCCTTGTGGAAGATAATCTTATTGTACTGTCTCAAGATAATAACTTTGATAAAGAAAACAATATCTATTTGGAAGGAAACACTAACCTTGACATTCAAAGCGGCAGAGTAAAATCTTCGCATAACGACTACAGCAATCTGAAAATAAACCTGCTTTCATCTAAGGATTATTCCCATATAAAAACGATTTTGGCCAATGACAAGGGATTTTTCGCTTTCATAAAGCCTAAAGGAGAGTTTCTTTTCCAAGTACAAAAGAATAATTTCTACGCTCCGTTGAGCCAAAACAAAGAGACGGAACTCTTTTACATAGACGAGTTGGCAGCAAACAGCACCTTGATAACGCTTAACACTTTTTTCAATCCCAAAAACCCTATTGAACTTACCAAATACGGACAATCAGAACTTGCTAATTTGGCTTCATCTTTCAAGAATAAGCCTTTTATACTTACGGTTGAAGTACATACCAACAACGGATTTAAGAAAATGGGTATTGAAGAATTAAGTCAGAAACAGGCTGAGATAATTAAGGATTATCTTTTGAAAAAAGGTCTGTCCGAAACCAACATTCTGGTTGAAGGATTGGGAAATGAAAAGTTTGTTCAAGGCTGGGAAGGAAAAGATTGCATCGATATAGGAGTTCTAAGTAAATAATTATAAATATAATAAAGCAATATATAACAAATGGATTGGTTGAAAAACGTATTCCTTACACAAAACGTTGCTCAGAGTGTTATTCTCCTCGCTCTGACTATATCTGTCGGACTTTACCTTGGAAAATTCAAGTTCAAGGGAATTTCTTTGGGTATCACGTGGATACTTTTCACGGGTATCATTCTTTCACACTTCGGTTTCATAGGAGATGCTAAGATAATGGGATTTGTAAAAGACTTCGGGCTTATTCTTTTCGTCTACGCCATAGGCTTACAGGTCGGTCCGAGTTTCTTCTCCTCTCTTCGCAAAGGAGGACTCAAACTGAATATGTTAGCCCTTATGATTGTGGTTTTGGGATGTCTGAGTGCCGCAATCATAGGTTACGTTACCGACACCGACTTAGCGACCATGACGGGCATAATGACAGGCGCCGTAACCAACACTCCTGCTCTCGGTGCTGCACAACAGACGCTCAATGACGCAGGTCTGAAAAGCGACTTTTTGTCTTCGGCCTATGCTGTTGCATATCCTTTGGCCGTTATCGGAATTATCTTCATTCCTATGATTATAAAAGCCATTTTCCGCATAGATGTAAAGAAAGAAGAGCAAATAGCACGTCAAAATTCCGTTACCTCCAATCCGTCTTCTATGGCAATAAAGGTTACAAACGCAGGAATAGACGGAAAAAGCATAGAAGCACTGCACAATGTCTATAAGACACCTTTCGTAATTTCGAGAATAAGACGTTCTGACGGCTCTTTGGAGCGTCCCGACAAATCAAGCGTAATCCATATCAATGACATAGTACGCATGGTCACCCTTAAGGAACACGAGCAGGAAGTCATATTGCTCTTAGGCGAACTTTTGAAGACCGAAGATATTGAATGGGATATAGACCACGGCCGATTGGAGTCCAAACGTATAGTTGTAACAAAGAAAGAACTTCAAGGCCGCACCTTGGGAGAGTTACACATAGGAACGCTTTATAATGTTACCGTCGTGAGAATAATACGCGGAGGAACGGAACTTGTTGCCAGCGCCGACACACAGGTTCAGCTCGGCGACAGAGTTGTTGGTGTAGGCAGCGAAGAAAACATTCAGAAAGCGGCTAATGTTTTGGGTAACTCACTTAAAAGACTTGAAGCCCCTAACCTTATTCCTATCTTCACGGGAATATTCATCGGAGTTATCGTAGGTTTAATTCCTTTCAAATTTCCGGGCATTCCGCAACCTGTTAAGTTAGGTTTGGCAGGCGGTTCTTTGATTGTGGCTATCCTTATCTCACGTTTCGGCCCTCTTTACAAGGTTGTAACTTACACAACGACGAGTGCCAATATGATGATTAGGGATATAGGTATTTCTCTCTTCCTTGCAGCCGTAGGACTCACGGCAGGAGAAAACTTTGTTGATGTTATAATATCGGGAGGCTATTGGTGGGTACTCTACGGTTTGATTATAACCGTTGTACCTATTTTCATCGTTGCTTTCATATCAAGAGCCATATTCAAACTTCCTTATTTTACCATTGTAGGTATGGTTGCGGGAGCGCATACAGACCCTCCTGCCCTCGCCTTTGCAAATGAAAATTCCGAATCTGACCAACCTGCCGTTGCTTATGCTACAGTCTATCCTTTGACTATGTTTTTAAGAATATTCTCTGCTCAAATCCTTATCTTGCTTTCCTTATAACAAGACAACAAAACTAAAAGAAGATGACAAAAGAAGGCAATTACATCATCAGAAGCAAAGCACCTCTGCGATTAGGTCTTGCAGGAGGAGGAACGGATGTTTCTCCCTACAGCGACATGTACGGAGGGCTTGTCTTGAATGCAACAATCAATCTCTATGCTTATTGTACCATAGAGGTAACATCTGATAACAAAATAGAGTTTTTTGCTCCCGATGTTGCGCAAAGGGAAATTCTCCCCTCAGAAAAAGAATTGCCGATAAACGGAGTTCTTTCCCTCGGCAAGGGTGTTTATAACAGGATAGTAAAAGACTTCGGACTGCCGGCACTTTCTTTTAAGATGACAACCTATTCCGATGCCCCTGCAGGGAGTGGCTTAGGCTCTTCTTCGACAATGGTTGTCTGCATTCTGAAAGCTTTCACCGAGTGGCTGAAACTCCCTATCGGAGATTACGAAACAGCACGCCTTGCCTACGAAATAGAACGCATAGACTTGGGTCTTGCAGGCGGAAAACAAGATCAATATGCTGCTGCTTTCGGAGGCTTTAACTACATGGAGTTTCTTACCAATGACATGGTGATAGTAAACCCTCTGAAGATAAAACAATGGATAAAGGACGAGTTGGAAAGTTCCATGCTATTGTATTATACAGGTGCTTCACGCTCTTCCGCTCAGATAATCGACGAACAAAAAAACAACACCCGTAAAGGAAACACACGCACCATAGAATCACTGCATAAGATAAAGCAAAGTGCAAAAGATATGAAGCAATGTATCCTTACGGGAAACATTACGGGCTTTGCCGAGATTATGAGGCAGGGTTGGGAAGACAAGAAGAAATTGGCAGACAGCATTTCCAACACTATGATAGACGAAATAGTCTCTGCGGCCTACGCCAACGGAGCCTTGGCAGCAAAAGTCTCGGGAGCAGGCGGAGGAGGTTTCATTACGCTCATAACCAAGCCCGAAAACAAATATCAACTGATGAAAGTGCTTGACTCAATGCAGGGTAGGACCTTACCTTTCCACTTTACGGACGACGGCACTCACGGTTGGACTATCTATTAATTTCATATCAGCCTAATAAAAAAGCATGGAAGCAATCATTCTTGCAGGAGGTTTGGGAACAAGACTGAGAAGTGTTGTCAGCGACAGGCCTAAGTGTATGGCAGAAGTAGAAGGCAAGCCCTTCCTTTACTATTGGCTCAGACTGTTGGAAAGATACGGAGTGAGCAAAGTTATTTTCTCTTTGGGCTATAAAGCAGAGAGCATAACCAAATGGTGCGACGGCATAAGGAAAGATTTTCCTTTCAGCATGGAATACAAAACCGAACCCGAACCTTTGGGAACGGGAGGAGCCATAAAATATTCTTTGACTGCAAGTTCTGACAATGAAGTATTGATTATCAACGGCGATTCACTCTTTCTTCTTGATATTAGGGACTTAGAAAGAAAATACAATTCCTGCAAAGCATCTGCAGTCTTGGGACTTAAACCCATGAAAGATTTTTCACGCTACGGCAACGTCACCATTAACAAAGAAAACAAAATCATCAACTTTGAGGAAAAAAAGTTTTGTTCCGAAGGGCTTATAAACTGCGGAGTCTACATAGTAAACAAAGAAAAACTTAATTTAGATGCTTTCCCTGAGAAATTTTCTTTTGAAAAAGAGGTTTTGGAAAAGCGTAAGGATATTTACGGCTTTGTCTATGACGATTATTTCATCGATATAGGAATACCCGAAGACTATATGAAAGCACAAAAAGAGCTTCCTCTTCTATTTGATTAAGGACAAAAAAAACACTTTCTTTATAATTGTAAATCAATGTCTTATATTTACAAAAATAAAATCAAGTTTCAGAACGCTGAAACTTGATTTTATTTTTCTGAAACGAAGTTTTAAAATCACGAAACTTGATTTCGCTGCAACGGAATTTGACTTCATTTTTTTATATCTTTTTTTATTTGATTTATTTTAGCAGTCCTACGTAAAATTTTAAGAAAGAATTAACGTTATATTGAGGTAACTAAACCTAAAAACGGAAAATGACTATCAAGGAAACAGAACAAGAAATCATCGAAGAGTTTTCAGCCTTCGACGATTGGATGGATAAATACAACTATCTCATTGAATTAGGACAAGATTGCCCTGTCATAGAAGAAAAAGACAAGAACGAAAACAACCTTATCAAAGGATGCCAATCCAGAGTTTGGGTTTCGGCTAAGATGGACGGTGATGTAATGGATATAAAAGCAGACAGCGATGCAGTGATTACCAAAGGCATCATAACCTTGCTGCTAAGGGTGTTCAACCGTCAAAGACCCGAAGATGTGCAAAATGCTGACATTAACTTCATTGACACTATCGGGCTAACCTCTCACCTCTCCCCTACCCGCTCCAACGGTCTCAACGCAATGATAAAACAGATTAAACTCTATGCAATGGCTTTTGCCTTGCAGAAAAATAACAATTAATACCCTGTTTTCAATGGACGAAAAAGAAATACTAAAAGACCGCATCATTCAGGAACTGAAAACGATATTTGACCCTGAAATTCCTGTCAATATATGGGACATGGGCTTGATTTACAAGATAGATATAGACAAGGATTACTTTGTCTTGATAGAGATGACCTTGACTGCGCCTAACTGTCCCGAAGCAGAACATCTTGTTGTCGAAGTTGAAGAAAAGGTAAAGCAAGTAGAGGGAGTAAAAAACTTGCAGGTAAAATTGGTTTTTGAACCCGAATGGGATATAAGAAAACTAAGCGATGAAGCTAAACTTGAACTTGGGCTTCTCTGAGAGAAGAAGAAAAAAAGAAAAGCAAATCGACAAAGTCTCTTCGCTTAACCCCGACAGAATAGTATTGCAAAGGTTGCTAAGAAATCCAGTTGCAATAGTCTCGTCGGCGGTTATAGTGTTCTTTATCCTCGTAGCCATACTCGGCTATTGGCTCTCGCCCGACAAAACTCCTTTTGCCAATGAACAACATTTGGAAATAGCGGTTAAAAAACCGGGTTTCAAAGTTGATATGCTTCAGATAAGCGACAGAGAAGCAGTAAAGCAAAACATTTTTAAAACAATGCTCTTCGGCAAAGTATCTTCCACGACTAATATTCCTATATACTCCCACCGCAATACTGAAAAGGGATTGGAATATGAAATTTTCACGGGAGACAATCCTAACGGCGGAGAAATCAAATATTTAGACAAAAACACTGAATACCGAATTAAGACAAGGACTTATCCTTTGGGTACTGACAGATACGGACGCTGTCTGCTCTCTCAGTTAATCATAGGCACAAGAGTTTCTGTCTCCGTAGGTTTCATTGCCATAATCATAGCCATAGTTATAGGTATAACCTTGGGTGCTTTGGCAGGATATTTCCAAGGAAAGATTGACGCAGTGATTATGTGGTTTATCAATGTGGTTTGGTCTGTCCCTACAATACTTCTTGTCATAGCCATAACATTTGCTTTGGGCAAAGGATTTTGGCAAATATTCGTCGCCGTGGGACTTACCATGTGGGTCGATATTGCCCGAATGGTAAGGGGGCAAGTGCTGAGTCTCAAAGAAAAAGAGTTCGTTCTTGCAGGCAAAGTCTTAGGATTTTCAAACGCAAGAATAATAATAAAACACATTTTGCCCAACGTAGTGAACGCTCTCACGGTGATAATAACTTCAAACTTTGCAACGGCTATCTTACAGGAAGCAGGACTGAGTTTTTTAGGCTTAGGAGTGCAACCTCCCATGCCTTCGTGGGGCAGTATGATAAAAGAAAACTACGGATATATAATCTTGGACGCTGCCTATATGGCTATAATTCCCGGACTTGCCATAATGATTCTCGTCCTTTCTTTTTTTATGCTCGGCAATGCTATACGACAGGCAACGGAGATAAAACAATAAGTCCTCTTTTTCAACGGAATATTTTACTAAAGCATTGATTTATAAACCATAATCTTTATTTTCATAAAGCAATTACAAACAAATAAAACAACGTAACAATATGTTAGAAACAGGAAGCAAAGCACCTTATTTTGAAGGTAAAGACGAAAACGGCAACATTATAAAACTTACGGATTTCAAAGGCAAAAAACTTGTGCTTTATTTTTATCCCAAAGACTCTACTCCGGGTTGTACTGCCGAGGCTTGTGATTTGAGAGACAACTATCAAAGATTTCTTGCCTTAGGTTATGAAGTCTTGGGCGTAAGCAAGGACAGTGAAGCCTCACACCGCAGATTTATAGAAAAATATCAATTACCTTTTCATTTGATTTCAGACACCGACACAGTCATTCTTCAAGCCTACCAAGCATGGGGAGAAAAGAAAATGTACGGAAAAGTCTCCGTGGGAACAATAAGAACAACCTACGTCATAGATGAAGAAGGCACCATCATTGATGCAATAGGCAAAGTAAAGACAAAAGAACACACAAAACAGATTTTAGATTAAGTCTTTTTTTCCCGAAAGAACAATTTTTTTATTTTTTGTGATGAGTATTCAAATCTTTTGAGTACTTTTGCAAAACAAAATTGAGCAATTCACAATAAGGATTATTCCGTTGTGAAAACATTAAAGGCAGGACCTTAACTTTATAAGGTCTTGTCTTTTTTTTGTTTACACCCCTTAATACCAATAAATCAAGGAATTAACTCCCGAACTTATAAGTTTCTTTATTTTCATTCCGCACCGTCAATCAAGCTTCAAGCAACTTTCCATTTTTGTTTATACACCTTAATACCAATAAATCAAGGACTTAATCCCCAAAATTATAAGTTTCTTTATTTCCATTCCGCTCCGCCAATTACGCTTCAAGCAACCTTTTATTTTTGTTTATACACCTTAACACCAATAAATCAAGGACTTAACTCCCGAAATTATAAGTTTCTTTATTTCCATTCTGCACCGCCAATCACGCTTCAATCAAATTCTCTATGTCAGAGAGGCAGTGGGATTTGGAGGTATAGGCGTTTGCGGGAGTTGGGATTTGAGCGAGTTTCCAAAGATTGTGTTTTCTGACAGTGAGATAAAGATTGTCGGGGAAGGATGTGCAATTTTGGGAACTTAAGAGATTCGGGAAGGCAAAGATACTTCCATGAGCGTGCATAAGTCCTCAGGCTTTGCCATACCAAAAAAGCAAGAAAGCAATTGTTGCATGCAACTCTAAACAGAGTAGACTTTTAGAGACTATAATTTTCTTGTATTTATTCTAAACCATTGAACTTGAGAATTTACTTAAAATAATATGAAAGGATTTCAGAATAACGGCAAATTGAAATTGCTGATTATTGTTGGTACACGCCCTGAAATTATACGTCTTGTCGCTGTTATTACTAAGTGCCGCAAGTATTTTGATTGTCTGTTGGCACATACGGGTCAGAACTATGACTATAATCTCAACGGTGTGTTTTTCAAGGATTTGAAATTAGCAGATCCCGATATTTATATGGATGCTGTAGGTGATGACCTTGGGGCAACAATGGGTAATATCATTGATAAGAGTTATAAGGTGATGATAGAAACAAAGCCCGATGCTGTTTTGGTACTCGGAGACACTAACAGTTGTCTGTCGGTGATTGGGGCTAAGCGTCTTCACATTCCTATTTTTCACATGGAGGCGGGAAATCGTTGCAAGGATGAGTGTCTTCCTGAGGAGACAAACCGTAGGATAGTGGATATTATCAGTGATGTAAACATGGCCTATAGCGAGCATGCGCGCCGATATCTTGCAGACTGCGGACTTCCGAAGGAACGGACCTATGTTACAGGCTCACCTATGGCTGAGGTACTGCATAACAATCTTACTGAAATTGAAGCCAGTGATATTCACAAACGTTTGGGTTTAGAAAAAGGCAGATATATTCTTCTTTCAGCACATCGTGAAGAGAATATTGACACTGAGAAGAACTTCAAGTCATTGTTTACGGCGATAAATAAAATGGCAGAAAAGTATGATATGCCTATTCTTTACAGTTGCCATCCACGTAGTCGCAAACGCCTCGAAGTTTCAGGCTTTAAGTTAGATTCAAGGGTAATTCAACATGAGCCGTTAGGATTTCACGATTATAATTGTCTTCAGATGAATGCCTTTGCAGTGGTGTCTGATTCAGGAACACTGCCGGAAGAGAGCAGTTTTTTTACAAGCATAGGCAAGCCGTTCCCTGCCATCTGTATCCGCACATCAACGGAGCGCCCTGAAGCTATAGACAAGGCTTGTTTTTTCATTGCAGGCATTGATGACCACTCTTTGTTGCAGGCTGTAGATACTGCCGTGATGATGAATCAGAATGGGGACTACGGTATTCCTGTTCCGGACTATATAGAGGAAAATGTTTCTACAAAGGTTGTTAAGATTATACAGTCTTATACGGGAATTGTTAATAAAATGGTTTGGAGAAAAGGATAATCGTTTTTGTTTATTGGTAATCTTTTTTAAAGTGAAGATATATGAGTTTATTTAAAGACAAAGTTCTCTTGATAACCGGAGGTACAGGTAGTTTTGGTAATGCTGTTTTGAACCGTTTTCTACGGAGCGATATTGGTGAAATCCGTATATTCAGTCGTGATGAGAAGAAGCAGGATGATATGCGTCATGATTTCCAGACACGTATGCCTGAGGTTGCTGATAAGGTAAAATTCTATATTGGAGATGTACGTAACAAGAGCACGTTGAAGTATGCCATGAAGGGCGTGGACTATGTGTTTCATGCTGCTGCGCTTAAGCAGGTGCCGAGTTGTGAGTTTTTTCCTATGGAAGCCGTAAAGACTAATGTGATAGGTACGGATAATACTCTTGATGCCGCCATTGATGCAGGAGTTAAGTGCGTCATTTGTCTGTCTACAGATAAGGCTGCATACCCCATTAATGCGATGGGTGTTACAAAAGCTATAGAGGAGAAGATAGCTGTAGCTAAGAGCCGCTATAGTGGGGATACAAAGATATGTTGCACTCGATATGGAAATGTTATGTGTAGCCGAGGTTCTGTAATTCCTCTTTGGATAGATCAAATCCGAAAAGGAAATCCTATCACACTGACTGAACCTAAGATGACACGTTTCATAATGTCACTTGAAGAAGCTGTCGATTTGGTACTTTTTGCTTTTGAAAATGGTAAAAACGGAGATATCCTTGTTCAGAAAGCTCCTGCTTGCACTATTCAGACACAAGCAGAAGCGGTCTGTGAGTTGTTCGGAGGCAATAAAGAAGAAATAAAAGTTATCGGTATCCGTCACGGAGAGAAGATGTATGAGACACTGCTTACAAAGGAGGAGTGTGCCAGAGCGGAAGATATGGGGAACTTCTACCGTGTTCCGGCAGACAACCGTGATTTAAACTATGACAAGTACTTCCGTGAGGGTGATGCCAAACGTGCGACTATTGAAGAATTTAATAGTAACAATACAAGGCGTTTAAATATAGAAGAGACTAAGTCCAAGATTGCCTCACTCACATATATTCAGAATGAGTTGAATGGTATTCCCAATATTGTTAAGTAAATAACAGATTTTATCTTAAACTGAAAGTCAATGAACATATTGGTTACCGGTGCCGAGGGATTTGTTGGTAAAAACCTTTGCTGTACACTGAATAATATAAAGGAAGGTAAGGACATAAGATTCCGTAATCTTAATATTGAATCGGTATATGAGTACGATATTGATACAGAAAAGTCGTTACTTGATACATACTGTCAAAAAGTGGATTTTGTATTTAACCTTGCAGGTGTGAACAGACCAAAAGAGACCTCAGAGTTCATGGAGGGGAATTTTGGATTTTCATCAACATTACTTGATACACTCAAGAGATACGGCAACACCTGTCCTGTGATGCTTTCCAGTAGTCAGCAGGCTAGTTTAACAGGACGATTTGGAAATTCGGAGTATGGTCGCAGCAAGAAAGCAGGAGAAGATTTATTTTTAAAATACAGTGAAGAGACGGGAGCGAAAGTGCATATCTATCGTTTTCCGAATCTGTTTGGTAAATGGTGCCGTCCTAACTACAATTCTGCAATAGCTACTTTTTGTAACAACATTGCCAACGATATACCAATACATGTTAATGACCCTAATGTAGAGTTGGAATTACTTTATATTGATGACCTCATTACCGAAATGATGTATGCACTTGAAGGTAAGGAACACCGTTGTGAATTTGATGGTTTGGATGTTCTGCCTAATGAACAGGGACACTACTGTTATTGTCCCATTACGCACAAGGCAATACTTGGAACTATCGTAGAGCTTTTGCATAAGTTTGCAGACCAACCCAAGACGTTGCTTATTCCTGAGATGCCGTCCGATTCTTTTGACAAGAAACTT
Organism: Bacteroidales bacterium; assembly: GCA_017480455.1. Taxonomy (GTDB): domain Bacteria; phylum Bacteroidota; class Bacteroidia; order Bacteroidales; family P3; genus Scybalousia_A. Next base: position 6,223 of record JAFVAP010000071.1, on the reverse strand, counting down.
TACAGTACTTTCCTTTCCTATTTGCCAAAGAATAAGATTGCTTTCCCTTTGAAGATGAATACAGATGAGCGTGGCTCGTTCACCGAATTAATAAAATCTGTAAATTGCGGACAGGTGAGCGTCAATATCTCGAAGCCCGGTATAACAAAAGGACAGCATTGGCACAATACAAAATGGGAGTTCTTCATTGTTGTCAGCGGTCATGGACTAATTCAACAAAGAAATCTGAACGACCATGAAGGAAAAGTTTTAGAGTGGGAAGTCTCTGGTGACAATATACAATGTGTTCACATGCTTCCAGGCTATACACATAACATAATAAACCTTTCAGATACAGAGAACCTTGTCACAGTCATGTACTGCAATGAGATTTTCAATCCCGAAAAACCTGATACCTTTTTCGAAAAAGTCTAAACTACTAAATTAGGTCTTGAAAAATAGAACAAGAGGTTATTTATTAGTGTATCACAAATATAGTTTTATTATTCATCTTAACTATTTTGAATTGTTATTAATAATTGTTACTGTTCATCAAATAGTTATTTAATTTTATATTAAGTCAAGCAAGGGTAAATGATAATATTATAGTTATATAATATTCAGAATAAGTATATTCCTATGTAAAAGGAATAAGTTTAGCGTTAATAAGCAATGTAAAGATTCCATTTACTTAAACCTTAATTTCCTTGATACTATAATTAATATAGTTTAAATGCGGTAATATATGACTATGCAAGATTGTTGTGTTATACAGTTGCCTAAAATCGCAGACCCACGTGGTAATTTGTCTATTATTGAGCAGATAAAGCAGATTCCGTTTGAGGTCAAGCGCGTACATTGGATTTACGATGTGCCGGGAGGCGTGGATAGAGGCGGTCATGCTTACAAGGAGACAGAAGAGTTTATTGTGGCTCTTTCTGGCAGTTTTGATGTGGTGGTAGATAGCGGCTATAAAACGCAGACATTTCACCTGAACAGGTCGTACTTCGGACTATATGTTCCAAAAGGTATGTGGCGAACGATGACCAACTTCTCTACTAATTCGTTGGCGCTGGTGCTTTCTTCCACTGATTATGATGAGAACGACTATGTGTCGGACTATGAAGAATATAAGTCTTGGAGAAAGGATGCCTCAAACGTTCCAACAAAGACGGATGCAAAGACATCGGTAAAACTGAATGAACCGATGAACCGACAGATGTTGACCGAAGGGAAGAGCGTTTTTGACTGTTCGCTGTGTGAACTGAACAAGATGCACGACCCAGAAGGCAATCTGACCTATATGTACGAGAACGTACACGTGCCATTCAATATCAATCGGGTGTTCTATAGTTACGATATTCCTGGCGGTGAAGACCGTGGAGCACATGCACATAAGGAGTGTCATCAATTCATAATTGCTGCCAGTGGTAGTTTTGAGGTGGTGCTGGATGATGGCATCAACAAGCGCACGGTGCTGCTTAACCGCCCATTCTGGGGACTTCACGTACCACCTGGAATCTGGGCTTCTGAGCAGGGATTCAGTTCTGGTAGCATTTGCCTAGTATTGGCCAGTCATGGGTATGATGAAAATGACTATATCCGTAACTACGATGATTATTTGAAATATTTGGAGGAAAGTAAAGATAGAAATATATGGTAAAGTTTTTAGACCTAAAGGCCATCACAGAGATACACGGTGATGAATACAAAGAGGTAGTTAATCGTGTAATTGATTCTGGATGGTTTCTACAAGGTAATGAGAATAAACAATTTGAGTCAAATTATACCAAGTATATAGGCACAGAGCACTGCATTGCTGTCGCCAACGGATTGGATGCTCTATATCTGCTGATGCGAGGTTATAAGGAACTGGGCATTATGAAAGATGGTGACGAAATCATCGTTCCTGCCAACACCTATATTGCCACAATCATTGCCATTACACGCAACAATTTGGTCCCAGTTCTGGTAGAACCTACTTGGGAAAATCTGGAGATTGACATTGACAAGATAGAAGAGGCTATTACACCTAAGACAAAGGGAGTGATGATTGTACACCTTTATGGTCGTGTGGCATACAATGACAAATTGGGTGAGATTTGCAAGAAACACAACCTCAAACTAATGGAAGACTGCGCTCAGAGTCATGGTTGCGCATGGAAAGGCGTAAAGACTGGCGCACTTGGCGATGCGGCTGCTCACTCGTTCTATCCTGGCAAGAACCTTGGGGCTTTTGGTGATGCAGGTGTCGTAACCACCAATGATGCGCAACTGGCAGAGGTGATTCGCGCTTTGGCTAACTATGGCAGTCAGAAAAAGTATGTGTTCAAGTATGTGGGAATGAACAGCCGTATGTCTGAGCTAGATGCAGCGGTGTTGGACATGAAGTTGAAGTATCTGGATGAAGACAACAAGAAACGTCAGGAACTGGCCGCGTATTACTATGAGCATATCACCAATCCGCTCATAACGCTACCCAAACGAATTGCAGACGAAAACAATGTCTATCATCAGTTCCCGATACTGTGCGAGCGTCGTGATGAGTTGCAGGAGTATCTGAAAGAGAATTGTATTCAGACACTGATTCATTATCCAATTCCTCCCCACAAGCAGGAGTGCTATAAGGAGTGGAATAGCCGCAGTTATCCTATTACGGAAAGTATTCATGCGCAAGAATTGAGTATCCCGATGAATCAAGTAATTTCTGCTGCGGAAGCAGAAGAGGTGGTCAAAGTGTTGAATGCTTTCAAATAATAAGTTGAATAAAACAATACTTAGTAGTGAGTGTAAACCAAGACAATAAGCGTGTAGCGAAGAATACGGTGTATATGTACATCCGTATGGCCTTTTCCATGCTGGTGGGATTCTACACCTCGCGCGTAATACTACAAGTACTCGGTGTTGAGGATTTTGGCCTTTATAATGTCATAGGGGGCATCATTTCTCTCTTCACCGTCCTCAACGCAGCCTTAGTCAATACCACATCACGCTTCATTACCGTATCGCTCGCCAAGGGAAATGCACATGATACGCGTCAGATTTTCAATATGGCGCTTCTGCTGCATTTCTTTGTCGGTCTGTTCATCGTGGCTCTTGGCGAAACAGTTGGTTTGTGGTATTTGCACAATAAGTTGGTTGTGCCAGAAGGTCGTGAAGTGGCGGCAGAATGGTTATACCAGTTTACTATCATCTCTGCATTCTTTTCAACCATCAATGTTCCATACAACTCCGCTATCATAGCGCACGAAAAGATAAATATCTATGCCATCATTCAGATCATCGATGTTGTTCTGAAATTAATCATAGTTTTCTTGTTGAGGGTGGCTCCTTTCGATCAGTTGATATTCTATGCGCTACTCGTCCTTCTGGTAACATTGTTTAATGTTGCGGTGAACTTTATTTACTGTCATCGTAAGTTTGAAGAGGTCAAGTTCTTGTTATACTGGAGTTGGAATACTTTCCGAGAAATCCTTAAGTTTATAGGCTGGGCTATAGTTGGGAACTTCTCCAGCATGTTCTATACCCAAGGAATTAACTTGATGTTGAATGCTTTCTGTGGACCTGCGGTGAATGCCGCCCGCGGCATTGCCGTTCAGGTGCAGGGAGTCGTACAGCAACTCGCCAATAACGTGCAGACAGCCATTAATCCGCAGATATTAAAGAGTTATGCCATTAAGGAGATGGATAGGATGTACACTTTGATTATAGCCAGTTCAAGGTTGTGTTTTTACATGCTATTCATTATTTCGCTTCCTATCCTTTTGGAAACAGATTTTCTTCTGACTCTTTGGTTGGGAACAGTCCCTGCACATACTGTGAATTTTGTTCGAATAATACTGATGAGTGTTTTGTTGGATGCATTTGTTAATCCAATGTTCACCGCAAATCTTGCTTCGGGAAAACTAGCAATTTACCATGGTACTTTAGCCGTATTAATGTATGGTTTCATGTTCATCACCTACTTCACAATAAAGAACACACGGATTCCAGAAACGGTATTTCTCTGCTATTTGGCTGCGAGTATCATCGGATATGTAATGAAGATTTTTATAATGAACTACCAAGTAGGTCTCAAACCAAAGATGTATGTGCAACTAGTGTTATATCCCGTTGCGATTGTAATATGCGCTTCAGTAGTTACTCCTTTGGCAGTTCATCATTTCCTCGCTGAAGGATGGGTAGAATTCCTGCTCACTTCGTTTGTATCTGTTGTTTCTGTTGGAGTATCTGTCTATTTCCTTGGAATCACTAAAGGTGAGAGAAATCTTGCTATTAGTTTTGTGCGAAGTAAATTAAAAAAATAAATATTATGTCGTTGAAGCAATACATCAAACGGGGCGTAAAGTATGTCTTGACTGGGCAACCTGTTGTTTATACTACGGCCAATATTGTGACCATAGCACCAAGCCAACAACTTTCAGAAAAAAGAATTCTGGTGACGGGAGGTTCTAAAGGAATTGGACTTGCTATGGCTCAAAAATTTGTTGCTGAAGGTGCAAAAGTTATGATAACGGGCCGTAACAGAGGAGTACTCAGGAGTGTAGCAGATGAATTGGGGTGCCTATACTGGTGCATGGATGTTACAAAATCATCCGCACTGCGTGACGAATATAAGTTGGCAGATGAACGGATAGGAGGGTTCAATTGTCTGGTAAACAATGCAGGAATCTCCTTGCATGAGAAGAGTTTCTTTGATGTGACAGTTGACCAGTTCGACAGCCAGTTCTCAACCAACCTGAAAGGTGGTTATTTCTTGACGCAATTATTTACAGAAACCTGTCGGGGGGGGGTAAAAAACAATGGTAAAGTTATTTTTATCTCTTCCCAGCGAGGTGCTTTTGTAGATGACATCCCATACGGTTTGACTAAGGCAACCATTAATAGTTTAGTCCAAGGTCTTGCGTATGATTTAATAGAATATGGCATAAGGGTGTATGGACTTGCTCCCGGAGCCACTTTAACAGATTTAATCGGAGAAGAAACAAACGGCAACCTTCACTACGAAATAAACCGGTCAAAACGATTGTATCTGCCAGAGGAAGTGGCTGAGGTTGGAGCGTTTCTGTTGACTGATGTAGCAAATTGTTTGTCCGGTAATATTCTCGTCTGTGACGAGGGCCGGTCAATCAATAGTTACAAGAAAAAATGAAAACGAACCCAATAAAACTGGCAATTAAGAATTTTATCAAAAAACGTTATGGTACAATCGTAAAGGCTAACGTCTCCTACCTCAGCCAAAATGAACTGCTCATAGGACGAAAGGCTTTGGTAACAGGCGGCACTGCCGGAATTGGAAAAGCAATTGTAGAGGCATTCCTGAAGTCAGGAGCAGATGTTGCGTTTACATCAAGAACCAAAGAGAAAGCGGAAAAAGTACAAAGTGAACTTCAGTTAAAATATCCAGAACGAAGAGTATATGGTATCAAGATGGATATGATGGATGTTTCTTCGTTCTCTGAGACTTTTAATGAAGTAGTTGATAAACTTGTGAAAATAGACATTTTGGTGAATAATGCTGGCATTGGAGAAGGGTGGTGGTGTCACACCACTGTTGAGGAGTGGGATGATGTGATAAAGACAAATATTCGAGGTCCATTCTTCCTGACAGAAATTGTTGGAAAACATATGAGAGACAAGCAAATTCACGGAAACATTCTCAATATCTGCTCTTCCGCAGCCTTAAGGCCGGCCAACACTGCTTATCGCTTGTCAAAATGGTCAATGCGAGCCTTTACGCTTGGTCTGGCCAAAACATTAATACCTTACGATATAGTTTAAATGGGATAGCACCAGGGCCAACAGCAACTGCTATGATGGGACGGACAGATAATGACAATCTCATTAAACCAGGCAACCCCAGTGGCAGAATGGCTACCCCCGAAGAAATAGCGAATATGGCTGTTGTCTATGTAAGTGACATGGCTCGTACCATTGTAGGAGATGTTGCTTACATGGCTGGAGGGTCAGGTGTTTTAACTGTAGATGACACCAACATATATTATTTTTGAAAAGTTTAATCAAACAATGACTGCCCAAAGAGATACCAGATTTGATACATTGAAAGGTTTCCTTATACTATCCGTTGTATTTGGACATTTCTTTCTCTATGATCAAACCCATTCCGTTGTTAGTGAATCAATAACCAATTTCTTCTATACCTTCCACATGCCGTTATTTGTGTTCCTTTCAGGTTACTTTACTAATGATTACAATGTTGTTCGGGGGGGGCTAAAAAGAGCGG
>JAFVAP010000070.1 GCA_017480455.1 Bacteroidales bacterium | reverse complement strand
CCAAGAATGAAATACGATAATATTCTTTTTTCTCAAAATATTTAAACATTATAATTTTTATGTATATCTTTGCAAAGAATATTTACCTCTCTTACACACTTTTTAATATAGTATCAAAACTCCGTGCCACAGAATGTTTAATTATCAGATCATTATCAAGGAATTATTATTTTTTTTCAGAAAAATTCTCTTCTGTTTTTTTTGTTATAGGTATTTTTTCTCTTATCACTGCTCCAAAATGTTTGTAAAGGCAATCGGAATTTTATACACAACAGAGAGGAAAATAAAAAGAGAGTTACTTTTGAGAAAGGATAGGTTTGTCGTCTTTTAGTTTGTAAACTTCGGTACTACAGCGGAATAAATTAAGTTTTAGTAATATGAAAACAAAACTTGATTTTAATTTCCTTTACTTTCTTCTCCTCGCAGAGGAAAGGGGTTTTGTTTGCGTAATATAGAATTTTACAAAATCTTATTTATCAATTGTTACGGTGCGGTTAAGAGAAAATTCAAATCGGCTTTGTTTTCTTTCCGTCAGAGAGTCACCGTCTTGTGCCGAACCTAAACCTACTGCTCCGAAGTAAAATAATTTTCCTTTGTCTTCGCTTTTTTGTTTTGTCGTTTCGTAGAAGAACCACCATTTACCCTCATCATCAACGTACCAACGCAGCCAAGTACCTAACCGTGTGTCAGTTGTACCATAGTTACTTGTTGATATTTCGGAGCGGTCGTCGTAAGGTGTTGCAATCTTTACTACATTCGAACTGTAGTTATCTATATAGGTGGCATTCCATCTTGGATTTCTCAAACCCGAATAAAACCAACGGCGGACAAACATTGGTAAGTCGGGTTTATAATCAGCAGGCACTCCTCCGGTGTTAATTGGGTCGTCGGTGTCTCCGTAAAGCCAGCGCCTGTAATCGCTTTTGCCTAAGCATTCTTTTATTGTCTTTTCGTCAATGCGTCCGTTGATTATATCTTTCCCTATGTTTTCTATGTTGCCGAGATTGTTTTCAGAGTATAATTCTTCCAACTTATGTGTTATTCTTTTTCTGTGGAGGTAGTAATCAACATAGCCTAAGGGTGCGGTTATTTGTCCGTAAACGGTTTTGAGAAATAGTGAAGTGTATCTTGCATAGCACTCCAACTTCTCTTCCCTGTGCTGTTCGGAAGAAAAATAATCGGAGATAAGGGCTTTGAACATAGATACATTTTCGGCGGATTGTGACTCCGAGTCCTTTTGTGCTGATGCACTTGCCCCGAAAAGACAAATCAAAATAACGAAAAAAAACTGTCTCACCTGCTTTCCCTAAGTTTATGTTGCGTTAAAGATAAAAAAACATAGGTTATTACAGGCTCACAGTCTAACTTATAATAACCTATGTTGAATAAAAACTTTTTATTATTAAGGAATTAAATTGTTCTTCCCGGATAAACTTTCAATGCTTCTTTCAAACAGTTGATTCCTGCCAACAAATCTTCAACCTTTAAGCAATAAGTGATACGTGCTTGTTTTCTTCCCTTTTCAGGATCTGCATAGAAACCTGTTGCAGGAGCAAGCATCACTGTCTCACCATTAAGGTTGAAATCAGTAAGCAACCATTTGCAGAACTTGTCACTGTCGTCTATAGGCATTTCTATTACAGTATAGAATGCTCCTGTCGGATTAGGACATTTACAACCCGGTATATCGTTGATTGCTTTTACCAATTCTCTTCTTCTGTGGTCGTATTCTGCATTTACATCTTTGAAATATTGGTCGTTGGTATCAATAGCTGCTTCTGCAAATATTTGACCGAAATAAGGAGGACAAAGACGTGCTTGAGCCATCTTCATAGCTGCAGCCATAACCTCTTTATTCTTGCTTATAATCATTCCTTCTCTTGCACCGCAAGCAGAATAACGTTTGGAAACAGAGTCCAAAAGAATAGCGTTTTCTTCTATTCCTTCTATCTCCATAATAGAGAAATGTTTCTTTCCTTCGTAAACGAACTCTCTGTAAACTTCATCAGCGAACAAGAACAAGTCATGTTTCTTTGCTATTGCAGCTAACTGACGCAACTCTTCTTCTGTGTAAAGATAACCCGTAGGATTGTTAGGATTGCAAACAATTATAGCTCTTGTCTTAGGCGTAATGGCTTTCTCAAATTCTTCCATAGGAGGCAAAGCAAAGCCTGTTTCAATGGTTGAAGGTATGGTTTTGATGACAGCACCCGAAAGTTTAGCAAAACTATTGTAGTTTGCATAGTAAGGTTCTGCAACTAAGACTTCCTCACCCGGGTTTACACAGGCAGTGAAAGCAAACTGCAAAGCCTCACTTCCGCCACATGTTACTATAATATCATTAGGCTCAAGATTGATATTATATCTTCTGTAGTATTCACAAAGTTTCTTTCTGTAAGAAAGATTACCGTTGCTTGGCGTATAAGCAACTATATCCATATTTGCTTTTCTTAGAGCTTCAATTCCTTCCGGTGCAGTCAATATATCAGGCTGTCCGATGTTTAAATGATAGATTTTTATACCTTTTTCTTTTGCTGCATCTGCAAAAGGAACAAGTTTTCTGATTGCGGAGGCTTGTAAGGTTGCTCCTGTGTTTGATATTTTAGGCATCTTTTTTTGTTTTTATTATATTAAAACTAAAAGGCACGACGCACAATAAACGTATTTACTGCACATTGTACCCTTTTATTACATATAGATTTTTATTATTTTACTACTTTTCCCGTAATCTTAAGAACAACAGTTCCGTTTGAAGCATTGCTTTCAACTGTTATGCTCTTGTTTATAGTTCCTACGTTATTGGTGTTGTACTTCACTTTTATCTTTGCACTTTTTCCAGGCATCAAAGGCTCTTTTGACCATGACGGAATAGTACATCCGCAAGAACTTCTTACGTTTGTAAGCATCAAAGGCGCTTTTCCCGTGTTTTTATACTCAAATTCACACATTCCGTCTCCGCCTTTCTGAACTTCACCGTAGTCGTGAACCATTTCACTGAAAGTAATCTCGGCTTGAGTTCCGCCGGGATTTTTTACTTCTTTTTTATTCTGTGCATTTATTCCGAATACTACTGCCACAGAAAGAAACATCATTACAATAAACTTTTTCATCTCTTTGTTGTTTTTTATTATTTTACTATTCTGTTTTACTTTTCACCACTTCTCCGACAAGTCTCAGAACTATTTTCGGATTATTCTCATCGTTGGAATTTATAACTACGCTGCGCATTATTTCTCCTACAATGTTGGTGTTATATCTTACTTTTATATATCCTTTTTCATTTTTCATCAATCCGCGTGAAGAGTAGTCCACAATCAAACATCCGCACGAAGTTTTTACACTCTCTATTATCAAAAGACCGCCTCCTTTGTTCTCAATCTCAAAAACGACTTCGCCGTTTCCTCCTTCGGCTATCTGACCGAAGTCATGATAGTTTTTATTGACACTTATCACAGGGCGATCTTCCGTTGATGTTTCATTCTTTTCTGCTCCCAGCACACAAACAAAAGGAAACATCAAAAGTAGTGCCACATAAAGAATAAAAGATATAATTATATATTTTTTCATTTTATTGTTTTTTATCCGCTTTTTTCTTTCTTCAAAGGAATACTTTTTTATTTCACTTTGATTTTTTGACCTATCTTTATTTTGTTTGCACTTTTCTTGTCCATATTGTTAAGCTTCATAATCTTTTGTTCAGTTGTTCCGTATTTTTTTGCAATAGACGACAGAGTTTCTCCTTTTTTTACACTGTGTACTTTGCTTTGCTGCTTAGGGGTATCTTTTTTTGCAGTGTTAGTTTTTGCTGATTGTTTTGCTTTGTGAGAACGTTCGCTATTGACTTTTTTGACTGCAGAAGACTCTATTTGATTTCCCGAATTGTTAGCTTCAACTATCTCGTTCTGTTCAAATGACGATTTATTTTCACTTTCGTCTTTGTCAATGATTTTTTCTTTTTCGACAGCAACTTTTTGTTTTACGAGCAGCATTGTTCCTGCCGAAAGTTTGTTTCTTTTTATTTTCTTATTCCAAGAGCGCAAAGAAGAAACGCTTACGCCGTAACGTCGGGCTATAGATGACCATGTCTCTCTGTTTTTTACCTTATGGTAAAATGTTTTGGTAACATAGATATTGCTATCTCCGTTATTGTTCTTGATAAATTCTTTTCTGTATTTTTCCAAATTATGTTTGGATATGGTATCCTCTAACTCTATATAAGTGTCTATGTATTTAAACGGTAATTTTAATGAGTATCTGTCCTGTGAACCCGGGATATAAGCCATTTTGTATTGAGGATTGAGTTCGGAAATTTCGTCTTCGCTTATCTTTAACATCTCAGCAATCTGTCCGAAGTAAACATCCTTATTTACTATTACGGTATCATTTATCAGAGCCAAGGGACGGGAAAGTTCAGCAGGGGTTATACCGTGTTCATTGTAGAAGTTCATAACGTAAGTTGCGGCAATGAAAGCAGGAACATAGTTTCGCGTCTCTTGAGGCAGGTAATCATAGATTTCCCAAAAAGTTTTACCGCCCGAACGCTTTATTGCCTTGTTTACATTTCCGGGTCCGCAGTTGTAACTTGCTATTGCAAGCGTCCAATCGTTGTATATATTGTACAAATCTCTCAAAAACTTGGCTGCAGCTTCAGTACTTTTTATCGGGTCTCTGCGGTCGTCTACAACGGAGTTTTCTCTCAGAGAATACATTCTTCCTGTGCTGTACATAAATTGCCAAAGCCCTGTTGCGCCTGCCCGTGAGACGGCTTTAGGATTAAAAGCGCTTTCTATGACAACTAAATATTTTAAGTCAGTAGGAACACCGTAGGAATCCAATATATCTTCGAACAGAGGGAAATAGTATTTGCTTAGACCGAGCATTACAGAGACACTCTTATTCATTCGATCCAAATAATAGATGATATGATTTCGGACCTGTTGATTGTAGGTTAATTCCACTGCAGAAGGAATGCTTTTCAGTCTTCTTTGATAAACGTCATCACTAACCAAAGAGGCAGAGCCTGTAGGTGAAGAAGCGTATTGGCTCAGAGGAAATTTCTCGTTGAGAAGTTTTTCATTTGTTTGAATGTAATAAGAATTCAAAAGGTCGTTGTAGTTTCTCTCATAGTTAAAATAATCTTCCTCTTTGTCGTTTTGGGCAAAAATATTGACGGATAAAAAGGTTAAAATAATAGAAAGTATATATATTCTGTTCTTCATTTCAATTAGTGATTTAAAAAGAAATTGCTAAATTACAATAATTTCTCAAGATGGCAGCGGGATTTGCTATTATTTTTTTGATTTCAAATTTAATTTATGCAAAAATATATCTTCTATGAACAAATATTAATTTTGTTTTTACGCCGTCTTAATAAATAAGGAAGAAAAAAAGTAAAAAGGGAATTAAACGCAGTTTAACTCCCTTTTGATTTCAGTTTGTTTTCAGATTTCTACAAAACGGGACCTGCTTTCACTAATTCCTTTCCCTTAGGATTGTTTTCGTATTTAACAAAATTCTTTATAAATCGGTCGGCAAGGTCTTTTGCTTTGCTTTCCCACAGAGTTTTGTCTTGGTAAGTATCCCTTGGGTCAAGAATATTTGTATCTACTCCTTTTAGTTCAGTAGGTACGGAGAAATTGAAATAAGGTATAACTTTCGTAGGAGCTTTGTCTATTTCGCCGTTAAGAATGGCGTCTATGATTCCGCGGGTGTCCTTTATGGAAATACGTTTGCCTGTTCCGTTCCAGCCTGTGTTTACCAGATAAGCTTTTGCTCCGCTCTGTTTCATTCGTTTTACCAATTCTTCTGCATACTTAGTAGGATGCAGTTCTAAGAATGCTTGACCGAAACATGCTGAAAAAGTAGGCACAGGTTCAGTTATGCCTATCTCAGTACCTGCAAGCTTAGCGGTGAAACCTGAAAGGAAATAGTATTTTGTTTGTTCTTCGTCAAGGATACTTACAGGCGGTAAAACGCCGAAAGCATCTGCCGAAAGGAATATTACTTGCTTGGCTGCAGGAGCGTGTGAAATAGGACGGACAATGTTTTTGATATGATAAATAGGATAAGAAACCCTTGTGTTTTCAGTTACTGACTTGTCGGAAAAGTCAATTATTCCATCTTTATCGACAGTTACGTTTTCCAAAAGGGCATCACGGCGGATAGCATTGTAAATATCAGGTTCGGCATCTTTATCCAAATTGATAACTTTTGCATAGCAGCCACCCTCAAAGTTAAACACTCCGTTGTCGTCCCATCCGTGTTCGTCATCTCCTATTAAGAGTCTCTTAGGGTCTGTTGAGAGAGTAGTCTTTCCTGTTCCTGACAGACCGAAAAATATAGCCGTATTTTCTTTGTTTAAATCTGCGTTGGCGGAGCAGTGCATGGAGGCAATTCCTTTTAGAGGAAGATAGTAGTTCATCATTGAAAACATACCTTTTTTCATTTCTCCGCCATACCATGTATTTAATATAACCTGCTCGTGGCTTGTAACGTTGAACATAACCGCAGTTTCGCTTCTTAGACCTAATTCCTTATAGTTTTCTACTTTAGCTTTGGATGCGGTGTAAACAATAAAATCGGGTTCTTGTTCAAATTCTGATTGATTTTGAGGACGTATAAACATATTGGTAACAAAATGGGCTTGCCAAGCTACTTCCATTATAAAACGGATTTTCATTCTTGTATCTTCATTTGCCCCACAGAAACCGTCAACAACAAACAATCGTTTATTGCTTAATTGTTTTGTCGCAATGTTTTTGCACTTTTGCCAAACATCTTCGCTGACAGGATGATTATCATTAGGATATTCTTCAGTATTCCACCAAACGTTTTCTTTAGAATTTTCATCCATTACTATGTATTTATCTTTAGGGGAACGGCCTGTGTAAATACCTGTCATAACATTTACTGCTCCGAGTTCGGTTACTTGTCCCTTGTCATAGCCGGTAAGTTCCGGTTTCGTCTCTTCGTTGTAAAGGACTTCTAAGGTAGGATTATAGAGAATTTCCTTAGTATTCTCTATTCCGTATTTTGTTAAATCTATGTTCATATTCTTATACTTTTTGTTCTGACCTTACTACTTTATTCTTTCTTAACGGATAAGCGTATTTGTTTATTGTATAATAAAACTGATAATTAATGAAATAGAATTTTGAACCCGAGTTTTGATATGATACAGTCTCTTATTCTAATCGGGGAGAGAACGTTTCATTTTTACAAAAGAGAGTAGGAATTCCCCGAAAACTAAATAAAATTTAAGATATTTTAACAAAAATAAAATAAAGTTTTATTTTTATTTTATAACCCTGAAAATAAATCAATTACTTTAAAGAAAGAAAGTTTTAAAATATTTTTTATTTAATTTTTTTTCGATTTTTTTTGGTAGTAATAAAAAACATTGTATCTTTGCAAACGCAATTGAGGGAGGGCGTGGCTGAGATAGAGAGTAGCAAATGTGAGAGAAGTTGCTCTCGAACGAACAAACGAAATTGTAAGTTCTTAAAAGAATTTGGGAGTATAGCTCAGTTGGTTTAGAGCATCTGCCTTACAAGCAGAGGGTCATAGGTTCGACTCCTATTACTCCCACAAAGGGATTTAGATAACGAAGAGTCTTGTAGTCAAGTTGATTATAAGACTCTTTTATTTTTTGTCTTATGCTCCCGTAAGCAGAAAACAGGAGTGTAGGTATTTGCTATATTCCTGCAATATATTGTAAGCTAATCCCTTTTTTTAATTTTATTTATCTGTTTTTCACTCTTATATTTCTTAAGTGAAGATTTCGGAACATAACTTTTATAAAAAATATGTCAATCCAAAATCAAATTGCCGCAGGCTAAAATCTTACATTTGCCTCCTACCCAAATATTGCAGCAATTCTCTTTAATATCCAATCGGGTTCTTATTTCTGATGGACGTTTCATGGTTTCACCTTGCAAAAACAGGCATTCTGTTTCTTCGGATATTAAACCGTTGCAATAAAGCCAATAAGTCAGAGCGCCGTTTGATGTTCCTGTAGCCGCTTCTTCATTTATACCGTACAGAGGTGCAAAGTTACGTACAAAGGCACTATATTTGCCCGAACTGTCTAAGGCAAAGGCATGAACGCCGACAACATTCATTTTCCCTGACAGAGAAGAAAGAGCGTTCATGTCAGGCTTCATAAGGTTGAGTTCCTCTCTTCCCCTTAGAGGAAGAAGAATATCGGGAAGCCCTGTTGAAATTATTTTCGGCAGAAAAGGAAAATCCTTTTTCTTGTAATCAATTCCCATGATGGCATATAAATCTGCCAATTCTGCTTTCTCCTCTAAAGTCCCTAAATCTTTGACCTGTGCCATTTGCATAAAGACACTCTCATTCAAAATAATTTTTAAATTTCCTGCCTTAGTGTGATTTAAATATGTTTTTCCCTTTTCAATAAAATTTTCCTTTTCAAGAACATGGAAAGCCGATATTGTAGCATGTCCGCACAAATCAACTTCGCCCTCGGGTGTGAAATAGCGGGTTGTAAATTCACTTTCATTGTTTTGAGTGATGAAAGCTGTCTCAGAATACCTTAATTCAGCAGCCAAATTCTGCATAAAAATCTCATCGGGAAAAGACTCTCCGTTCTCAATCAATACAACGCCTGCAGTATTGCCTCCGAAGGCTTTGTCAGTGAAAGCATCTACAATATAAAACCTCATAATTGAATTATTTTCCTGCAAAGTTAAGAAAAAAAATCTTTAAATCACTGTACCATATCATTATAATGGTAGTAAATCCTTTTTTATTAAAATTTTGCTTGCTTTCTCCTGTGCTTTTAATCTGTCGGCAAATGAGCGGAAATCAAATTTCAGAATATTGTAACTGTTTGTAGTATTTGCCTTATGAGACTATATTTCTGCTACAAAGCAACTTAATTCTGCCATTTAAGTTTTTATTATTCAGAAAAACCCTTATTTTTACCTAAAAAAAGGGTTATTTTGATTGAGAAAAAGGGTTATTTTTGTACATAAAACTTTAAGTGGCAGAATTAAAACGGGAAGAGGCGGATTTTGTATTTGATGCGGCGGATTTCTTTTGGGAATATTTCAGACGGATTTGTTGTCTTGGCTTTGCATAATTGGATATATGAGTTTTCTTTCCTTTGGTCTGTGCAGGTCTAAGAAGAAAACGGATTTCAAAATAGAAAGAGTATTGAACGAAAACTGCTGAGAACACTTTTTTTTGTATTTTTGCACTTAGAAATTAGGAAAAACACAGTTCCAATGGAAGCAAAATATGATATAATAGTAGTAGGCGGAGGACACGCAGGCTGTGAGGCAACTTACATAGCAGGTAAGATGGGCGCAGAAGTTTTATTGATAACACAGAATCTTTGCAACATAGCGGCGCTTTCCTGTAATCCTGCTATGGGAGGAGTAGCCAAAGGTCAAATAGTTAGAGAGATAGATGCCTTAGGAGGATTTTCGGGTCTGAATACTGACAGAAACACTTTGCAATTCCGTATGCTCAACGCTTCTAAAGGAGCTGCTATGTGGTCTCCGAGAGCGCAGGTAGACAATGTGACTTTTCCTCTTTCGTGGAGAAAGGAATTGGAGAATAATTCCCGCATATCGCTTTGGCAAGATGAGGTTACGGAAGTCCTTATCAAAGAAGGCAAAGCCTGTGGGGTAAAGACAAAATTGGGATTGACCTTTTTGTCACAGGCAGTCATTTTAACCAACGGCACTTTTTTGGAAGGAAAGATACATGTCGGCAAAGTGAACTACGGAGGCGGCCGATTGGGAGAAGAAGCCTCATATCTGCTGTCGGAAAACTTGAAAAAGGCAGGTTTTGTTACCGATAAATTAAAGACAGGTACGCCCATGAGGGTAGATGGTAAAACCATAGACTTCTCGGTGCTTACAGAACAAAAAGGAGATGAAGAATGCGGACAGTTTTCCTACCTTACAAGGAGAGGAAAGTCAATAAAGCAACGTTCATGTTATCTTGCCTACACGAGCGAAGAAGTACATGATGTTCTGAGAACGGGATTCAAGGATTCACCTATGTTTCAAGGGAGGATAAAAGGAAAAGGCCCCCGCTATTGTCCTTCTATTGAAGACAAGATAGAAAGATTTTCGGATAAGAATCATCATCAACTTTTTGTAGAACCCGAATCCCTTCACACCAATCTTTATTATATCAACGGTTTTTCTTCCTCTCTTCCTTTGGATATTCAATATAAGGCCTTGAGAAAGATAAAAGGATTTGAGAATGCGAAGATAGTCCGTCCGGGATATGCGATAGAGTACGATTATTTTCCGCCTACACAGTTGTATCATACCTTGGAAACCAAGCAAGTCGGGCATTTGTATTTCGCAGGGCAGATAAACGGCACGACAGGTTATGAAGAGGCTGCCTGCCAAGGCTTAATGGCTTCGGTGAATGCAGTGCTGAAGATAAGGGGAAAAGAAGAATTTACGCTGAAAAGAAATGAGGCCTATATAGGTGTGCTTATTGACGATTTGGTTACAAAAGGTGTAAATGAGCCTTATAGAATGTTCACTTCAAGAGCTGAGTACAGAATACTTTTGCGGCAAGACAACGCAGACGAACGCTTAACAGGAAAGTCATATCAAATAGGTCTTGCTGAGAAAGAACGTATGATTTTGTTGGAACGGAAACTTTCGGCAACGGATATGTTTGTCTCTTATATGAAAAAAACAAACGTTCAGCCGGAAGAAATAAACCCTTTATTAAAAGAACTTTCTACTCCGGAGATTGCCCATTCGGACAAAATAGCAAGGCTGCTTCTCAGACCGCAAGTAACTGTTAATGATTTGTTGGAAAGAATTCCTTCGTTGAAGTCCCAATTGAAAGCGCTGCCTCTTTATTTGAAGCAAGAGGTTGCAACCCTCAGTGAGATAAAGATAAAATATGAGTCCTATATAATTAAGGAACAAGAGGTTGTTGACAGGATTAACAAATATGAGAACTTGTTGATAAGAGAGGATTTTAACTATAATGCTTTGCAATCACTCTCTTCCGAAGCCAGAGAAAAACTTTCGGCCATACGGCCTAAGACCATAGCACAGGCTTCCCGCATAAGCGGAGTCTCACCTGCGGATATAGCAGTATTGGTCTTGTATATATCAAGATAAATATTGCTTTGATTGTCTTTAGGAGATATATCTTTTCTGTGGATAAAAAGAAAGAGGTTCGGCAAAACTTTGCCGAACCTCTTTCTCAGTTTGTTTTGTGAGTTTTATTTTTTAAAGTGCTTTTGCAAATTCTTCTCCGAATGTCACGCATTCAGCAAGCATATTTTCATCAGGAACCCATAGTTTTCTTATTCCCTCATTGACTACTTCTATTCCTGCTTTCTGCAAATGCTCATTTATTTGCTTAACAGCATCTCCGCTCCATCCGTAAGAGCCGAATGCACTTGCTTTTTTCTTTTTAAATTTCAAGCCTTTTATCATTTCCAACAGACCTGCGATTGCAAAAGAGAAACCGTTGTTTATAGTAGGTGAGCCTATAAGAAATGCTTTTGACTTAAATATTTCAGTAAGTATATCGTTCTTGTCTTCTTTGCCTGCATGGAGAAGTTTTATTGTGGTGTCAGGACTTACTTTTCTTATTCCTTCTGCAATAGCCTGAGCCATCAAACGGGTAGATTGCCACATTGTGTCATAGACTAAAGTCACCTGATTTTCTTGATAAGCATCTGCCCATTGAAGATATTTTTCCACTATCTGAGCAGGATTCTCTCTCCATACTATTCCGTGTGAAGGACATATCATATCCAAAGGAAGATTTAAGGCAAGAATTTCTTTTATCTTCTTTATCGCCATAGGAGAGAAAGGATTGAGAATATTGCAATAGTATTTCTCTGCCTCATAATAAACTTCCGCTGTATCGCATTCATCATTGAACAGTGATTCGGAAGCGTAGTGCTGACCGAAACCGTCGTTTGAGAACAATATATTCTCACCTGACATATAGGTAAACATAGTATCAGGCCAATGCAACATAGTAGCTTCAATGAAAGTCAAAGAAGTATCACCTAAAGACAGGGTATCGCCTGTTTTAACATTGACAAAATTCCAGTCTTTGTGGTAATGGCCTCTGATAATTGACTCTCCCTTTGCAGTGCAATAAATAGGTGTGTCAGGGATTTCTCTCATCAATTCCACCAAAGCACCGCTGTGGTCAATCTCATTGTGATTCATTACTATGTAATCAATCTTGCTCAAATCGATTTCTTTTTTTAAATTGCTGACAAATTCTTTGTCGTAAGGCAACCAGCAAGTGTCTATAAGGACTGTTTTTTTGTCTCTTATCAAATAAGAATTATAGGAAGAACCTCTGTGAGTTGAAAGTTCTTCTCCGTGAAAGGTCGTCAGTTCCCAATCAACTTTTCCGACCCAAGTTACTTTATCCGTTATTCTTTTTCCCATAATATTTCTGTTTGTTTTATTTTTTATTCCTTTTGTGTTTAGACTTTGCAAAAGTAACATTTTTTTTCCACTTCATAAAGTTTTTAATTACCATAGCAAGTAAAATATATTTGTTGTTATAATTTTTTGTTGTACTTTTGCAATGTATATTGACAGGTGTGTTTTTAATAAGAAAAACAAATAAATCAAAATGAAAAAATCAATCTTTACCTTTGTTATCTTATGCTGTTTTGTTTTGGGTGTGGCAAATGCCCAACAGTGGGGCATAGGAGCAAGATTGGGTTTGGGTGAAAGTACAGGATATTCTTTGGATGTAAAGAAGTATAATCCCAATACCAATATGGAATTTATCGGAACTTACTTTGATAACAACAATTTGGAACTTACTTTCCTCTATCAGTGGAAAACGGAATTTTTAACTCACTTTGACTTTTATTACGGTTACGGTGCAAGTGTCGGAGATTACGATAATGAATTGGGATTAAACTTTGACGGTGTTCTCGGTGCAGAATACTTTATTCCTTATTCTGCTTTCAGTCTTGCAGTTGATTGGATTCCGCAGTTCAGACTGACTCCCGAAAGAAAGTTTATTAACAATATTTCTTTTATTTTTAAATACAGGTTCTGATTTTATCCTTTTGACGCAAGATTTTTATGACTGCCAACAAACATAAGATAATCAATGACCCTGTATACGGTTTTATAAACATTCCCAAGTCAGAGTTATATGATTTGATTCAAAGTCCCTGTGTTCAGCGTCTGCGTAGGATTAAGCAGTTAGGATTAAGCAATCTTGTATATCCGGGAGCTGAGCATACCCGTTTTTCTCATTCTGTCGGGGCTATGTATCTTATGAGTCAAGCTTTAGATGTTCTCAGAGGGAAAGGAGAAGATATAAGTGAGAAAGAGTATTCTGCCTCCCTGCAAGCAATATTGCTTCATGATGTAGGTCACGCTCCGTTCTCTCATTGTTTGGAAACTTTTTTCTTTTCCTGCTCTCACGAAGATTTGTCCTTGCAATTTATGAAAGATTTGGGGGTTGATGATATTGTTTTGGATATTTTTGCAGACAGATATAAAAAACGCTTTCTTCATGAGTTGGTTTCCTCGCAGGTAGATACAGACAGGTTGGATTATCTTACTAGGGACAGTTTTTTTACCGGCGTAAGCGAGGGAGTAATCGGTACTGAGAGAATATTAAAGATGTTTTCGGTTCACAATGATGAACTTGTAATAGATGAAAAAGGTATTTACTCCATAGAAAAATTTATCATATCCCGTCGTTTAATGTATTGGCAGGTATATATGCACAAAACAGTTGTCGGAGCCGATTGTTTGTTGCACAATATCTTGAAGAGAGCTAAATTTTTGTCCGAAAACAAAAAACTTTTTACGGAAAAATATCCAATAACTCCCCACTTAGTCTATTTCTTGGAAAAAGGCACTGCCTCTATTGAAGATAAGCAAGCCTTGGAACACTATCTCCTTTTAGACGATACAGACATTTGGTCGTCAATAAAAACTTGGACTCTTCACGAAGACAGTATCCTCTCCTTATTATCAAAGAAACTTGTCTGCAGAGATTTAGGTCATCTGACGATTAGGTCAGAAAAATTCTCCGAAGATGAATTGGAGCAGAAGAGATTTAATTTGCAGAAGAGATATGGCGGAAAATTTACTATGAAAGAGACGGAAGACTATTTTTCTTCAAGCAATGAATTGCACAACAGAGCATATAGTTTTGACGACAGGAAGATTAATATTCTTTACAAAGACGGTCAGATAAAAGAAATATATGAAGCATCGGACCAATTGGATAAAAACTTTTTGTCAAAATACATAAAAAAGTTCTATTATTTTGAAATATAGCGGCGCTTTATTTTTTCCTTTTGCCAAAAAACTATAAATTTGCAACAAAATTAAGAATAGTATAAAAAAACACATATTATCATGAACAGAAAAATAATTATGACGGTTTTTTGTTTGGCATTAATATTCGTTTCCTGCCAACAAAAAACAAAAGACAAAGATGTAATAGAGCAACCTCAAGTAGAGGTAAAGGACGGTGTGCTTTCGCCTGAAGCACTTTGGGCATTCGGAAGAGTAGGTGATGTTTCCGTTTCTCCTGACGGTGAAAAGGTACTTTATACAGTTACCTATTACAGCGTTGAACAAAACAAAGGAAATGCCGAAGTCTACATTATGGATAAGGACGGTAAGAATGTAAAACGCTTAACCGAAACAAAAAATTCGGAATTCAATGTTATTTTTAATCCGAAAGGTGACAAGATAGGTTTTATTTATGCAGATGAGCAAGGCGTGAACATCTATCAGATGAACCTTGACGGAACAGACAGAACCAAGATTTCGGATTTCAAGGAAGGAGATTTGGAAGGTTTTGCTTATTCTCCTGACGGAACAAAGATTCTCTACGTACGGGGAATTGAAAAGCAAGACAAATATGCTTATCTTAAAGAAGGCTTGGCAAAAACCACAGGAAGAGTCAATGATGATCTCATGTACAGACATTGGGATAATTGGGTTGATAATGTACCTCAGCCTTTCGTTGCAGAATTTGACGGAAAGAAAGTTGCAGAGGGAACAAATCTTTTGGCAGGAACTGAATACGAGTCTCCTATGCGCCCTTGGGGAGGAATGGAACAACTTTCTTTTTCTCCGGATAGCAAGAAGATAGCCTACACTTGCAGAAAGAAGACAGGAAAAGATTATGCGTACTCAACCAACAGTGACATCTTTCTTTACGATATTGAATCCAAGGAAGTAAAAAATCTTTCCGAGGGAATGATGGGCTATGACCAGAACCCGGTTTTTTCTCTTGACGGAAAATATCTTGCATGGGAAAGTATGGAACGCGACGGCTATGAGGCAGATAAAATACGTCTAATCTTGTGTAACCTTTCTACGGGAGAGATTGATTATATGACAAAAGACTTTGACCAAAATGCTAACTCAATAGTTTTTGCTGCTGACAGCAAATCCATGTATTTTATCTCAGATTATCATGGTAGGGATAATATTTACAAAATGAATATTGCGGATAAAAGCATAAAACAATTGACAAAAGAGAATGCTGATTATACGGGAATAAATCTTGCAAAGGATTGTTTGATTGCAACTCAGATGTCAATGCTTCACCCTGTTGAAATTTGGTCTGTAGATGAAAAAAGCGGAAAAGAAGAAAAAATATCTTCAGTAAACGATGAACTTATGGCTAAAATAAAGTGGGGAAAGATAGAAGAGAGAAAACTAAAGGCAACAGACGGAAAAGACCTTTACACTTGGGTGATTTATCCTCCGGATTTTGACTCCACAAAACAATATCCGACTTTACTTTATTGTGAGGGCGGTCCTCAAAGCACAGTATCCCAGTTCTGGTCCTACAGATGGAATTTCTCTATCATGGCTTCCAACGGATATATCGTTGTTGCGCCTAACAGAAGAGGCTTACCTGGATTTGGGCAAGAATGGAATGAGCAAATAAGCGGAGATTATGGCGGACAATGTATGAGAGATTATCTTACGGCAATAGATGAGATAAGCAAGGAACCTTATGTTGATAAAGCACATCGCGGTGCAGTGGGTGCATCTTTCGGAGGTTTCTCTGTATATTGGCTTGCCGGTCATCATGAAAACAGGTTTAAGGCTTTCATTGCTCACAACGGAATGTTTAACCTTGAGCAACAGTATCTTGAAACCGAAGAAATGTGGTTTGTTAATTGGGATTTAGGCGGACCTTATTGGAGCAAAGACCCTAAAGTTCAAAAATCATACTCTAATTCTCCGCATTTGTTTGTTACCAAGTGGAACACTCCTTTGCTTGTTATCCACTCTGAGTTTGATTTCCGTATAGTTGCTTCGCAGGGAATGGCTGCTTATAACGCTGCAGTTAATCTTGATATTCCTGCACGTTATCTTTACTTCCCTGATGAAACACATTGGGTATTGCGTCCTCAAAACGGAATTCTTTGGCAGAGGAATTTCTTTGACTGGTTGGATAAATGGCTTAAGCCTAACAGCGAAGCCGCAAAACGTATGACGGAAAAAGAGAAAGCTTTTGCTGAAAAAATGAATAACAGATAAATAAAACAACACTGATATATAATGGAAATAATAGGAAAATTAAGACAAATACTTCCTGAACAAAGAGGTGAGTCTCAAAGAGGCCCTTGGGTGAGAGGAGGATTTGTTATTGACACAATTGACACCCAATATCCGAGAAGTATATCTTTCTCTACATGGGGAGAAGATATTCTTTCGACATTGAAATCCATAAGACTTGGGGACACTATTCAAGTTACCTTTGATATAGAATCAAGGGAGTATATGGGAAGATGGTATACTGATTGCCGTTGCAGAAGTATAGGAGCATTTGTTTCTAACATCAACGGAGCAAATCAGAGCAGCCCGTACCCACCGTTTGGTAGAAATAATGACACTGTTCCACAGGGTGGAATGCAAGTAGATAATAATTCTGCACAGAGCCAATCTAACGAAATGTCCCGACAAACAAGCGCAGGTTTTCAAGAATCCGGAGTTTCAACTTCTAATTTAGGCGGAACCATATCTGAAGACTCTGAAATAAATGGTGAAGACGATGATTTACCATTCTAAATCATAATATCTTTGCTAAGTACAAAATCACTTGTGCAGAGATATGGCTGATTAATCAAAGGAGGTAGTTTATCCTTGTAGGTAAACCACCTCTTTTTTAATTAGTATTTTATCTGATTAGGATTGCTTTTATGAAAATATTATTTTGTTATAATAATATGAAAACCAACATGATGATATACTAAAAAGAGTTTAATTTATGGGGATATTTTAGCTTGGTCGGTAAAGACTTAAAGTACGATGCTTTTACACATAAGCAGGTTACTCTTATTATGTGAGAATAAAATTAATCCGCAGTTTCAAATTTTGAAACTGCGGATTATTAGTTTGTGGATTGCATTTACTCAATGATTAATTTCTTAGTTACATTTTCTGTTTTGATGTAATAAATTCCGCTTTCTAAATCTGAAATGTCTATTTCTTTAGTTCCTTTAAGGTTTTTAATAACTTTAACTAATTGTCCGTTGTTGTTAAATATGCTTATTTCGTTTTCTGCTTTTATCGTTACTTTTTCTTTTGCAGGATTAGGATAAACTTCAACGCTGTTTACATTAATGATATCTTCAATTCCGCTGCTTGCGCAATCTTCTACGATATTGCTAAATGAACTCCAACCTTCAGTAGTTTCATAAACACTTTTCTTTCCGCATGGTACTATAACAACTGTATTTACATAATTAAAAGTTGTTGCATATATCGTTGGAGGGATATCTCCTTTGCAAATTACAGTATCCAAAGGGCAATAATTGAAAGCAGCAATGCCAATATAAGTAACGCTGTTAGGAATGGTTACATTTGTTAAACTTGTGCAACTATAGAAAGCATGGTTACCAATCGATGTAACGCTGTTAGGAATGGTTACATTTGTTAAACTTGTGCAACTATAGAAAGCACGGTTACCAATCGATGTAACGCTGTTAGGAATGGTTACATTTGTTAAACTTGTACATTCTTCGAAAGCATGGTTACCAATCGACGTAACACTACTGCCAATAGTTACATTTGTTAAACTTGTACATTTATAGAAAGCACTTATACCGATAGAAGTAACGCTGATAGGAATAGTCACACTTGTTAAACTTGTACAATCACAGAAAGTATAGTTACTAATGGAAGTTACGCTGTTAGGTATTGTTATACTTGTTAAACTTGTACAAGCATAGAAAGCCTCAGAACCAATGAAAGTAACGCTATAAGTATTTCCGTTATAAGTTACTGATGATGGAATAACTATGTCACCTGTGTAGCCATCGCCAGCGTATTGTTCACGGTATGTCACACTTACTGTTGTTTGGTCTGAATTTATATCATAATAAATTCCATCTACTTCAAAATTATAAGCACCCGCCCTAAGCCCCACTAACAAAAGGACCGCAAAAAGAAAAATTGATTTTAAGTTTTTCATAATTTTACTATGTTTATTTTATTTTTACTATTTATAATTAATTTATAGTTACCATAAAGACTGAATATCATAATTGCATAAAAAGATTACACAAAAGAAATAAGGTTTTACTTCTTTTGTACGCTAAGAAATAAATATAATAAGATTGTAAATTGCTAATTAACAGTAAAATCCCCCCCCCTATACGGGTGGAATGAAGACTTAGGAGTATTTAATATCTTATAGGTATTTGCTGTCATTAATTTTCTGCTTAATTCTGCAAATTTCGTATATTATTTTCAAATAGCAAAATATTTGAATAAAAAATAATTTTTTTTGATTGTGTAAAGCATAAAGAGAACTATACGTTTCATAAGTAAGGAACTTAGATATGTTTCGTTGATATTATCTAAAAGCAGTGGGTGAAATTTATTATCAATTTAACCTTGCAAAATTTGGTAAGTCTAAAATTCTTACACAGGAGCAAAAATACGGAATTATCCTTAATAGACTTAGCACTTAATAAAATTAAGCCGCAGTTTCAAATTTTGAAACTGCGGCTTATTCTCTTTGTGGATTATGCTTACTCAACTATTAATTTCTTAGTTGTATTTCCTGTTTTGATGTAGTAAACTCCGCTTTGTAAATCTGAGATGTCTATCTCTTTAGTTCCTTTAATGTTTTTAACAACTTTGACTAATTTTCCGTTGTTGTTAAATATGCTTATTTCATTCTCGGTCTTTATTGTTAGTTTTTCTTTTGCAGGGTTAGGATAAACTTCAATGCTGTTTTCGTTAATAATATCTTCAATTCCTACACCGTCGCAATCTTCTACGATAGTGCTAAATGAACTCCAGCCTTCAGTAGTTTCATAAACACTTTTCTTTCCGCAAGGTACTACAACAACTGTATTTCCTACATAATTAAAAGTTGTTGCATCTATCGTTGCAGGGACATCTCCTTTGCAAACTATGGTTTCCAATGGGGATTCTCGGAAAGCTCTCCATTCAATAGAAGCAACACTACTGCCAATGGTTACACTTGTTAAACTTGTACAACCATCGAACGCTTGCTTGTCAATAGAAGTTACGCCATTACCGATAGTTACACTTGTTAAGCTTGTACAATTTTCGAAAGCACACCAACCAATGGAAGTAACACTGTTAGGAATGCTTAGACTTGTCAGGCTTTCGCAACTGTTGAAAGCCCTGTTATCAATAGAAGTGACGTTGTTGCCGATATTTACACTTATTAAATTGGTACAATGTTCGAAAGCGGATAGATAAATCTTAGTTACGCTGTTAGGAATGGTTACACTTGTTAAACTTTCACAATACTCGAAGGCATATCTGCTAATGGAAGTTACGCCATTCGGAATATTTATACTTGTTAAACTTAGGCAATAATCGAAAGCATATTCACCAATAGAAGTAACGCTGTTAGGAATGCTTACACTTGTCAAACCTGTACAAGCAGAGAAAGCAGATTCACCAATGGAAGTAACACTGTTAGGGATTGTTACATCTGTTAGACTTGAACAATATTCGAAAGTACCACGTTCGATAGCGGTAACACCATTAGGAATATTTACACTTGTTAAATTAGTACAATTTTCGAAAGCGTACCAACCAATCTCAGTTACGCTGTTGCCAATAACTGCACTTGTTAAACCAGTGCAACCATAGAAAGCCTTATAACCGATAGATTTAACACTGTCGCCGATAATTACGCTTGTTAATTCTGTGGAATTGACGAAAGCCTCATCAGCTATGGCAGTAACTATATATGTATTTCCATAAGTTATGACTGAGGGGATAACGATATCGCCTTCGTACACATAACCTATACCTCTTCCTGCTTTGACTACTGACACTGTTTTATTATCAGCGTTTGTTTCATAAGAAACACCGTCCACTTCAAAAGCGTAAGTCTCTGCACTGAATCCTATAAATAACAGGATAATAAACAGAAAAAATGGTTTTAGTTCTTTCATCTTTTTTACTCTTTTTAGTTTATCGTTCATTGTTTGTTATTTGTAATTCATTGATTTTTTACCAAAAGCAGATACTTGTCCTTTGTGTACGGACGGAATAAAGAATTATCGATGCGTAATATTTTACAGGATTGTGTTGTCATTAATTTTCTGCTTAGGTTTGCAAAGTTCGGATATTATTTCTAAATAGCCAAATAATGGAGCAAAAAAATTAATTTTCTGAACTTTAAGCGTAGGAAAAATAAAACTTCGTTTTAATTTTCTAAAACTTCGTTTCAGAAAACTGAGATTTGATTTCGCTGACGTGAAACTTCGTTTTATTTTTGTGAAACAAAGATTAATTTTTTAGAAATGAAATTTTGTTTTCTGTGTTTTTTGCTGCTTATTTTTTTATAATAAAAAGATAAAATCAGACTT
Organism: Bacteroidales bacterium; assembly: GCA_017480455.1. GTDB lineage: Bacteria > Bacteroidota > Bacteroidia > Bacteroidales > P3 > Scybalousia_A. The sequence goes on along the minus strand of JAFVAP010000070.1, from coordinate 10,378 downwards.
TATTTTGATTTGTTTAATGAAAAGATAAAATTTTACTGATGCAATGTATTGATTTTTTATAGTTAAGAATGTTATTAACAATTTTTGTTAAAAAAAAAGAAAATGAAAAAAAGAATAACATAATTTCTTTTTCTACTTTTGTAATGTCAAAACAACAGATATAAAAATATATAATAAAAGTATAATAACAACATTATGAGTACGATATACATTAAAAAGAGAGACGGCAAGCAGGAAGTTTTTTCCTTGGATAAAATAAAAAATGCTATAAAGAAAGCTTTCCTTTCAGTAGGAGGCTTTGCTACGGAGTCAGACCTTACGGATATTCTTTCCAGAGTAAGTATTAAGGACGGAATGTCTGTAGAGGAAATTCAAAATCAAGTTGAGGTTGCTCTGATGGCTGAAAAATACTTCGCAGTTGCAAAATCCTATATGTTATATCGTCAGCGCCATTTGGAGGATAGGGAAGTTAAAAGTAAATTAGAGTTCCTTATGAACTACTGTGAGGCAGAAAATGCAGCAACAGGAAGTAAATTTGATGCAAATGCAAATGTTGAGTCAAAGAATATTGCTACCCTTATAGGCGAACTTCCTAAGCAGAATTTTATCCGTCTTAACCGCAGAATGCTTACAGACAGACTGAAAGAAATGTACGGAAAGGATTTTGCAGACCGCTATCTCTATCTTTTGGAACATCATTTTATATACAAAAACGATGAAACCTCTTTGGCTAATTACTGCGCCAGCATCACTATGTACCCTTGGCTTTTGAACGGAACGCAGAGTATAGGCGGCAATTCAAAAGCTCCGTCGAATTTAAAATCTTTTTGCGGCGGTTTTATCAACATGGTCTTCATGGTTTCAAGTATGTTGTCGGGTGCCTGCGCAACTCCGGAGTTCCTTATGTATATGAATTATTTCATAGGCAAGGAATACGGCGAGGATTATTATCTTAATGCAGATAAGGTTGTGGATTTGTCCAAGAAACAAAGGACTTTGGACAAGGTTATTTGCGATTGTTTCGAGCAGATAGTGTATTCTATCAACCAACCTACGGGTGCAAGAAATTTCCAAGCAGTATTTTGGAATGTTGCTTACTATGATAAATATTATTTTGAGAGTCTCTTCGGTGAGTTCTTCTTCCCTGACGGCAGCAGACCTCATTGGGAATCACTTTCTTGGTTACAAAAGCGTTTCATGAAGTGGTTCAACAAAGAGAGAACGAAAACGGTGCTTACTTTCCCTGTAGAGACCATGGCTCTTTTGACAAAGGACGGCGATGTTTTGGACGAAGAGTACGGAGATTTCACTGCCGAGATGTACAGTGAAGGACATTCATTCTTTACTTATATTTCTGACAATGCGGATTCTTTGTCTTCTTGTTGCAGATTGAGAAACGAGATACAGGACAACGGATTTTCGTACACTCTCGGTGCGGGAGGAGTTTCTACGGGAAGCAAATCGGTTCTTACTGTCAATCTTAACCGTTGTATTCAGTATGCAACAAAAGAGGGAATTCCTTATTTGCAGTACTTAGACGGAATAATAGACCTTATGCACAAGGTTCAGACGGGTTACAACGAAAACTTGAAAATGTTTAACTCCAAAGGAATGCTTCCTCTTTTCACTGCGGGCTACATAAACATAGCAAGACAATATTTGACCATAGGTGTAAACGGTTTGGTAGAAGCAGCACAGTTCTTGGGTCTTGAAATCAACGACAACCCTCAGTATGAGAAGTTCGTATCTGATGTTTTGGGTATCGTGGAAAAATATAACAAGAAGTACCGTTCAAAAGAGCTTATGTTTAATTGCGAAATGATACCGGCGGAAAATGTAGGCGTTAAACACTCTAAATGGGATAAGGAAGACGGTTATCAAACCTTCCGTGTGTGTTACAATTCCTATTTCTACATTGTTGAAGATGAATCTCTGAATGTTTTAGATAAGATGCGTTTGCACGGACGCCGTTATATAGAACATCTTACGGGTGGTTCCGCTCTTCATTTAAATATGGAGGAACATCTTTCCCAAGCTCAGTACCGCCAATTGCTGAGAGTGGCAGCAAAAGAGGGTTGCAACTATTTTACTTTCAATATTCCGAATACAATTTGTAATGATTGCGGATACATAGATAAGAGATATTTGCACGAGTGTCCTCACTGCCATTCAGAGAATGTGGACTACCTTACCAGAATTATCGGTTATATGAAGAGAGTAAGTAACTTCTCAGTGGCGAGACAGAAAGAGGCTGCGCAACGTTTCTATATCAATGCAACGAAAAGCAAGTTCGAACAGCCGTTGCCTACACGCCGTTTGGAGCAAGAGGCAATCAAGGCTATAGATTTGGAAGAGAAAAAAGAAGAGGTTTTGGTATAAGTCTTTCTTTCGGAAAACTAATACGGAAAATGTTGAAATTTTATAACTATGATATTGTATTTGCAGAGATACCCGATGAGGTATCTCTTGCTATTAATATAACAAACTGTCCTAACAGATGTAAGGGATGCCATTCCCTGTGGTTGTGGAAAGACATAGGTGAGCCATTAACAGAAGAGAGCCTTACTTTGATAGTGAATGAATATCTTGAAAATATAACCTGCGTTTGTTTTATGGGAGGGGATAACTCGCCTAAGGAAGTAAACGTGTTGGCAGAGTTTGTAAAAAAGAAATTTAATAAAAAAACGGCGTGGTATTCGGGAAAAGAAGAAATCAGTACTGAAGTTTCGCTCCTGAATTTCGATTATATAAAAACAGGAGCTTACAAAGAAGAGTGCGGACCTTTGAAAGAAAAGACGACAAACCAAAGACTCTATAAGATAGAGGGAGGAAAGATAGCCGGGGATTTAACCTATAGATTTTGGAAAAAATAAACGGAACTTCTTTTTTCTTAACTCCGAAGAGCGGTATAAAAATACGGATTACTCTTTTCTTAAGCAGAGACAACAAAATAATAAACCTTTTTTGCCGTTATCTTATATAACAGAACTTAATTGCTATGAGATACATATATTTTATAATAATAAGTTTTCTTTCTTTGCTTTTCTTCCATGCTTGTTCAACAAAAGATGATTTTGTTGCAACAGAACTCGGATTTTCTTTTAAACGTTGCACCACCAATGAAAATTCCCCTAAGGCGAATAAAGGAGACATTGTTTTCGGACAAATGAAGATAATGTTAAACAACAAAGTCCTTGTCTCTTCTAATTACGGCAATCCCGACAGACTTTTTGTTATAAGCCGTGAACCTAAAGTCGGTTCTATAGATGAGTTTCTTATGAATCTTCATATAGGGGATTCCGCTCTTATGGTTTGCCCTGCCGACAGCGTTTCCTATCTTCTGAAAGATATGGATTTTAAACCCGAAGATAAGATTTGGATTTATCTTACGGTCAATCAGATTATATCTACCGGAGAGATAACAGAGTACAACAAAGAGAAACTTGAGAGGGAGAAAAAAGAAGATGAAATGCTTACTCAATACGTTTTGACTAAGTATGATAAAGCAGAGAAGAAATCTTCGGGGCTTTTCTACGTCAATCTCTCCGAAGGAAGCGGGCGTAAAGCAGAATACGGAGACAGAGTCAAGGTAAACTACTCCGTATGGGATACTACGGGAAGAATAATAGATACAAGCATAGAAGAGATTGCAAAAAAGGGAGGAATATACAGAGATAACGTGCTTTACTCTCCTTTTGAGTTCAATCTGGGAGACGATGCCCTTATCTCGGGTTGGTCAATCGGAATATCCAATATGAGAGAGGGAGGTCACGCTGTTTTAGTTATTCCTTCAAAATTAGCATACGGAGAGGAAAAATACAGAAGTATTGAACCTAATACTCCTTTGGTCTTTGAGATTTATCTTCTTAAAGTAAGCGAAGAATAAAAAACAAAAAATAATTTCTAAAAATAAACAGTTGAAATGAAAAAAAACATACTTTTTAGTTTGCTTTTGCTGATAGTTTTCGGCGCACAGGCACAGTCATTGAGAGAAGGATTTCAAGTATCCGATACAAAAGTAATCTATAAGGCAGATAAACAAAATCCTAACGGCAGAAAGGTTAAGGAAAACGATATGGTATTTGCACGTTATTCTATATCAATGAATGATAATGTAGTTGCAGATAATACTAATCAAAAACCGTCGGACCGACCTGCGTTTTTTGTAAGTAAAGATAATAATATGTTTAAGGGAGATTTGATGGACGGTCTTTTACTTATGAGAGAAAAAGAAGATTATACCTTTGCATTTCCCAAAGACTCAATGTTGAAGATACAACAAGTGCCTCAAGATTTCCAAGGTTATGTTTACTATCGTGTAATCGTAGATTCAATATGCTCTTATGAAGAGTTTACCAAAGCACAGGCCGAAGTATCAGAGCGTTTGCGCAAAGAGGAGAATGAAAAAATAGAGGCCTATCTCTCAGAGAATAATTGGGATAAATCTTCCGTAGAGGGAATTTATTGTAAACCTGTAAAGCAGGGTTCGGGTCCTAAAGCAAAGCAAGGAGACGTGGTAAAGGTGAATTATACGGGGCAATTATTGGATGCGAAAATTTTTGATACTTCCGTGGAAGATGTTGCTAAGGAGAACAATCTTTATGATTCGCGCCGTAAATATGAACCTTTGGAATTCCAAATAGGAGCAGGGCAGATGATTCAAGGATTTGAGATAGCGGCAAGGCAAATGAACAAAGGCAGTGTAATGATGGTTCTTCTGCCATCTGCTTTGGCTTACGGAGACAGAGATATGGGTATTATTTCTCCTTATTCTCCGTTGGTGTTTACTATGGAGATGGTAGATATTCAAGAAGGCGCTCCTTTGCCTTCTGCAAAGAAAACTGCTCCTGTTAAGAAATCCACAGGTAAAACTAACACAACTAAGAAAAAAACAAACAAAAAATAGATATGGAACTTAATTTAAGCAAGCCGATAGTTTTTTTTGACCTTGAGACAACAGGAGTTAATGTCGGTAAAGACAGAATAATAGAAATATGTATGATAAAGATTTTCCCCGACGGAAGAGAGCAAGAGAAGACAATGAGAATAAACCCGGGGGTACAAATATCTGAGTACATAACAGAATTAACCGGAATTACGAATTCTGATTTGGCAGACAAACCTACTTTTTCCCAAGCAGCAGATGAAATAAAGGAGTTTATAGGAGATGCAGACCTTGCAGGATATAATTCAAATAAATTTGACGTTCCTCTTTTGATGGAAGAGTTTCTTCGGGCCGGAACGGACTTTTCTCTTTTGGGAAGAAACCTTGTTGATGTTCAGAATATCTTTCATAAAATGGAGTCACGCACTTTAGTTGCTGCTTACAAATATTATTGTAAGAAAGATTTGCTTGACGCTCATTCAGCGGCGGGAGATACAAGAGCGACCCTTGAAGTGCTGAAAGCTCAGTTGGATATGTACAAAGACGCTGACTATAAGGACAAAGACGGCAGGCTTAGTAAACCTGTGGTTAATGATATGAAAGAACTTGCCCGTTTTTCCAAGACAAATAATTGGGCGGATTTGGTAGGACATATCTATCTTAATGATTCCTGTGTGGAATGTTTTAATTTCGGTAAGCATAAGGATAAACCCGTTGCGGAAGTTTTCAAAAACGAGCCTTCTTACTATGATTGGATGATGAAATCCGACTTTCCGCTTACTACAAAAGAAGTTATAACACGCATTTATCAAATTTCAAGAGGTTTATTCTAAGCATTCTTATTCTTAAATAAAGACAAGATCTTATGAAAATTATTTGTGTAGGAAGAAATTATGTTGAGCATATACAGGAATTGGGCAATGAGAAACCGGATTCTATAGTCTTTTTTATGAAACCCGATACTGCTTTGCTGAAAGACGGAGAGGATTTTTATCTTCCTGATTTCTCCCAAAACGTTGCCTATGAGTGTGAGTTGGTTGTAAAAATCAGCAAAGTAGGAAAAACAATCCCTGTAGCCTTTGCAAAAAACTATTATGAGCAAGTAACTCTCGGTTTAGACATAACTTTACGCGATGTGCAGCAAAAAGCAAAGGAGAAAGGCTTACCTTGGACGCTTGCCAAGGCTTTTGATTATTCTGCTCCGATAGGAAATTTCCTTCCGTTGAAATCACTGAACAAAGATATACAAGACCTTAATTTTACCTTGAAAAAAAATGGTGAGACAGTCCAATCGGCAAATACCTCTTTGATGATAAATAAGGTAGATGAGATTATTGCTTACGTGTCTAAGTTTATTACCCTTAAGACGGGGGATTATATTTTCACGGGTACGCCTAAAGGTGTCGGACCTATGAATATAGGAGATGTTTTTACGGCTTATTTAGAGGGTGAGCAGGTTTTAAAAGTTGAGGTGAAATAACGTCTATTCATTTGTTCTGTAATAAAATGACAGTCAATTGATTTACTAAAAAAAATAAATAAAATGAAGAATTGATACCGAAATACGGAACTTTGCCTTAGTATGTTTTGTTGTTTCGGTATCAATTTTTTTATTCCCTTTAGTAAAAAGAAAAGAAAGATAAACCTAATTTATCAAATTATGCTGTTGTCTTTAAAGATAGAAAATTATGCTTTGATAAAAGAATGCAATATTTCTTTCCCATCGGGTTTTGTAAGCATAACAGGTGAGACCGGAGCAGGAAAAAGTATTCTTCTCGGTGCTTTATCCTTGGTTTTAGGTCAAAGAGCCGATGTTTCAACTCTTATGGATAAGGAAAGGAAATGTATTGTCGAAGCGGTTTTTGAAATAAACGAAAGCCTAAAACCCCTTTTTGAAGAAAACGATGTTGATTTCGACACCCAATCCTATTTTCGCAGGGAGATACTTCCTTCGGGTAAGTCAAGGGCTTTTGTCAATGACACTCCCGTTCAACTTCCTCTGTTGAGGGAATTTGCAGACAGACTGAGAGATATTCATTCCCAATCTACGACAACAAAACTCAAGGACTCTTCTTTCCAACTTTCACTTTTGGATTCTATGTCAGGGGACAGGAATTGTTTGATTTCTTACAAGAATACTTTCAAAGACTATAAGCAAATTCTCAAAGAGATAGAGGATTTGGAGAAAAGCAAGAGTGAAAATATAAAAGAACAATCCTACAATGAGTTTTTGTTCAATGAGTTGGAGAATGCAAAACTTCAGTCCTCAGAAGAGGAGGATTTGGAGAAAGAACGTACTCTTCTTTCCAACGCTGAGCAGATTAAGGATTGTATTTTTACTTCCCTTAATTTGTTTGACAACAATGCTGAAAACAATATTCTTTCTGATTTGAACACTGCAAAGCATCAAATCTCAAAGATAAAGGAACATTCCTCTGATTTGGCTGAGATTTACCAAAGGTTGGAGTCCTCTCTCATAGAAATAAAAGACATCTTTTCAGAACTCTCTTCCTACAATGACAATCTTGTTTTCGACAACGAGCGTTTGGACTATTGCAACGAGCGTTTGGATTTGATTTATTCTTTGCAGCGCAAACATAATGTTGATACCGTAGAGGAACTAATCAAAATAAAAGAGCAACTATCTGAAAAACTATACTTTGCAGATAATATTTCATCTGTTTTAGAGGAGAAAAACAAAGAAAAAGACCTGCTTACGGAACAACTGAACTCTCTTTCGGAACTTTTGCACAAACAAAGGCAACTCTCAGCAGAGAAGATAGAGAGAAATGTTTTGCCTTTGCTTTCGTCTATGGCTATGAAAGATGCCGTTCTCAAAGTAGAAATCTCATCAACTCAAGATTTTACACCTACAGGAAAAGATACGGTGCGTTTTCTTTTTTCAGCCAATAAAACCAAGGATAATTCCTTGTCAGAGATAGGCAAAGTTATCTCCGGCGGTGAACTTTCCAGACTTATGCTTGCTATCAAAGCCGTAGCGGCTGAAAGTTTCTCTGTGCCTACTCTTGTTTTTGATGAAATAGATACGGGAATAAGCGGAGATATTGCTTCCAAGGTAGGGGAGATAATGAGAAGTATAGGTCTTAATCATCAAGTTATAACCATTACCCATTTGGTACAGGTTTCCGTTAAGGCGTCTTCTCAGTTCAAAGTCTACAAACAGACCGATGAGGGGCAGACTGTCTCCAATATTTCTTTGCTTTCTGACAAGGAAAGGATTACTGAAACAGCCCTTATGCTTTCTGACGGCAACATAACCAAGGAAGCCGTTGCCAATGCTAAACAACTGTTGCAATAGAATGGGATTTTGATATTTTTTTACTGCAAAACAAACAAAGAAAAACTGAAAATATGACAAACTTAACTGAGTTCCGCAACAATGTTGCGCAGATTGCAGAGATAGATGAGATAATCCTTGACCCTGTAAAGGCGGACGGAATTTGGGTTTACACCTCTGACGGAAAGCGTTACATGGATTTGCTTTCGGGAATTTGTGTCGGAAATGTAGGACACAGAAATCCCGATGTCGTAGAGGCTATAAAAAAACAATGCGGTGACTATCTCCACGTTATGGTTTATGGAGAATATATGCAGAAACCGCAACTTGATTATATAAAACGTCTTAAGGAGTTTCTGCCTAAAGATTTGGAACAGATTTTTTATGTAAATTCGGGCAGCGAAGCCATAGAAGGAGCGATAAAAACGGCGAAACTCTACAATAAAAGAAAGCAAATAATTACCTATAAGAACTCTTACCACGGTTCGACTTTAGGTTGTGTCTCCATGATTTCGGATAAGAAATACAATGAATGTTTTCAGCCTTTGATACCCATGATTGAGCATATAGAGTTCAACAATGAAGACGACCTTATGAAGATTACTGAGCAAACCTCTTGCGTTGTTGCCGAGACTATAGCAGTGGGTGAGGGCGTTGAACTGCCCCGCGGGGCTTATCTTAAGAAACTGAGGGACAGATGTTCGCAAGTGGGGGCTGTTCTCATCTTAGACGAAATCCAAACAGGATTTGGCCGCAGCGGAAAACTCTTTGCCTTTGAGCATTACGGCATTACGCCCGATATACTCTGCATTGCCAAGGCTATGGGCGGAGGTCTGCCTATCGGTGCTTTCATCGGTCGAAAGGACATTATGAATGCACTCAACAATCACCACCCTCTGATAGGTCATGCAACGACTTACGGAGGTAATCCTGTCTGTCTTGCGTCTGCATTGGCGACACTGAATTTTATTGTGACGAACGGTCTTACCGAAAATGCGCAAAAAATGGGATTGATTTACAGAAGTAAATTGAGACACCGCAATATTAAGGAAGTAAGAGGCGAAGGCTTGTTTAACTGTATTGAACTCAGAGAAGGCGTGTCTTGGCAAGAGGCTCTCAAATCCTGTTTCAGACATGGATTGATTACGGGAACACATTTGTTTAACCCTATGTGTCTGAGCATAAAACCTCCTTTGATTATCACCGAAGAAGAAGTCTGTGACAGCATAGAAAGATTGCTTGCTGCCCTTGATGAACTTTAATGAAAATAAAACTTCGTTTCAGTTTTCTGAAATCAAGTTTTAAAAATCTGAAACTTGATTTCACGGCGCTGAATCTTCGTTTTATTTTTTTTGAAACAAAGTCTCAGTCAGATAAGACAAAAAAATACCGCTCTCATCAAACAGAGCGGTATTTTTTATTTTCTTTCGGTTGATTTGTTATGTTATTTTGTCATTATGACTAAGAACTTACTTCTCGACCAAAACTTGTTTGCGTCCGTTATTATCAACTGAGTAGGATTTTCATTTGAGTCAAAAGCGTATGAAGACGAAGGGTGAGATGTCAATATTTGAACCTTCTTGCCCGAAAGTGCTATATTCTTAAGTCTTCTTGAGTCTACCTGTGTGTATTTGCTCAATTCGGAGTCAGAAGATACGCTTGTTTTCTTGCCTATTCCCAAGAAACCTCCCTTGGAGTTGATTATACCTTTAGCAATCAAGTCTTTCTTGTCTCCGATGATGTAGTAAACGGTGTTCTTTTCATCTTCAACTTTCATGATTGTTTCATCTTTCTCACGGCTTTGGCGTGAAAGTTCGTCCAAGTTACGGTTCAGTGAGTTAATGATTATATTCTTCTTTTGCAATTCTGTAGTAAGGAGTTGTATCTCTTCTTCCTGTTCGGTAATTCTTTGTTGCAGTTTGGCAATGAAGTCAGTCAATTGCTTGTTGTTGGCTTGTGACTTCTGCAATTCCTTGGTTAAGGAGTTTATTTTCTGCTTGTTTTGATTTAAAATTTCGTTTATGTCCTGTATTTGCGATTGAATACGTGAACGGTTGTTTTGATTTATTTCTCCGGAAGAATTTTTCAGCGATTCAACACTTGAATATTTGGAAGTTACAATAGTAAGGTTTTCCTCTATTTCATTGAGTTGTGCAAAGATGTCATCCATTTCGGCATTTTTTGAGTCCAATGCT
>JAFVAP010000069.1 GCA_017480455.1 Bacteroidales bacterium | reverse complement strand
TCTTATATCAGCATTGAAAAATTTTTTCAATCCCTCATCATAAATTTCGGGATTTTTACCGTCAATAAACCAACTTTCGCTGCTATCATTATGCTCTTTTACCTGATGCACACTTCCTATAAGATAATCCAAACCATATTCCGAAGCCTGTTCTTGAATATTCTCCTGTATATCTGTAATAAAATCCATCTCCATTCCTACATACAAGTTTATCTTTCCTGCATATTTTTCTTTCAACCTGCGGTATTCTTCCATGTAAGAGGGAACATCTTCTTTTTTTATTGCAAAGTTATTTTCAAAAGGTACGGGAGCATGGGCAGAAAATCCCCAATGGGTAAACCCTTTTTCAATGGCGGCAACAAGCATTTCTTCCATTGTGTTCTTACCGTCACAAAACAGGGAATGGGAATGATAATTCGTCTTCATCTCAGTGCTTTATTTTTTCTCGCTTTTAAGAAAGCAAAATTACAAATTTTATTGCAGAAACAAAATAAATTAACTACAGTTTAGGGAAAATCATATAAAATCCCGAGAACTAAGTTTCATTATTCACTCATGCAAAACAAATAGTTAATAAACTATACTTCAAAATGATGTAGTTACAAAAAAACGACCGTTAAGTCTTCTTTTTTTCAACAGGAAGACCTAACGGCCGAAAGTGTTTATTTATGTTAGGTTAGCCTTAAAATAATCCTCTATAAGATTTTGAGCAATTATATAAGCAGAAACTCTATTGTCCAAAATATCATCTTTGGCTATAGGCAGTTTCTCTTTTATCACTTCGCTGTTGTAAAATCTTTCCGTAAGGGTTTGGCTAATCGTCTCGGTGAGTATGCGTAAATTTTGCGTATTGCGGTTTTTGAAAAAGAAGCCGTTTTTTTTCGTCAGTCTCACATAGTCCAATACCATTTCCCATATTTCTTTTATTCCCTCCTTAGTATAAGCCGAACAAGTCAAAACCTTAGGTATCCAACCGCTTTCAGCAGGCGGAAACAGATGAAGAGCATTCCTGTAATTGAGTGCTGCTATTTCGGAGCGCTCTTTTTCTTTTCCCTCAGACTTATTTATTGCTATCACATCAGCCATTTCCATTATTCCTCTCTTTATTCCTTGCAATTCATCGCCTGCATTAGCCAACTGAAGCAAAAGAAAGAAATCGACCATGGAATGTGCTAATACCTCGCTCTGTCCTACCCCCACTGTCTCAATAAGAACAACGTCGTAGCCGGCTGCCTCACACAGAACAATGATTTCCCTTGTCTTTCTGGCAACTCCGCCTAAACTGCCTGCAGAAGGAGAAGGCCGTATGAACGCATTCTCATCACAGGAAAGCAATTCCATACGTGTTTTGTCTCCTAATATTGAGCCACCGCTCCTTTCACTGCTCGGGTCAATGGCAAGCACGGCAACCTTGTGTCCTTGTGAAGTAAGCATCTTACCTAAAACCTCTATAAAAGAACTCTTTCCCACTCCTGGAACACCCGTTATTCCTAACCTTATGCTGTTTCCCGAATGCGGAAGACATTTTTCTATAACCTCTTGAGCCATAGTTTGATGCCTATGCAAATTACTTTCAACCAAAGTTATGGCCCGTGCAAGTACAGTCCTGTTTCCCTGCAATATTCCTTCAATATAATCATTAACAGAGAGAGCCTTAACTTTCTTGACACGTGAAAGATAATTCAGATTTACATCATTGCGTTGCTCTGTTCCCTTAGTAAGTTTCAGAGCAGACTCTTTATTGTTCTTATCTATAATTTCATCATACATTGCAGCAAAACGATTATTGTCTGAAAAACAATCCGGAGTTAGCTTGAGCAGTCGGCATAGTAACCAAATCATTTATGCAAACATGTTCCGGAAGTAAAGCACAATAGGTTATAGTGTCTGCAATATCCTCACCTGTCAAAGGAGTAAAGCCTCTGTACGTTGCATCATTCTTTTCCTTGTCTCCTTTAAATCTGACCATAGAAAATTCCGTTTCCACCGCTCCCGGACATATATTGGTAACTTTTATATTGTAAGGAAGGCAATCTATACGCATTCCTTTACTTATAGCATCTACGGCATGCTTTACTGCACAGTAGACACTGCCTCCCGAATATACTTCCTTGCCTGCAATAGAGCAAATATTGATTACGTGACCCCTTTTGCGCTCACACATCCACGGAAGAACAATTCTTGAAACATAGAGCAGGCCTTTAACATCCGTGTCTATCATTTGCTCCCAATCGGAAAGCAAAGCCGATTGTATGGCATCTTTTCCTGCTGCAAGTCCTGCATTATTTACTAATATATCAATGTTTCTCCATTCCGCCTCAAGAGAATTAAGGTGCTTTTCAACCTCATCGTTGTTGCGCACGTCAAAATTAAGAGTCTTCACCTCAACTCCGTATTTTTCCCTAAGGTCTGCTGCAACAGACATCAGACGTTCATTTCTCCGTCCTGTAATGATAAGATTTATATTGTTTTGTGCAAATTTCTCGGCAGTGGCTTTGCCTATACCGGAAGTTGCTCCTGTTATCAATGCTATTTTTTTCATTATTATGAGGTTTATTTCTGTTTTTGTTAATATACTTTTAATGATAACGGATTTCACTGCCCGATATTGTCAGTTTATATGTTAAAAAAAAGTGACGTTTTCTTAGACTTGCAATGATAAAAAAAAGAAAAAAATCAGCAATTCCGCAACGAAGAAAACTAAAATCAAATTCCGAAAAAATAAAACTTGATTTCAGCGCCGTGAAACTTGATTTTAATTTTCTGAAATCAAGTTTTAAAAAACTGAGATTTGATTTTATTTTTTCAGTTCTTTTCATCTTAAATATAGAAACGAATAAAGACAAAAAACAAAACTGCGTTTTCTTTTTTCCTTGATTAAGAAAACGCAGTTTTTTATTTCAAAGTAATTTTTGCTAACAGATTGAAAATCCTAATCTTTCTTCAACACCTTAGAGGGATTGTAGAGAACGGGGAATTTATAGAGCAGATTGCCGTCTTTATCCAAAGCAAAGATTTCTCCAGAAGTTGATGACAGTTTTCTGTCGCTGACATAAATAGTTCCGTCTTCAATATTAATATGATACGGCATAACCATTCCCTCTACGGTATTTTGATGCAACACCACCGGAAGGGCGTCCAAATTATCCAAATCCAAGAAAGAGAGGTTAAAATCTTTGTTTGCAGACGGATTTACAAAGGCTCCCGTATAGAAAAAATACATTCTGTTGTCCGAAAAGTCGAAATCAACAATATTTCTGCTAATTACTTTTTCCGTTGCGCCGTCCCGTATTACCGAAAGTTGGGGTGTAACGAAGTAATCGCCTGTAGAAAGCACGTAAACTTTATCCTTATACGATTTAAGAGTTTGCGGGTTGGACATAACTTTAATATTCTTCTCCCATTGGAAGTTTGCCAAATCTATTACCGCAACGGTACTGTCATAATTCGGGTAATTCATTCCACCGCTGTTGGCAACATAGATTTTATTTCCTGCTACGGCTATACCTTCGGGGTATTCGCCATGGGTAGAGCAAACATCAACGACCTCATTGTTAAGAACGGAAATCTTAACGACCGTTCCGTCCCAGCAAGAAACATAAACACAATCACCGAACGAAGTAAGGCGGCGCGGTTTCCTATTGTTGCCTTGACTGTCTGTAAGGGATATTCTTTTTATTCCTTCTCCGTCAGTCATATCAACAACCCACACGCAGGCGCTTTCCGTTACGGCTATGTAGAGTCTTGCACCTACTCTTATCATGTCGTTTGCATTTTTTCCTAAACCTCCTTTAAAATAGTCCGCAACGCATACACTGTCTTTGAAAGAAAAGTACGAAAGCGTTGCGTTGTTGTCTGAGCCCGTTCCTTCGCAGAGAACGTACAAACCTTTTTCGGAATAAAGGACTTCATTTTCTTGCTCTATGTCCTTAAAACAAGAAGAAAAAAGAACAAGGAGAAGAGAAAGAATTAAAATTTTTTCAGTTTTCATCATTTATTCTCAGAAGTTAAAATTTATTTTCAAACTAAAATTTCTTCCCATCATAGGATAGGAACGCACAACCTCATATTGACGGTTCAAAATATTATTAACGGATAAGACCAATTTATATTCACCTAAAGAAGTTTTGACAACGTATGTCAGATTGGCCGAATGGTCGGCGTAATGCGGCAAAACATTGAACGGAATATTCTCAGGCAAAGAGTATCTGTTATCAACAAGCATACAATTGTAGGCAAACTTTATGTTTTTATAAGACAATGAACCTATGATTGTATAAATCTGTTCGGGAGAATAGGGAAGTATTTGTTTGTAAGTCAGAGATGTTTCTTCATTGTCTGCTGCGTGCTGATAGGAATAATTCAATTTGGCATCAAAAACAAATTTGCCCAACACTGCACTTAACCCCAATCTTACGTCAAAGCCGTATATTTCCACACTTCCGTAATTGAGCATAGACCAAAGATAGATATTTTTCGGCAATGCTACGATTTTGTCTTTTACGTCATTGTGATAAAGGCTCAATTCCGTAAACAAATCCAACATTTCCGTCCTTCTGCTATATGATGTTGTAAGTGAAATCTGCGAAGTTTCCTCAGGCTTTAGGTTTTTGTCACCCATACGGCGGTAATACAATTCATTGAAAGTCGGCATTCTGAATATGTTTTTATAAAACAAAGATGCAGCATAGCCTTTGTTTTCATACTTAAAAGAAATGAAAGGAGAAAAGTGATGTGTCTGCTTGTCAGCATTCATATACAAATCATTGTAAAAAGAATGCAAAACATCTGCGGTAACAAAAAAACGTTTTCCTATTCTGTAATCAGCAACTAAGGCAGTAAGAGAAGAAAAACGCTGAGGTTCTCCGTCCATCTGAGGCTGTGCAACAAGGGAATTATAGTACAAATCATTGCTCAACGTAAAGAAAAGATTTTCCTGCGGCTGAAAACTCAGAGCATTGTTCATGTAAATGAGACTTTGTTTATACACATCGTCCTCTCCGCCCAATCCGTTTGAAAGCAGAGGTTCATTATACTCCGTAAAGTTCCAATCGAATTTAAAATTGTTTTTATAAGTGAATAAACCGTTAAGATAAGACGTATAGGTACTCTGCATAAACGCATTTTTGTTTTTCAGTCTTGATAAAGAGTTCATATAATACAGAGTTACGGCATCGGGCAAGCCTCTGTCGGAATAATAAAAATAAGCTTTAACCTTCAAAGTGTTCGTTCTGTCTATATCCCAAAACCAATTTAATTCTCCGTGTGTTGTTTTCAAATCGTTGTTTTCCCTAATCAATTCCTGTGTTTTTTGTTCCTCTTTATTGCCGTAGTGAAGCACATAAGGGTAATCGCCTTCCGATGAAGTAAAATCAAAAAAGGCTGTAAGAATATGCCTGTTGCTTAACCTGCGGGCATAAAACACATCAGCATTTGCCGTATGGAAAGAAGCCAAAGAAAGAGACAACTCTCCTCTGTCTGTTTTTCCTCCGAGATTAGGCTTTTCCGTCAGAATACTTATTGCAGAGGCAGAAGCCAAAGAAGTAGCCGTCGGCAGGGAAGGAGTAAACTGCCCGTTGGAAACAGAAAGTGAGGAAACACTTGAAAGAGAATACTTGCCCAAATCTACCTGCCCGCTTTGATTGTCAAAAATATTAACTCCGTCATAAAGAATTGCAGTGTGATTAGAAGAAAGCCCTCTGACACTTATTGTTTTCACACCTCCCAATCCGCCGTAATCTTTCACCGAAACTCCGCTGAGAAATTTCACGGCATCACCTACCGAAGCCGTATTCAAGACTTGCAAATCTTTTCTTTCCAAGTTGTCTCCCGAAGGGCTTTTTTCAAGCGGATTAAATTTCTTTTCCCTTACCTCAACTCCTTCAAGGGTCTTTGTTGTCAAGGTATCCTGCGCTTGAATAAAGAAAAAAGAAAAGATAAACAATAAAACTATTGTTACTTTTTTCATTTGTAAGAATGTGTTGTTATTTTTTGCAAAATTAATATTAATTTCCAATATGGTAAGACAGAGTAAGCCAATAAAGATTTAAAGCCTTAAGAAAAAGAACTATTTTTTCAGTGTTTTTCTTTTCTGAAATAGGGTAAAGGAAAGGCAAAGAATTGCAAATTTTGTTAAAGTATCGGACAGTAAATACCTTATTTAAAAAAAATATATTAATTTTGCAACAAGATAGGTCTTCTTATAACGGAAACCAAATTTAGTAAAAAATATAATCAACAAAAATATGAAATTCGGAGTAGTTGTTTTTCCCGGTTCAAATTGCGACCATGACATGATATATGTTCTTCGCAATATAGAAGGACAAGAAGTTGTTCCTTTGTGGCACAAAGAAAGAGATTTAAAAGGCTGTGATATGATAGTTCTTCCAGGAGGTTTCTCCTACGGAGATTATCTTCGCTCCGGTGCCATAGCGTCTCTGTCTCCTATTATGACGGAAATAAAAAAGTTTGCTGAGAAAGGCGGTTACCTTTTGGGTGTTTGCAACGGTTTTCAAATACTTTGTGAAAGCGGACTTTTGGATGGTACTCTTCTTCACAACAATAATCAGAAGTTCATTTGCAAAAATCAGTTCATAACCCCGCAAACAAACAGTACGGTCTTCACTAAGGAGGCTAAAATAGGTTCTCCTCTGAATATTCCTATTGCTCACGGCGAGGGAAGGTACTTTGCCTATGAAGATGTTTTGAAAAGAATGAATGACAATGAGCAAATACTTTTCCGCTACTGCGATGAGACCGGCGCAATCAAAGAAGAATGCAACCCTAACGGAAGTGTTGAGAACATAGCAGGAATAACCAACAAAACAAAAAATGTTTTCGGAATGATGCCTCACCCTGAAAGATGTTCGGATCTTGAATTGGGAAACACTGACGGAAAGATTTTGTTTGACAGTGTAATAAAAAATTTTGTAAAATAAAGGTTTCAACCTTTTCATTCTAAGTTTAATCGGAGTTTCCTCTTTGTTTTGGGAACTCCGATTAAACTTAAAATGGGATTAAATTTTATTTTTTGAATTTAACTCTTTATGTTAAAGACTTCATACAACGAAAATTTTATCTTGGAATGCGGTTGTGACGAAGCAGGACGGGGATGCTTGGCAGGAGGTGTTTATGCTGCGGCAGTCATATTGCCTAAGGGATTTTCCAATGCTCAACTTAATGATTCAAAACAATTGAGCGAAAAAAAGAGACTTGCATTAAAAGAAGTAATAGAAAAGGAGGCTCTTGCCTATGCCGTTTGCGAAGTAACCAATGAGGAAATAGATAAAATGAATATTCTTTCTGCAAGCATAGAAGCAATGAACAGAGCCGTAAAACAATTAAAAATAAAACCCGAATTACTCCTCATAGACGGCAATCGTTTCCGTACAGATTTGAATATTCCGTACAAAACCATAATTAAAGGTGATGCTACTTACATGTCAATAGCGGCAGCATCAATACTTGCAAAGACCTACAGGGATAAAGCCATGTATACTTTAGACAAGCAATATCCCCAATATAATTGGAAGAAAAACAAAGGCTATCCTACAAAAGAACACCGCAAGGCTATAAAAGAATACGGATTAAGTCCGTATCACCGAAAGACTTTCAAACTTCTTGACGAGCCTACTTTGTTTTGATAAGGTGCTTCGGCGGAAAAACGTTTCAAACTCCCTTAAAATTTTCTTTATACTCTCTTTTCAGGATTTCTATTGTTGTGTGGGTGTAAACTTGCGTAGTTGTGAGGGAAGCATGTCCGAGAAGATTTTTTACATTATTTATTTCCGCTCCGTGATTTATCAAATGGGTAGCACAAGTGTGCCTAAAAACATGCGGAGATTTTTTTTCAATGTCATAAGGTAAAAGTATATTGTGAACTATTGTATATATCTGATTAACGCTTAGAGCTTTTCCTTTCCTGTTTACAAGAAATGATGTATTGTTTATTCCGCATTTTCTTTTCATGTCTAAATACTTTCCGATAAGTTCAAGAGTTCTCTCATTCAAAGGAATAATACGCTCTTTGCGTCTTTTTCCGAATACTTTCACAGTCTTATCATAAAAGGATATATCACTTTCTTCTAATCCTGCAAGTTCGGCTCTACGCATTCCTGTCGAGTACAGTATCTCTATAATCAAGTGATTTCTCAGCGAATCAAAATCGTCTGCATTGTATTCTTCGTCTAAGATTTTCATCATTTCGTCTTCACTTATGAAATCGGTCTTTCGCTTAGCCATCTTAGGAGCAATGATTTTTGCCATAGGGTTTTTCATCTTTCCACCCTGCATTTGCAAAAACTTGAAATAAGACCTAAGAGCAGTAATTTTTCTGTTTATCGTTCCGGAAGAAATATTTTCTTCCGCCATATCCATAATCCAAACCCTTATAATTTTTTCATCTATGATTTCATCAGAAATATCCCCGCCGCAAAGTTCAGATAATTTGCGTTCGAACTGAGACAAGTCCGTTGCATAAGAAATAATTGTATGCTCGGAACACCGTCTTTGATTTCTAAGAAAAAATATAAACTCATCTATTTTCATTATCCGAACCCCATGATTTTATTTGCTTATGCAAAAATAAAATAAAAATTTTTTACCTTTGCAAAAAATTATCTTAAAATGAAAACTCTGCTTTGGTATGCTATGCTTCTTTGGTATGAAACCGAATCATGGCTTCTGAAAATCATACCTTCAAAAAAAGAAGATGCCATTCTGATTGTCCGCAGCGACAATTTGGGTGATTTTCTTTTGTTTTTAGACACGGCTAAGGAATATAAAAAACAGTCAAACAAGAAAATAATTTTGCTTTGCAAAAACTCGGTAAAACTTATAGCCGAAAGATTTTCCTTTTTTGATGAGATAATCAATTTTGATGAAAAATCCCTCCTATACAAGCCCCTTTACAGACTTAAATTCTTTCTTAGACTGAGACAGAGAGAATTTTCAATAGCAGTAAACCCTGTTTTCTCGAGAGATTACTTTCTTAACGACCTCACAATAAGAAATATCAAAGCAGAGAAAAAAACAGCCTTTGACGGCGATTACACAAATACTGTTTCAAGACTTAGATTTTTCGGCTTTTCAGACAAGAAAAAAAATGATATAAAAAGAAGTTTAAAGGCTAAAGCCAATAAATTCTATTCCGAAATTTTGATTGCCGACAATGAAAACAAATCCGAATTAAACCGAAATGCTGAATTTTTGGAAAAATTTTTCAACATAAAATATTCTTCTTCGGTTTTCAGCCTGCCTTTCGAAATAGAGAGAAAAGAAAACTTGCCCGAAGATTACGCTCTCATTTTCATAGGAGGCAGTTCAAAAAACAAAATTTGGCAAGAAGAAAATTTCGCACAACTGATTAAAAACATAGACAAAGAAATCGTTATTTGCGGAGACAAAAACGATGTTTCTGTCTCAAAAAACATCATATCCTTGGTAGGAAAAGGAAAAAAAATTCTCGATTTAACAGGAAAAACCTCTCTGTGGGAGCTTTTCGCCGTCATAAATCAAGCAAGCTTTATGGTAAGTAATGACACTGTTGCCTCGCATATAGCACCTATTGTCAAAACTCCTTCTGTTGTTATTCTCCCGGGAGCTTTCTTCGGCAGATTTCACCCTTATGAGACAGGGAAACCTACAGATGAAGCAAAGAAATATTTTCCTAAAGCCGCTTATTACAAAACCGAGTGTTACGGATGCAAGAACATTTGCATCAAGGTTAAAGACAAGAATACTCTTTGGCCTTGTGTGGCAGGCGTAAGCGTGAGTCAAGTTGTTGAACTTATAAAAGAAATCAGTTAAACTTTACAACGCTTTATCCTTATCTGATTACGGAATCTGCTTCCGCAGTATTAAGTCTGCGAATCTTCCTAAAATTATGCCATTTTACAATGTTTTCAAAAAAAGTTGTAAATTTGCAACGTACATTCATTAATATATATTGATTTTTTTAAATAATAACAACCATGCAAGCACTTATCAAAACAGATTATCATTTTAACGGACAAACATCTTACTATGAGGGAAAGGTAAGAGATGTTTACGGCATAGCGGATAAATATCTTGCTATGATAGTAACAGACAGGATTTCCGCATTTGACGTAGTCCTTCCTAAGGGTATTCCTTATAAGGGTCAGATTCTTAATCAGATTGCAGCAAAGTTTTTAGATATAACTTCAGATATTATTCCTAACTGGAAGATATCAACACCCGACCCTATGGTTACAATAGGTAAGAAATGCACTCCTTTTAAAGTTGAAATGATAGTAAGAGGTTATTTGGCAGGTTCTTCTTACCGCGAATATAAAAACGGAGCAAGAACCCTGTGTGGTGTTCCTTTGCCGGAGGGAATGAAAGAAAACGATAAATTTCCGCAACCTATAATCACCCCTACTACGAAAGCAGATGCAGGACACGACGAAAACATATCCAAAGAAGAGATAATAGCCCAAGGACTTGTCTCAAAAGAAGACTATGAGCAAATAGAGAAATATGCTTTGCAACTTTTCGAAAGAGGAACTGAGGTTGCAAAGAAACGTGGACTTATCTTGGTAGATACCAAATATGAATTCGGAAAAGCAGACGGCAAAATCTATCTGATAGATGAAATACACACGCCGGATTCTTCCCGTTATTTCTACTCGGATGGCTATGAGGAAAGACAGAAAAAAGGAGAAAAACAACGCCAATTAAGTAAAGAGTTCGTAAGAGAATGGCTTATGGACAACGGTTTTCAAGGCAAGGAAGGGCAACAAGTTCCCGAGATGACAGATGAAATAGTTGAAAGTATATCTAACCGTTACATCGAACTCTATGAGCATATCACGGGAGAGAAATTTCAAAAGGCAGACGCAACTGCTGATATTGCAGGAAGAATAGAAAAAAACATAAACAATTTTCTTAATACCTTATAAGAGGAGTTAATCTTTATGCGGATAAAAAAATTTTTCATTTACCTCATTCCTTGTTTGTTTCTCATCTTTGCTTGTTCTTGTTCCAAGAATAAGGTTTATCAAGATAGGATAACTTTGGAAGACAACACATGGGACAGATTGGAGGGCAACAAAACTCTGATTTTTTCGGACGTAGAGATAAAAGACACTGCCGCTCTCTATGATATATACGTCACACTTAGGCATACGCCGTTCGTTAATGAAAGAGCGATAAGATTTCTTATGAAAATAATCTATCCCGACGGAATAACAAGGGAATCAATCTACACAATATCCCTAAAAAACGAAGAATCCAACTCATGGAAAGGCGATGCCATGGGCGATATGATAGATGTAGAGGAGCGTTGCAGGGCTTTCGTTTCCCTGCCTGTTGAGGGCAAGTACACAATAAGCCTTACCAATCTCGGCACTTACAATAAGACTATAGGCTTAATGGATATAGGTGTAATGATAAAAAAATCTAATTTAAAAGAATATAAACAGAGCAAGTAAAAACTCTGCAATGGAGAATCCATACAAAATATTAGAAAACAATCCTCATAAAGATAACATTCTGTCTCTTCTTAAAACTCTTCCGTCTACGCCGGGGGTTTACCAGTATTTTGACAAGACAAATAAGATAATCTACGTGGGCAAGGCTAAAAACCTCAAAGCCCGCGTTCTTTCTTATTTCCGCAATGATGCAAAACACAACTTGAAAACCCAAATGTTGGTAAGGAAGATTGCCGATATAAAATTCATTCATTTGGCTACGGAAACTGAGGCTTTGCTTATGGAAAACAACTTGATAAAAAAGCATAAGCCGAAGTACAACATAATGCTTAAGGATGACAAAACTTATCCTTGGATAAGGATAACCAACGAAGAATACCCGAGAATATTTTCTACGCGTCAGCAGGTAAGGGACGGCTCGCAGTACTACGGACCTTATCCGAGCGGAAAAATACTTAAGGAGTTCATGGACTTGTTACGCAAGTTGTTTTCTTACAGAACCTGCTCCCTTCCTTTGACAGAGGAAAACATAAACAAAGGAAAATTCAAACCTTGTCTGAATGCACAAATAGGACTCTGCGACAAACCCTGCACAGGGGAACAATCCAGAGTGGAGTATCACCGAATGATAAGTTCAATGCGCCAAATCATCAAAGGTAATTTTTCATCTTCTCTCAAGGAAATGAAAGAAGAGATGATGCTTTATGCAGAAAAACTTCAGTTTGAAAAGGCCCAGCAGATGAAAGAGCGCATATCCCTTTTGGAAAACTATTCTGCAAAAAGCACTGTCGTTTCATCGCTCCTCCATGACTTGGAAGTCTACGCCTATATTGACGAAACGGACCGCATATATATGAATATGACAAAGGTCGTTGAGGGAAAAATAAATATGTCTTTTTGTGTTGAGGTAGAGAAAAAATTAGATATGGATGCAAGAGAAGTTTTCACCTCTGCCATTGTTCAAAACAGAATGAAAATGCAATGGAATGCCAAAGAGATTATTGTAGCGGAGAACTTGGATTTGCCGGAAGATTACGTCACTCAAACACAGGGAACAACAGGAGAAAAGAAAAAACTCTTGGATTTTGCACTCCACAACGCATTATTCTACCGCAACCAAAAGATAAAAAATGCCAAGATAGTAGACCCCGACCGCTGGAACAACAAAGTTGTCCTTGAGATGCAGAAAGACCTTCACCTATCAACGCCTCCTCATCATATCGAGTGCTTTGACAATTCCAACATACAGGGAACAAATCCCGTTGCAAGTTGTGTTGTTTTCAGAGAGGGAAAACCTTCTAACAAAGAGTACCGTCACTTCAACGTCAAAACGGTTGTAGGTCCCGATGATTTCGCTTCTATGAGGGAAATAGTCTTCCGCCGTTATTCCCGACTGGAAGCAGAAGGCAGGGAACTGCCTGACCTCATCGTCATAGACGGAGGAAAAGGGCAACTGTCATCTGCCTGTGAGGCACTGAAGAAAGCTGGAGTCTATCACAAGGTTACTGTTATCGGACTTGCAAAACGATTGGAAGAGATATATTTTCCCGAAGACCCTGTGCCTATTTGTTTGGATAAACGTTGCCATACTTTACAAATCATTCAGCATATAAGAGATGAGGCCCATCGTTTCGGAATAACCTTTCATAGGGATAAAAGAAGCAAAGCCACATTCAGAACATCGCTCACCGATATTGAGGGTATAGGCGAGAAAACTGCAAGAGACCTTCTCTTGAAATACTCTTCCGTGGAGAAAGTGAAGAATGCCACTCTCCAGTCACTCAGCGAGTGCATAGGAAAAAGCAAAGCGGAAAAAGTTTATTCATTTTACCATAGAGAAGTTTAACATACTTTCTGTATTTGCCCTTTGCTTTGCGGCAAATTTTACGAAAAAAAATTGCATAACTAAGTATGTTCCAAGGTGTATTTAACCTTGGAACTTTAATTTTTTATAAAAAGTATCAGCTTTTTGAAAACTATTACTTGTTTATATGATGCAAAAGGATTATTTTTGCAAAAAAAATAGTCAAATGGAGAAAACAGTAACATTTACTATAAGAGGAGAAGACGAATTTATTCAACTGATACAACTATTGAAAGCAAGCGGAGTGGCAGAGAGTGGTGCTTTGGCACAAATTTTGGTAACAGAAGGAAGAGTTAAGCGAAACTCACAAACGGAGTTGCGCAAGAGAGCGAAAATTCGCAGAGGCGAGGTTATAGAAGTTCTCGGCAGACGTATAGAAGTAAGATAAAGAACTAAAAAAAGAATAGAAGCAACTAATAAAACGTAGAAAAAATTATGGATTTGACAGGAATTTTGGCAATAACAGGAAAACCGGGCTTGTACAAACTTGTTTCTCAAACTAAGACAGGAGCATTGGTTGAGTCGCTTATAGACAAGAGACGTATGCCTGCTTTTGCGCACGAGAGAATATCCTCTCTGAAAGATATCACAATGTTTTCCGAGGAAGATGATGTACCTTTGCAGGAAATCTTTCAGAACATCTACCGCAAGCAGGAGGGAAAAGAATGTTTGAGCCACAAATCTTCCGAAAGGGAGTTGAAAGAATACATGGCAGAAATCTTTCCTAACTATGACAGAGACAGAGTTCACCTTTCAGATATGAAGAAATTGTTTTCTTGGTACAATATTTTGTTGGCTAATAACCTTATTGACTTAAATTCAGAAGAAGAAACAACAGAAGAAAATCAAGAAACGGAAGAAAAATAAATTTAGAAAATTGATTTTAATTTTATCTTTGGGGCAGCGTCGTGAGACGCCTGCCCTTTATTT
This sequence comes from Bacteroidales bacterium, assembly GCA_017480455.1. GTDB lineage: Bacteria > Bacteroidota > Bacteroidia > Bacteroidales > P3 > Scybalousia_A. The sequence goes on along the minus strand of JAFVAP010000069.1, from coordinate 3,551 downwards.
TTTCACATCGCTCCGACTTATCTTTAATAGAAAAACTTCTTTTTTTTATACTATTTTTCAGAAAGTTATATCCATTAAAAATAAAACTTGATTTCAGAAAATTAAAACGAAGTTTCAGTCTGCTAAAATCAAGTTTTAAAAAGTTAAAACGAAGTTTCGCTAAAGCGAGACTTCGTTTTATTCTGACAAGTCTTTTCAATAACAAGATTAAAATGCAAGCATAGGTAAATCCTCTTACAAATCAACAATACATCAATAGCATTCAGTCTTTATACCCAATGCTCTGACTCTGTCGGCAAAAGATTGCATTTCCTCTGGTGAAAGCTTAATCAAATCCTTATCGGGTGTTGCCCTGTCAATAACATAAAGCATAACCATCTTAGGAGATATTTCTTTTATGAAATCAAGCCAAGAGGAAAATTCTTCTTCCCTGGTATTGTCTATTTCTTCTGCCTTGTTCTTACTTCTAAGAAGTATTGTTTGGATTATGGCATTAGGGCCGAACTCTCTCAAATATCCTTTTATATCATCAAACTTCGCCGATACGGGTTTATTTATTCTTCGATACATTTCCTCAGTGCCTGCATCTATTTTTAATATCGGGTTGTCTATGGAATGTAAGGCCTTGCGGACATCTTCTCTGTAAAGATTGGTTGAATTTGTCAGAATGGTAACTTTTGCCTGCGGCATATACTCATTTCTCAATGCTATTACGTCTTCAACTATCCCGAGTATATCAGGGTGAAGCGTGGGCTCTCCGTTACCGGAAAAAGTTATGCTGTCTACTTCCCTGCGCTGCTCTTCGCTCACTGTCTGACACCAAGTGAGAAGGCTTTCCCTTATTTTCTCCCTTTCGTTGAAACCGACCTTGGTTCTGGTGTCTATTTGGTTCCAACCGCATTCACAATACACGCAATCAAAAGAACAATATTTTTTTTCAGTAGGCAAAACATTTATTCCCAAACTTGTACCCAAGCGTCTTGAGTGTATAGGACCTACAATAATATTCTCAAACAACATAATTCACTCCTTTTTATTTTTCGTTTTGTTTTCTATGTATCAAAGGAAAAATCTCCTCAAAGAATATATCCTTTTGTATTATCCTGTAATGGGGGTGATAGTTCTCTCTGTAAGCAGGCGAATGCACCCAAGCATAATGTCCTTTTTTTATAAGATTTTCTACAAACAAACTATCCTCCTCGTAATTAACTAATTCAATGTTCATTTGCGAAATTATCCCGCAACGTTCCCTCCAATCCTCAAGCCAATCCTTTAAAGTGATATTCTTATTTATCATCTTAGACGAACGCACGAAAGCATCAGCCAAAGTTTCCAAAGAGACTATGCTGTCTTTTATGACAGAAAGATGTACACGTACAAAATTGCCGTCAAGTCCGCAAAATTCATAATAAGGAAATGTATTTTTGACTTCGGGCATCTCTTTTTTCAGATAATTAATCACACTTTGAGGGTTCTCAACCAAATGTTCCGGACCGAAAGTATCTTGAAACGAAGTCTTATAAATATCCTGTAATGTTGCCTTAGGATAATCCCTCATAAGGGAAGCAACAAAGAGTTTCACCCTTTCTTCTTTTGAAGGCTGCTGTGCAGATAAAAACAAAGAGAGAAGAGCGAAGAAAAGTATAGTTATTTTCCTTTTCATATCCTTATACTTAATTAGAAGTTAGGCAAAGATAAAAACAAAGTAGGCAAAAGAAGTAACCAACCTACAACAACCATAGCGAGAATGAACTTCCAAGCAAATTTCAACCACTTAGTGTAAGGTATATGTGCAACACCTAAAACGGCAATCAGAACACCTGAAGTCGGAGTAATAAGATTTGTCAATCCGTCTCCGATATGAAAAGCCGTTACTGTACTTTGCAATGAGAGTCCCACCATATTTGACACCTCTCTGAACATAGGCATAAGCATGGCAGCCTTTGCCGTTCCCGAAGTTATGACTGCATTAAGACCTGTCTGAAAAGCATACATGATACTCAAGGCTCCTACCCTGCCCGTTCCGTCTATGGCTCTTGACACTCCGAACAAAAGAGTGTCTATTATTTTTCCGTCTTCCAATATAACTATGATACCGCTTGCCAACCCCACAACCATAGCTGCCGAGAGTATATCCTTAGCTCCTGCTATGAAAGACTGCGCAAGGGAGGAAGCATCCTTACCCATAGCAAAACCGGATACTATTGCCATGGTAAAAAACAAAGCCGCAATCTCGGTAAAGCCCCAATCATAACCCGTAACTCCGAGAACTAAATAAACAATGGTAAAGAACAAAATATTCAGAGCAAACATTTGCATGTTCTTTCTCAGTGAGATAAGTCCAAGAACAATATAAAGCAAGGTAAATACAAACAAAAGTATATCAACAGGAAGAATTTCATGAGCGAGAGCCGAAATACAAAAACCTATTTGCACAAGAGCAACTACCCAAAAGGTTATCTTGCAAGTTTTTGATGCTGCCACAGGTTCTTTTTTTCTCGCTTTGCTCTGAGATTTTCTCCAATACAAGTCATCTTCATGAACAGGTGAAAAGCGGGGATTACGTTTCACTCTGTTAGCATACCAAAGAACAAAAGCAATTCCTGCCCCCGTCATAACAAACCAAATAAAAATTCTGTACTCTATTCCTGAAAACATCTTCAGTCCTGCTATATCTTGAGCAATTCCGAGAGTAAAAGGATTGAGAACGCAACCTGCAAAGCCCAATCCTGCTGCAAGGAAACACATACACACTCCCGTAATACTGTCGTAGCCCATACTTATGGCCAAAGGAACAAAGATGGCGACAAAAGCAATAGTCTCTTCACTCATTCCGAAAACCGCCCCGAAGAGTGAAAACATAATCATAATGAGGGCAATAATCAGATTGTTTATACCTATAAACCTAAAGAGAGAATATTTTTCCAAGCCTCTGGATTTGTCTAAAAAAGTTTGTACTCCCATATTTATGGCATCCGTTTCGTTGAGTATCCAAAACGCACCGCCCAAAATAAGTATAAAAGCAATGATTCCGGGTGTCTTCTGAAAGCCTTTGAAGAAAGCAGACATTATTTGCCAAATCTGTGGCTCGCTTTCTGTGAAACTAAACGTACCCGGCACTATCTGATTTAAAACCCTGCCCGACTGAGTTGTCTGTTCCACTCTTTCAAACTCACCTGCAGGAAGTATAAGCGTGCATATTGCAGCAAAGACAATAAGACAGAAAATAATTACATAAGTGTGTGGTATCTTCTTAAACATATTTTTTTGTGTTTTTTTCTTTAATTCAAGTTGCAAAGTTACAATTTTTTTTCAATGAAACTTTATTTGACTGTCATTATATTAGACCCCGATGCTCTTTCACTCCGCAAAGCCATATTCATACACCGAAGTAAGGGTACGGAGAAAAGGTGATACTATATTAAAAAGTGTGTAAGAGAGGTAAATATTCTTTGCAAAGATATACATAAAAATTATAATGTTTAAATATTTTGAGAAAAAAGAATATTATCGTATTTCATTCTTGGCAAAGTTTTATTGAAAAGTTCTTG
>JAFVAP010000068.1 GCA_017480455.1 Bacteroidales bacterium | reverse complement strand
CGATGATGCAATGCAAGGTATGAAAGCAGGGATACAGTGGTCCTCAGCGATTGTTATTTGGATATGTGCTTTGGTTTGTTTCTTCGTTTCTTGGTTATTGTTAAGCGGAAGTAAGAAAATGCTGAACGCACTGACTGACAATGTTCAGCAAGATTACCTTGCAGGAATGCAAAAGATAAGACTCTTTACTCAAATCGTCGGAGTTATTTCTTTGATTACACTCTGCTTTTCTTTAATCACTGTCTTGTCAATGATAATGGTAAATATTATAAAATAAAAATGACTATGGATAAAAGAAATCTTTTACTTATAAGCAATTCCACCAATGCAGGGGAAAAATATTTGGATTGGTGCAAGGATATGATTGCAGTCTTTTGCAGGGAAAACGGAGTAAAGCGAGTTTTGTTTGTTCCTTATGCAGGTTTTGCTCAAGGTTATGATGTTTATGAGCAAAAAGTTGCTGCAGTGTATAAAACTTTCGGAGTGGAGTTATATTCAATCCATCATAGCAATAATCCTATTGAAGATGTAATGAAAGCAGAGTGTATTGCAGTAGGAGGCGGTAATACATTTTATCTTGTAAAAGAAATGCAGGACAAAGGAATACTCAAAGCCATTAGGGAACGCTCTTTCGGAGGAATGCCTTATATGGGTTGGAGTGCAGGAAGTAATGTGGCAGGTCTCTCCTTAAAGACAACCAATGATATGCCTATTGTTGAGCCTCAAAGTTTTGAAACTATGGCATTAGTTCCTTTTCAGATAAATCCTCATTATACCGATTTTGTAGACCCTAAACACGGAGGAGAAACAAGAGACGACAGAATAAATGAATTTATTGCTGCAAATCAAACTACTTTTGTCGCAGCAATACGTGAGGCTACGGCTTTGAGACTTAGAGACGGAAAACTTTCTCTTATCGGCAGGGATAACAAAATGAAAGTGTTTAAATACGGAATTGAGACTAAGGAATATTCATTGAACGATGATATAAACTTCTTAATGTAAACACTTTCCGTATTTAGGAATGTGTTTAATATTTCTTTATTAAAAAGATAAAAGACGCTTGAACTTTTTGCCTCAAGCGTCTTTTTTTAGAATGTTATCGAAAAATAAATTTCTCGGATTAGTCTCTTTTGAAAATATCTCTTGTATATACCTTTTGTTTTACGTCATCAAGACTGGCATCATAACGATTGGCTATGATTGCTTGTGATTGTTGTTTGAATTCATCAAGATTGTTCACTACCTTTGAGCCGAAAAACGTACTTCCGTCTTCAAGTGTAGGTTCATAAATAATGACTCTCGCTCCTTTTGCCTTAACACGTTTCATTACTCCTTGAATTGAACTCTGTCTGAAATTATCGGAATTTGATTTCATCGTAAGACGGTAAACGCCTATTACACATTCTTTCTCATTTTCTTTGTTGAAGTCTCCTCTGTTAAAGTAATCATAGTACCCTGCTTTCTTTAAAACTTGGTCTGCTATGAAATCTTTCCTTGTACGGTTGCTCGCAACTATTGCACTCATCATATTCTGAGGCACATCTTCATAGTTGGCAAGCAGTTGCTTCGTGTCCTTAGGTAGACAATATCCTCCGTAACCGAAACTTGGGTTATTGTAGTGAGTTCCTATTCTTGGGTCTAAACAAACACCGTCAATGATTTGCTGAGTGTTAAGATTTTTTAACTCAGCGTAAGTATCCAACTCGTTAAAATAAGATACACGCAACGCAAGGTAGGTGTTTGCAAATAGTTTTACGGCTTCTGCTTCCGTACTGCCCATATATAATATAGGTACATTTTTTTCTATTGCACCTTCTTTGATAAGTTCAGCGAATAATTTGGCTTTTTCTTCCAAAGATTTATCGCTTTGTTCATATCCTACAATGATTCTGCTTGGGTAAAGATTGTCATACAAAGCTTTACTCTCACGTAAGAACTCGGGGGCAAATATTATGTTTTTTGAATTGAATTTTTCCCTTACGTTGTCAGTATATCCTACAGGTATAGTACTTTTTATAACCATGGTAGCTGTAGGATTGACTTGCATAACCTTCTGTATGACATCTTCAACTGCAGAAGTATCAAAAAAGTTTTTGACAGAATCGTAGTTTGTCGGTGCTGCAATAATCACAAATGCAGCATCTTTATACCCATTCTGCCAATCTGTGGTTGCTTTAATATTCAATGGCTTTTCACTGAGATATTTCTCTATGTAGTCATCTTGTATCGGAGATTTTCTGTTATTAACCAAATCAACTCTTTCCGGTACTATATCAACGGATGTTACTTCATTGTTTTGAGCTAGCAACACGGCTAAACTCATTCCCACATATCCTGTTCCTGCTACTGCTATTTTCATGATTGTTATTAATATTATTTTCTCTGTGCAAAATTAACAATTTATTTAATAGAAAAAGAAAAACTTATCTTAAAAATATGTTTTTGTTATTTCAAAGGATTTTTATCCGACTTGTACCATTGCATGAAGCGGGCTATTCCTTCGTGGAGAGTAATCTTTGGTTTATATCCACAATCCTGTTCTAATTTTGTAGTATCAGCATTTGTTTGGTATACATCTCCGGGTTGCATAGGCAAGAAGTTCTTTTTCGCTTCTTTTCCGCATGCACTTTCTATCTCAGAAATAAAATCCATTAGCTTTACCGGATTACTGCAACCTATATTATAGATTTTGTAAGGAACATTGTTTTCACATCTGTCTGCTATAGGCTCATTATCTAATGCACAAATCGTTCCGTTGGCAATGTCATCAATGTAGGTAAAGTCTCTAATCATATCACCGTTATTGAAAACTTTTATCGGTTCGTCTTTCATTATAGCCTTTGCAAAAAGCATCGGAGACATATCCGGTCTTCCCCAAGGCCCGTAAACAGTAAAGTATCTTAGACCTGTCATTTTTATTCCATATAATTTGCTGTAAGCATGAGCCATTAATTCATTGCTTTTCTTTGTAGCAGCGTAAAGGGATACAGGGTTATCTACCTTATCGTCTTCACTGTACGGAACTTTTGCATTCAGCCCGTAAACACTGCTTGAAGATGCGTAGACAAGATGTTTAATGTTGTAATTTCGGCAACATTCCAATATGTTCATAAATCCGGCAAGATTGCTTTCCAAATATGCATACGGATTGGTTATAGAGTATCTTACACCTGCTTGTGCAGCAAGATTTATGACCTTTTCAAAATTTTCTTCTTTGAATAATTTATCTAAACTGTCTTTGTCAGTTAAATCCATTTTGATAAACTTTGCCTTTGGGTATTTTTTGCTCATTAGAACTTCACCGAAAACAAATTCATTGTTGTCTTTTTCGAAGCCGAGTTCGTTTAGGCGACCGTATTTCAGTCTTTGGTCGTAATAATCGTTGATGTTATCAATGCCTACAACAATATCTCCTCTGTCAAGAAGTAGATTCATAACCTTAGATGCAATAAATCCTGCAACTCCGCTAACTAATATTTTCATAAATTATAAAATTAAGTATATACAAAACAAATATTACTGATTAATCTCACGTAATTAAGTATGGTTTAATTCTGCAAAAATAAACATAAATTTGTAATTATCAAAAATATTTGCTAAAATTAGACACTTCAGTAAGTGAAATACATATATTTTTAATGTGTATTGACTGTATTTTATGAGATTAAGTTATGATGATTTTATTTTTTTGTTTCAATAAGATTATTTGATATAGATACATTTTAAATTACTGTAAATCAAATAATTTACTTCTTTTTACCCCCCCCCTAAACATTTTGTCGAAAATAGAAGATATGAAAAAAAAAGTAAAAAAAATTAAATAAATTATAACTAAGTTTTAAATATATTCGTATCTTTGCACCCGAGTTGCGAACTTCTCTATGTCAGAGAGGCAGTGGGATTTGGAGGTATGGGCGTTTGCGGGAGTTGGGATTTGCGGGAGTTTCCAAAGATTGTGTTTTCTGACAGTGAGATAAAAATTGTCGGGGAAGGATGTGCAATTTTGGGAACTTAAGAGATTCGGGAAGGCAAAGAT
>JAFVAP010000067.1 GCA_017480455.1 Bacteroidales bacterium | reverse complement strand
CTTTTAAATCAAAACCGAAACTTTTAGCTTTTTCAATTGCATGTTTAAGTGCATCAACCCTTGATGTTTGTCCTGTTCCTGAGCCGAGTAATTGGCGGTTCTTCGCTATGACTATGGCATTGGATTTTGTATGTTTAACCAAAATATTGGCAAAAGATAAATCTGCCTGCTCCTCTTTTGTGAACTGTCGGTTAGTTACTGAAACTATTTCTTCGGATTTTTCAACCTTTAAATCCTTTTCTTGCATCATTACTCCGTTAAGCGCTGAGCGGAACATATAGTTTTGTTTTTTTGTCTCCTTTCTTTTCAATATGATGCGGTTCTTTTTTGTCCGTAATATATCTAATGCTTCCGTGTCATAATCAGGAGCAATGCAAACTTCCATAAATACTTTGTTCATTTGCTCAGCAGTTTGCAAATCGACCTTTCTGTTACATACGAAGATGCCTCCGAAAGCGCTGACAGGGTCTCCTGCAAGTGCATCAAGATAGGCTTGTTTCAGTGTTTCCCTTGAAGCCAATCCGCAAGCGTTGTTGTGTTTGATGATAGCGAATGTTGTCTCGGAAAAATCGTCTATAAGATTGCAAGCAGCGTCAATGTCACCTATGTTGTTGTAAGAAATTTCTTTGCCGTGGAGTTGGTCAAACACTTCATTCAAATTTCCGAAGAAGAATCCATTTTGATGAGGATTTTCTCCGTAACGCAGAGATGTCTTTTCGTTTATGTTTTCTGCAAATGTATCTATTTGTGAAAATTGATTGAAATATTTGAATATCATCGTATCATAATGAGATGAGGTCAGAAAAGCATAAGAGGCAAAGCGTTTTCTGTCTTCCAATGTAGTATTGCCGTGTTTTGCATCAAGCAAAGCTTCAAACTCTGCGTAATAATCTTTAGACGGTAGAATGATAACATCAATGAAATTTTTAGCTGCTGCACGTATAAGAGAGATTCCTCCTATGTCTATCTTCTCTATTATTTCGTGTTCATCAGCTCCGCTTTTGACCGTTTGTTCAAAAGGATATAGGTCTACTATCACAAGGTCTATTTCCGGAATTTGATATTCGGTTAATTGCTCAAGGTCTGTCAAGTTGTCGCGTCTTGCAAGTATTCCGCCGAAAACTTTAGGGTGAAGAGTCTTTACTCTTCCCCCAAGTATGGAAGGATAAGATGTCAGGCTCTCTACTGTTTTGCATTTTATACCAAGAGATTCTATGTAAGCGAAAGTTCCTCCCGTGGAATAGATTTCTACATTAAGATTATCAAGTTTTCTTACTATTGATTCCAAACCGTTTTTATCAAATACTGATACTAAGGCTCTTTTAATTGTTTTCATGCTTTATGGTATTATTATTTAAATGTACAACGTTTTAATTATTCCAATATTCATTTATTATCAAGTCTATTTCCGACAATATTTCTTCTTTGCCTGTCCCGTTTTGAGAAGAAGATAGGTGAAACTTAGGACACTCTTCCCAAGTTTCGGAAAGTTTTTCCTTAAACAAAGCTGTGTTGGTATTAGTTTTAGCATTGCTCTGCTTATCCGTTTTCGTGAAGATTATTTGCAAAGGAACGGAGTTCTCTCCTAAGAAATTGATAAATTCAATGTCTATTTTCTGAGGCTCTAATCTGGAATCAACCAACACAAACACGGTCAGAAGATTCTCTCTTTTCAGAAGATAATCCTTTATCATTTTCATCCACTTCTCTCTCTCGGTTTTACCTACTTGAGCGTAACCATAACCGGGCAGATCCACTAAATACCACTCATTATTTATAATAAAATGATTGATGAGTTGTGTTTTTCCCGGAGTAGAAGAAGTTTTTGCGAGAGATTTTCTTTCACACAGCATGTTTATCAAAGAAGATTTTCCTACATTACTTCTTCCTATGAAAGCAAATTCAGATTTGTCTCCGGTGGGACATTGACTCAGTTTAGCCGAACTTATAACAAACTCTGCTTGTTTTATTTTCATTGTTTTTTGTCGTTGCTATGCTTAAACGTATTCAAAAATAAAACTACAGGTTCATATACCTTTTGCGTTTGTCTTCATAAATATCTGCTATTGTAACGAGGATTCCTGTCTCTTCTACATCGGAAAAATGTTTGTTTACCGAAGTTCCGAAACTCCTCATTGTCGAAGACAGGTTCATATACGCATTTACCAACGGCGGAATGCCTTCATTGAGCGCTCTTACGCTCTTTACAAGGATTTGATAGTCCTCTTTGTAGTTTCTTCCGCAGAATAATTGCGTTAAATCATTGTAATCCGTCTCTATTTTCACTTCTTCTTTAGGCCAAACCAAACCTTCGTTATCAGGAAAATGCTTTTTGTAAAAATATAGTATGTAGTCCCTGGCTTGAGTGTTCATTGACGGATACATAGTTATTTTTCCGAAGAAATATTTTACAGAATCTGACATTACCTGTGCTAAACCTCCTAAACCGTCCCAAAGATTGTCCAATGAGTACATGCCTTTTCTCAGTGATATTGTAGGCTGATATTCCGGTCTTACGAAACTCCGTCCCAACTCCATGGTGTAAGGCCAAACGTGTTCTTTGAATAAATCCGAGAAAAAGAACAAATCGGCCGTTGCAGAAAGGAGTTCTCCGTCGGATTGCATAAAAACGTCTTTTCCTACGATGAAACGGTATCCTCCGACTATCTCTTCGTCCTCGTTATCCCAAACAAAAAGTTGCTTGTAGCAGTGAGGCTCGGGTGCAACGTCATATTGGTCAATATCACACTCCGTTCCGCTTCCTCCTCCTTGCGCTCCGAAACTTATTTCCCTAAGTCTGCCGATTTCACGCATAATATTGGGACTTTTATGTGCAGTTGTAATGTATATATCCCTGTTCCCGTAATTGGTTTTTCTGAAAAATATATCTTGAGTCAATTCTTCCTTGATGAGATTTTTATCAACGGGAGGAATAACATAAGAAGTGTCCATTGTCTTTATCATAATAAAAAATTTTTTTTCCTGTTTTAATCTTCCGTGTTAAAAACTGCGTCTTTGTTATCTTTCAGTTCATAAACGAAAGACCTAATCTTGTCCGCCCAAATTTTAGAGTGGTGTTTTTCCTTTGTTATTTTGTCAATAGGAATAGGCTTTGCAAAAGTCAGTTTCAGCGTTTGGCCTCTCATATTAAACATTTCGCGAGGCAGAAGTATCATTTCAACATCGAATTTTATTCCTAAAAACTTTCTGATTTTAAACAAACGGTAAAAACCCTTTGAATTGCATCCGTCAATGTAGACAGGAACAATATCCCTTTTAAATTTCTGAGCCTCGTTTATAAAAGACTTTTTCCAAGGAAAGTCTTGCAGTTTTTTATCTATTATTTTGCTTTCCGTACCTGCGGGAAAGAACATCATGATGCTATCACCCTCAAAGGCAGAGTTAAGAGTCTGATGGTTGGAAGAATTTCTCCCGTATTTGTTTATAGGAATGAATACTCCTTTGAGGCCCGGTAGTTGGCAGAGAATGTCATTGACAGGAAACAAAACATCTTTGCGTTTTTCACCTATAAGACTTATAAGTGCAATTCCGTCAATGCTTCCGATAGGGTGATTAGCCACCACAAGAGGTCTTCCTTCCGTAGGAATGTTTTCAGGATTTATAACTTCCAATTTTATCTGCAATTCATCTAAGACTGCATTCGCAAAATCCACTCCTGTTTTGTCGCGGTATTTATAGATAACATAATTAATCTCATCTAAATGAATAAGTTTCTTTAACCAAGAAATAACAAATTTAGGTGTGAGTTTGTAGAGCGTTTTGTTTTTGGAAGCGATAATTCTCTCCAAACTGATAAACTTAGGCGTTATCTGATTGGAGCAATCCGAAGAAAGATTATTCGTTTTTTCTATTGTCGTTTTTTTATTCATTGTTGCAACACTTTCTATTTGCAAAAATACAAATTTTTTTTATATAAAT
>JAFVAP010000066.1 GCA_017480455.1 Bacteroidales bacterium | reverse complement strand
TCAGATGATATAGGAATGAGATTTTTGTTTGCAATTTCAAGTAAAATACCTGAAGCCCATCTGAAACGCAGCAGCGGATTGTCTGTTGGTGCTAAAGGCTTAGTTATAAATCCTGATGAAGTTTCATTTGTAGAGTTTATAGATTTTGGTTCTAAAGGTGGTGAGGGTGCATTAGAAATTAAAAGAAATTAAATTTTATGGAAGTAAGAGGTTTTATTTTGCCAAAAGAAGGAGAATCGTTTTCTTCTTGTCAAGATAGATTTTGTGTCAATTCTGACACAAAATCTATCGCTATATCCGATGGTACAACATCAGGGGGGCTATATCAAGGTTTATGGGCAGACTTATTAGTTAATAATTTTACAGAAAAAGATTGTTGGGATGCCGAAACTATTAAAAGCATAGCTTTAGAATGGAGACAAGCAGTCAAGGATAAAATAGATCGTAGAAAAAAAGAGAATGATCCTTATGTGGATTATGCAGAAGAACTTTTTTATTTTGGTGGTAGTTATGGCTATGGTTATGCAACGTTTTGCGGAATAAGATTTTTGGAGGATAATAAAATTGAAAGTTATATTATAGGGGATTCTTGTTTATTTGTAGTAGATAAAAATTATGCTATAAAAAATATTTATCCACAAAGTATTGAAGAAGAAGGTTTTGGTAATAGACCGGAGCTACTAATAAGTAACAGAGATAATGCTTTTCGCGGCGAAATGCACAAAAGTGAGATATCTGTAGATAAGACAGATAAAATACTTCTTGCTACAGATGCGTTAGCGGAATTTATATGGAAAAACAGAGTGGAAACAAATATTATAAAGAGTCTTTTTAAAGTTAAGAATCATAGGCAGTTTTCTCAGTTTGTGAATAGGTATAGAGACGATAAAACTTTACATATAGACGATACTACTTTAGTTATTGTAACCAATATGAAGGAGCCTAATTTTAGTGAATGTTTTATTGATAGAGTAGATGAGTTTATTGATTTTGAAAATGAAATAGTGACTTATTTTGACTCTTATGAAAAGAGAAGAGATGAATTTGATAGTATGTATAAACATTTAGATATAGGAGTATAAATAAAATGTGGCCTAGTATATTAGACTATGATAACGTCATGGAGTTGATGCCTCATTTCTTGAAGGTAGATTATTTGAAGGGCGGGCGTCCTTTTTATAAGCACTCAGATTGTGGAATTGATGATATAGTGGCATCATCCGGAGGTTGGTGCAGAGCATATAAATATGATGTAAATGGAAAGTTATATACCATACGTTGTTGGTATAGTAATGCTAATACCAATTTGATTGACAAAGAGTTCTTGCATAGATATAGAAATCTGGACAATTATTTGAAAGAAACAGGCTTGCCTTATTTCACAGAAGTAAATTTTCATGAAGAAGGTATAGAAGTTAAAGAGGAATTATATCCGATTCTAGTTCTCAATTGGGTTGACGGTGTGTCATTAAAAACTTATATAGAAACTCATAGGAGGGCAGAAGAAATAGAAAACTTATCGAAGAATTTTGCGAAAATGGTAGCAGATTTACATGAACGTCATATTTCGCATGGGGATTTACAACATGATAATATTTTGGTAAAGCAAAATGGAGAACTTTGTTTGATAGATTATGATTCTATGTATATTCCGGATTTTAAAGGTCAGAAAGAACTTGTTCATGGGTTGCCTACATATCAGCACAAATCCAGATTTGAAAATAAATTCTTATCCGAAAAGTCAGATTATTTTTCGGAATTAGTGATATATATAACATTAAGAGCTCTTAAATATGACTCCTCGCTCTATGATAGATTTACGGACGATTATTTGTTATTTACTCAAGAAGATTTGCATACGGGACAAACTCCGATATTTGACAAATTAAAGAGATTTGACGAATTAAAACCAATGGTGGAAACCTTACAGGAGTTTATAAAAAGTGAGACAATAGATAATTTAAAACCATTGGAAGAAGTTTTGAAAAATCCGTTGGACGATGTAGTCGACAAACTATTACGATTACCAGAACATGAAAAAAATATATCTAAAATAATAAAAACTTTGACCGATGGTGAAATGTCAGATATTGTAGGAAACTTGGACCGAAAGCCATCTATCACAGTTAATACCCATACAACGAAGCCTACTGATGAGGAGTTCGGCCAATATATTAACAAGTTGAAAATATGAGTATAGGTGATATAGAGCTTGCAATCTTGGCAGGAAATATAAGCGATAAGTCCATAGACAAAGACTCTTTTGAAAAAAATGATATGGGAGAACTAATCCTGTCGTCAGGAAATTTTGCAGTTGTATTTAGATATAGAAAAAATGGAATAGTATACTCTTTTAGATGTTGGTATAAGGAAAATGAGTACGTGGAGCGTTTATGTCAAAGATGGAATATTATTTCGAATTGTTTGAAATCGCTTTCCGTGGATTATTTATCTACGTATAATTATGATAGATGCGGTATCTCAATAAATAATAAAAAATATCCCGTCTTGACTACAAAATGGATTGTCGGGGATAACTTGCTTAGATATGTGTATAATAACCGCTCTTCAATAAATGCTTTGAATACGTTAGCTGAAAGATTTTTAAAAATTTTTAAAGATATGAATTCTAAGGATATTGCGCATGGTGACTTGCAGCATGGCAATATCCTTGTTGAACAAACAGGTAAGATACACTTTATTGATTATGATTCTTTTTATTTTCCCGAATTAAAGGGTAATGAAGATGTAGTGCAGGGTTTGCCCTCATATCAGCATCCTGCCCGTTTTACAAATAAATATTCGAATGAAAAAATAGATTATTTTTCACAGTTAATAATATATTTGGGAATATTAGCTGTTGCTAAAAAACCGGAATTGGCTGAATTATATCATTTGAATTCTAAGAATACAGAATATTTTCTATTCGATTCAAAGGATTTTGCAAATCTTAAGTATTCTAAAATTTATCATGATATAAAGTCTTTGAATAGTGTATATTTGGATAAACTTTTATCTATTTTAGATTTATACTTAAAGAAAGATAGCATAAATGATTTAGAACCATTTTGGACTTTGCTTGAGAATAATACTAATGATGGACTTATTGATACCTTTTTTCAAAACAAAAAGCACCGCAACAACTTTTGTAATAACTGCGGAAAGCAGTTGACGGAAACTGAAGTAAATTTTTGTAATAAATGTAATGTAAAAAGAGGGACGTTTGAACTATGAAGAATTCATATAAATTCGGTACAAAACTTTTAAATGAGTATATGGTGGATATAGTAGGAGCCCTTATCCCCGGCTTCTTATTTATAGTTACTATAGTAATTAGTTTGATTATTCCGTTGTCTATTTTGACAAATTATGAGCTTAGTAATAAACTTCCTAATTCTCTAGGATGGATTATTTTGATTGTTCTCATTATTTTATCCTATGTGATTGGGCATGTTTTTTACAGAGCAGATATTAATGATATAGATAGAAAAAGTATTAAAAGGCAAATTGAGAAAAATATTATAAGGAAAACTATACATAGATTGAGAAAAGAATCTATTGAGGATTTAATAAAAGAAGAAATAAAACTCCTTGATCGTAAAAAGTACAAAGATATAGAGGACAATATTGGAGTTCCGTTTTTAGAGCAGATTATTTTTGATAGAGATTTGTATGAATCTAAAAAGAAGGACATTATTCAATATTTTGATACACGCTTAAAGAGATATAAAAAATATAAGAGATTAAGGTATTCAGAGAAAGAACTATTGCAGTATTATTGTATATTGAAGGCTCAAACGAAATTGGCTTGTTCGACACCTTACTATGGAGAGTTTCCATACGAAAATTATGATAAGTATTTACAGCGGAGACATTTAAAGCATTTAATGAATGGTCTTGAATGGAGACCGGATGGTAGCAGAACAAAAAATAAGATTAATAAATTAAAATTGGATATTCAACTTTTTGCTCCAGAGGCATATCCTATTATTAATAAGAATGAATCTCATGTTAGGATGTCTTCATCTACATGTCATATAACAAAGTCCTTGTTACTGATAACAGGTATTACTTTTATTGCAATTTTTTTGTATTGTAATATTTACGATGGTAATATTTTTACGGTTCTTTACGCATTGTTTATGTTTTGCCTTATACTATATATGCGACATCGTATTA
Source organism: Bacteroidales bacterium (assembly GCA_017480455.1). Taxonomy (GTDB): domain Bacteria; phylum Bacteroidota; class Bacteroidia; order Bacteroidales; family P3; genus Scybalousia_A. Next base: position 7,912 of record JAFVAP010000066.1, on the reverse strand, counting down.
TAACGTATATACATTATCAGAGACTTAGGGAAATCTATTATTTATTAGGTATATACAATGAATATAGAGTAATAATACAGACGAGGAAAAGAAATTTAGAAAAATTAAAAAATAAAAAATACAATGACTGAGGGTTATAAAGTTTGTAAACATTGCGGAGCTAAGAACGAGTTCGATTCCCGTTTTTGCGGAAACTGTGGTATTGAATGGGATACTACTTTACCATATAATTTAAGACATCCGGAAATGAACTTGATGTCTTATGGAAATTATAGCTTAAAATATTCATTTCCAACCTCACTATTTAAATCAATCACTCCGGATTATTGTGAAGATCCCGGTGGCTATGGAAAACATTATCTATGGTTTGTTAAAGATGGTAAAGTCGGAATCTTCTATTTGAATCAAAAGAGGTGGATTATTGTAAACGAATATATAGTGATTAAAGCAGAGTGGGATAAAATAGAAAAGGCAGACGGATATTTTGTTTGTTATCGTGGAGGACTTAAGGAATATTTTGATTTAGAGGGAAATAAGTTACGGTAATAGTTATGACTAAAGTTTGTAAACATTGCAGAGCGAAGAATGATGACGATGCCCGTTTTTGCGGAAACTGCGGAGAAAGGTTTAATAATAGATGGAACGAACTTCGGCTGAGATTATATATTTTTTGGGATGATTTCTGGGATGATTTTTGGGATGGTATACTGTATTTCTTAAAAGTATTGGCTTGGATCGCAGGTGTTTCAATTGTAATTTGCCTATTACTTTTGTTGTGGTTTCGTGTGTTGGAGGGAAAATATCATAATTTTATTTATGATGTACCGATTGAATATGAATCTAATAAACTTTTAGAAATAGATAGTACAGAAGATGATAATCATTATAAAATATATGATAACTATTGGAAGAAGAACATAGCAGAGTGTTTTCAATATATTACGGGAAAGAATGATTCTATTTTTTATAAAGAAAATCAAAATGTATTTATACAATTAATAACTCATGTTAATGGGGATAAAAATATATGGATTTTTTCATACAGAGATAAGGCGGGTATATACATATTAGATTGGAAACGTCATTTTACTATTTTTGAAGGAAGTAAGATTTTTGAAGGAAGTAAGTTTAAGATATACAAGAAAATAGATGACACCATTTCAGAATGTAGTTATTATGATTCCTATGGTAATCTTCTCTATGCAGGAAGAGTAGATGTGATTAACGACAAACCATTAGATAAATTTAATAAAGAATCCTATCGCAATTATGCTTTCGGGGTATTTATAAGTGGTGGAGAGTATTACATAGGAGAAGTAAACCATGAAAAAAAGCATGGGTATGGAGTAGTTATAAGGGAAAACAATGATATTATCTTTGGTCATTGGCGTAATGATGTTTTAATCAGTTATGATAAGTTGAAATATAAAACAGGATATGAATATGAAGGAAAAATACCGGAAATTCCTTATTATGATACTATAAAATAGATAAAGACAGAATGGAAAATTTTAGATTAAATGTGAAGAATTCTGTATCAAATAAATTTACGTTGAATTCTTTTCCGAATATAGATTTTCTTCCCAAAAGTGACTATATGGACTTGGAGGTCCCTCCGAGGTATTTGGTGTTGAATTTTTTTGCAATAATTTTTGTTTTAGGGTTATATTTCTTCCCAGAGTCATTAATCCAAAGGTTAAACATTTTGCGATTAAAGGCTCATTTTATAGAAAAGCCAAACAAACGTAAAGCTTTAAGGTACTCATATAATGGCAAATTAGGTTTGATAAGAGCATACAACAGTGCAACCATATTGCCGGCAATTTGCGATGATATAACTATTGCTGATAAAGATTTTTTATTTATTCTGAAACAAGGCTATAAATATGGTCTTTGCAATGTTAATAATCGCAAAGTGATTATACCAATAGAATACGACAGAATAGAGAAGCATAACGATTATGTTTACTGCGCTGTTCAGAATGGAGAAAAATATTATTTTGATTTAAAAGGAAATAAGTTACAATAAAAGTTATGACTAAGGTTTGTAAACGTTGCGGAGCGAATAATGAGGACGATGCCCGTTTTTGCGGTAACTGCGGAAAACGAATAGGAGTTAATCCAAGGTCTATTCATATTACATTGCTGTATTTACTTGTAGCTGTCTTTTTGGTTCTTTTTCTTAATTATTACAGTGACTATAATTTTTACTGTGACCATAGTTTATATGATGCGGAGGATTCTTTAGGCAGTCTGCGTGAAGAATATGCAGATTTAGCGATGGAGTATTCAAGATTGTCGGATACATATCCTATAATAATAACGGATATAGAGATTGCAAATGTGTATAGGGACGGCGAAGTAGAAACAGACTATGGTGAAAGGATATATTCTTATAGAACTATGCTTTTGAAACCTCGTATAGAATATACAGGATTTGTTCATAAGGAAGATTTAAAATTTTATGTGAAGCTTATAACTCCCGACGGAAGATTAAGCCACAATGATGATACTTCTCCCAAGGGTTATACTTACTCAGATGAGCGTAGCGTTTATGAGGGAGATCGAAGACAAACGGTGCTGGCAGGCTGGGGAAACTCTACTAAAGGAAATTGGGAGGAAGGTGAATATACCATAGAGATATGGTATAATGACGTATGTTTGAAATCGAAGAAATTTACTATATACTAAACATGTATCCCCCCCCCACCGAACTATTTAATCGATTGAACTCAAGAGGTAAATGGTGGAGGAAAACTTGATGTAAAAATGATATTTTCTTTTAGATGTAATTTTTCCTTTTTCAGAGTTCAAATAATTTTATTTGATTTTATTGCTGCGTGTTTGAGTTGTGTCGCAGTGAAATCAAGTTTCAGAAAATTAAAACTTGATTTCGCTGCCGTGAAACTTGATTTTATTTTTCTGAAATCAAGTTTTATTTTCCGTAAAACATTTATGCTTTGAACTGAAATTTCGGTTGGGAAAAACTAAAAAAAATAAACTCAGAGCAAATTATTTTGATTAAAGTATTTTTTTTATAAAAAAAGTTATTAACTTTGCACCTCAATATTTTAAAGTTAAAAAATAACTATGGGAACAATTATTATTATCGGTGTTATTACTTTGACAGTAGCGGGAATCGTTCTTTCATTGATTTTATATCTTGTTGCACAGAAGTTTAAAGTTGTGGAAGACCCCCGTATTGACCTTGTTGCGGAGAAACTTCCCGGTGCTAACTGCGGCGGTTGCGGTTTTGCTGGTTGCAGAGCCTTGGCCGAAGCTATAGTTAAAGCAGAAAATCTTGAAGGAAAAGCTTGTCCTGTCGGCGGAGTTCCTGTTATGGCTCAAGTTGCTGATGTTATGGGATTGAAAGCAGAGGCTTCGGACCCGATGGTTGCTGTCGTAAGATGTAACGGCGGAAAATGCAACACTCACAAGAAAGTTTCTTATGACGGAGCAAAAGATTGTGTGGTTGCAAATCAGAACTTTGCAGGCGAAGGTGCTTGTTCATTCGGTTGTTTGGGCTTAGGAAACTGCTCGAGAGCTTGTAAGTTTGATGCACTTTATATCAATGAACAGACGGGACTGCCGGAAGTTAATCAAGATAAGTGTGTAGGATGCGGAGCTTGTGTTAAGGCTTGTCCGAGACTTGTCATTGAGTTGAGAAAAAAAGGATTGAAAGACAGACGTGTTTTTGTCTCTTGTATAAATAAGGACAAGGGCGCTGCCGCAAAGAAGAATTGCGACGTGGCTTGTATAGGTTGCGGTAAGTGTGAAAAGGTTTGTCCTTTCGGAGCTATAACCGTAGCAAACAATCTTTCGTATATAGATTTCAATAAATGTAAAATGTGCCGTAAGTGTGTGGCTGAGTGTCCTACGGGAGCAATACATGCTGTTAATTTCCCTCCTGCAAAACCTAAGGTAGAGAAACCTGCAGAGGAAACGGCACAAGTAAACAATGATAATAACCCTCAAGAGAAAGGAACTGTGAATGAAAACATTTAACAAAGGAGGCGTTCATCCGGAGGAAAACAAACTTGCTTCGAATAATAAAACGAAAGTATTTCCTCTTACCAAAAAAGCAGTAGTATTTGTTTCCCAGCATTTGGGTGCTCCTGCTACGTGCTTGGTTCAGAAAGGCGACAAAGTGAAAGTAGGAACCCTTTTGGCAAGGGCTGATGCTTTCATCTGCGCTAACACTCATTCTCCGTATTCAGGAACAGTTACCAAGGTTGATGTTGCCGTTGATTTCAACGGATTTAAGAAACCTGCTATCTATATAGACGTTGAGGGTGACGAATGGGAAGAAAGTATTGACAGAACGGCGGATATAAAAAGGGAAATTACGCTTGAGCCTAAGGAAATAGTTCAGCGCATGAAAGACTGCGGAATTGTCGGACTCGGAGGTGCGGCTTTTCCTACCAATGTTAAGTATATGGTTCCCGATGGAAAGAAAGCGGAATTTCTTATAATAAACGGTGTTGAGTGCGAGCCTTATCTGACTTCGGATAACAGAATAATGATAGAGAATACCGAAGAGATATTCATCGGTATTGAGATAATGAAGAAGGCTTTAGGCATAAACACTGCCTTAATAGGAATAGAGAACAACAAGCCTGAGGCAATAAAGTTGATGACTGCAATGTCTGAAAAATACAAAGGCACAGAGGTTGTTCCTTTGAAATTGAAATATCCTCAGGGGGCAGAGAAACAACTTATCAATGCTTTGACAGGAAGAGAGGTTCCGAGCGGTAAACTTCCTATAGAGGTAGGTTGTGTTGTTGATAACGTAGGTACGGCGCTTGCAATCTATCAAGCAGTTCAGAAAAATAAGCCTCTTATAGACAATGTGATGACTTTCACCGGCAAGAGCGTGAAACCCGAAAATCAAAAAAATCTTTTGGTTAGGGTGGGTACTCCTTTGCAGGAGATAATAGACTATTGCGGAGGTCTGCCTGAAGATACAGGTAAGTTGATAAGCGGAGGTCCTATGATGGGTAAAGCTATTATGGACACGTCTGCGCCTACGGTCAAGACAACTTCAAGTATTCTTGTTATCAATGAAAAAGAGGCGAAGAGACAAACGCCGACACCTTGTATCCGTTGCGGAAAATGTGTTGATGCATGCCCAATGGGATTGGAGCCTGTTTTACTTTCCACTCTTTGTTCCCAAGATAAATGGGAAGAAGCCGAAAATGAATGCGTCATGGATTGTATAGAGTGCGGTTGTTGTTTGTTTACCTGTCCTGCAAACCGTCCTTTGTTGGATTTAATCAGAGTAGGCAAGTTCAAAGTCGGTGCTTTGAGAAGAGCAAGGGCTCAAAAATAAATTTGAACTTTGTTTTTAGGTGTTTTCAATCGAAGAGATGGATTTGTAAAGTAAATTATTGTAAGAATATAAAAATAAAAAGATATGTCAATGTTTAATATTTCGGGGTCACCTCACGTTCACGGCACGATGTCTACAAAAAAGATAATGTGGGGTGTTGTCATAGCGATGCTACCTGCTTTTCTTGTCAGCATATACTTTTTTGGTATTGATGCTTTGCTTTTGACTTTGGTCAGCGTTGCTTCGTGTTTGTTTTTTGAATGGGCTATTCAAAAATATATCTTAAAGGGTGATATGAGCACTGTTGCTGACGGCTCGGCTGTTATCACAGGTATGCTGTTGGCTTTCAACGTTCCGTCAAGCCTTCCTATATGGTTGATTATCTTAGGTTCTCTTGTGGCAATAGGAGTCGGCAAGATGACTTTCGGAGGTTTGGGAAAGAATCCGTTTAATCCTGCTCTTGTGGGACGTGTATTTCTTTTCCTTTCTTTTCCTACGGACATGGCTATGAGTTCTTGGCCTAAGCCTGCACCGTTGTTTGCTTCTAATGTTGTGGAAACCGTTACGGGACCGACCTCTTTAAATATCATCAAAGGGATAACAAAAACAGGAGAAGGATTAGACCAACTTCCGTCTGCTTTGGATATGTTCCTTGGTTCTATGGGCGGTTCTTTGGGTGAGATTTCGGCGATTGCCATACTTATAGGCGGAGTTTATATGCTTTGCCGTAAGATTATTACTTGGCATATCCCTGTAGCGTTCTTGGCTTCTGCGTTTATTTTTGCAGGAATACTTCACCTTGTAAGCCCTGAAACTTATGTTGCTCCTTACTATCATCTTTTCGCAGGAGGTATGATGTTAGGTGCTGTTTTCATGGCAACAGATATGGTTACATCTCCGCTTACCCACAAAGGGCAACTTATTTTCGGATGCGGATGCGGTATTCTTACTATCATATTCCGTTGTTTCGGTCCTATGCCGGAAGGAGTTTCTTTCGCAATACTTATTATGAACGGCGTAACTCCTTTGATTAATAAATTTATAAAAACAGATAAGTTCGGATATAAAAAATAGGGAGGGAGTATGGCAAAGTTAGAATCTTCAATGAAAAATATGGTGTTGTGTTTGGCTTTGGTTACTTTGTTGGCCTCCGCATTATTGTGTGTGACATACGCCTTAACAAAGGAACCTATAGATACAACAAAGAATTCAGAAAAGGAAACAGCTATAAAAAATGTTTTACCTGATAAGTCAGCACAGGTAGGTGAGCCTGCCAAAGTATCTTTGGAGGGTTACAATGATGCTTTTGTTATCTACCCTGCAACACTCAACGGAGAACTTGTCGGTGCTGCCGTAGAGACTTATGATAACAACGGTTACGGAGGAAAACTTAAGGTTATGGTAGGTTTATCCAATGACGGAACTGTTTCTGATTACAAAATATTGGAAACAGCCGAGACTCCGGGATTGGGAATGAAAGCTGAGGATTGGTTCAGAGCAAAGGGAGATATCAGAGGAAAGAACCCTGAAACTACAAAATTCTCCCCTACAAAGGACGGTGGAGACATTGATGCCATAACTGCTTCGACCATAACTTCACGTGCTTTCCTTACTTCGGTGCAAAAGGCTTATGAGGCATTTAAAAAATACCAAAATAAATAGGAGATAATGATATGAAAGGAATGAAAATCGTATTAAACGGAATAATTAAAGAAAACCCTGTTTTTTGTCTTTTGCTGGGTATGTGTTCCACTTTGGCAACAACTACTTCTGCAATAAACGGAATGGGAATGGGACTTTGTACAATGTTTGTCCTTATGTGTTCCAATGTTGTTATCTCTTTGATTAAAAATGTTGTACCTGATAAAGTCCGTATCCCTGCATTCATAGTTGTTATTGCAACTTTCGTTACAATATTGCAGTTGCTCTTACAGGCATATCTTCCGGCGCTTGACAAAAGCCTTGGTATATTTATACCTCTTATTGTAGTGAATTGTATAATTCTCGGTAGAGCTGAAAGTTTTGCAAGCAAGCACAATGCGTTTGATTCCTTACTTGACGGTATAGGAATAGGATTAGGCTTTACTTTGGCTCTTACTGTTTTAGGTATAGTGAGAGAAGTCTTGGGAGCAGGAAGTATTTTCGGCTATAAGTTCATAGGAGAAAGCGACGGAATACTTCTGTTTATACTTCCTCCGGGAGCATTCATAGCTTTGGGTTATTTGATTGCAATAGTAAACAAGTTGAGAGCAAAATACGAAAAATAGAAAAGAGATTTTGTTTTAGATACTATTTGTAAGAGTAAGAGGTTACTTCGTTTTGAGAAGTTGGCCTCTTATTTTTTTGTATTAAGATGAAAGATAACTTGTGCTTTATTAATTTCCCTTTTATCGACATTTTTTTCTATTTGTTCTTTTTATGACTAAGGAAGATTGTTTTACAATGATACTATATTAAAAAGTGTGTAAGAGAGGTAAATATTCTTTGCAAAGATATACATAAAAATTATAATGTTTAAATATTTTGAGAAAAAAGAATATTATCGTATTTCATTCTTGGCAAAGTTTTATTGAAAAGTTCTTG
>JAFVAP010000065.1 GCA_017480455.1 Bacteroidales bacterium | reverse complement strand
TGAAAGAAACTACCGTTATGGTGGAAGTTGCACACGACGTTGTGATTTAAATGGAGAAATCCGCAGTAGCAATGGACAACACTTCCGTAAAGCAAAACGCTGAGGCAAAATAAAGAAACCCTCTGATTTGTCGGCAACAGGCTTTGGGTAATCAAAGCCTGTTGCCGACATTTTTTTGATTATAAAAAATATTGTCAAACTTTGCTGCCGTTGTTCTGAAATTCATATTGCCGTATCATTTTTTACTCTCTCTCAGTTCAGAACGGCGTTCTGTTATTTTTGCTTTAGGTATTTTTTAAGCATAAATTTACCACCGCCCTTTTTTCTTTTTATTAAGGCTGAATACAGCCTTATTTTCAGATTGTTAGAACTTGTGAAAATAAAACGAAGTTTCAGTTTTCTGAAACGAAGTTTTACGGCGCTGAAATCAAGTTTTAATTTTCTGAAACTTCGTTTCGCTGAAATGAATTGAAGTTTTGCTTTTTCTGGCATAAAGTTTTAATAACAATGGATAAAAATATGTTCTATTACAATAAAAAAATGTATTTTTGCCAAATGAACAGGAGATGCTTATGAGTAAGATTTCGATAAAAAATATGGAGTTTTATGCTTTTCATGGCTGCTTTGAGCAGGAGCGGAAGATAGGAACTCATTTTTCGGTTGATATATCATTTGACTGCGACAGCACTTTGGCAGAACAGACTGATAGAGTTGAAGATACGGTTGATTATTCTAAGGTCTATCTTACGGTGAAAGAAGAGATGGAAAAGCCTTCACATCTTTTGGAACACGTGGCCCGCAGAATTATTAATAGGGTTAAAGAGTGTTTTCCTTCTGTAAGGGATATACAAGTTGAGGTAAAGAAACTCAATCCCCCTGTAGGAGGGAAGATGGATTGCGTCAGTGTTGAACTCAGAGGCTGAAAGATTTTTTTTATTGGCAGAAACTATTGCGGTAAACTTTTATGCAGGGTAGGGAAGGGAAGATAAAACATATTCTTTTCAAGAATAAACAAATTTTTACCTTTTTTTGCAGGGCGAAAGATGAATATTCCCTGCACTCTCCCCTTGTTTTTGATTTTTATACCAAGGCAATAAGAAAGCGTAAAGACACTCTTGAACAGGCGGTTTTGAGATATTTTTCTCCGAAATGCAAAACCGACTTCTTTATTGCGGAAGATGAACTTTCGGGACAAATAAGCAAAGCCCTGCAAGGAGATGAGGATAGGGTGATATTTGTGAAGAATATCAGAAAAACAAAAAACAATCTTGCTCTTTGGCATAAAATAAAGAGTATAAGGGGGATTGTTTTTGTCAGCATAGACTTTTACTCCTCCGGATTGATAATAAAGAACAGAAATTTAAAGAAAAAGCAAGATTATATTTTAAAATCTAAATAGGAGACAATGGAAGAGATTAAGAGAAAGCCCTCTTGGTTGAAAATATCTTTGGAAAACGGTGAGGAATATTTGAAAGTGAAGAAGATAGTTGAGTTAAACAAACTCCATACTATCTGTTCGAGTGGCAGATGCCCAAATGCGAGTAAGTGTTGGGGGATGGGAACGGCTACTTTTATGATTGGCGGAGATATATGCACACGTTCCTGTAAGTTTTGCGCTACTTTGACAGGCAGACCTAAGCCTTTGGATAAGCAAGAGCCTGAGAAGATAGCCGAATCAGTAAGGCTTATGAACTTGAAACATTGTGTCATAACCTCAGTGGACAGAGATGATTTGGAGGATAAAGGGGCTGAGCATTGGAAACTTACGGTTGAGGCCATAAGAAGGGAAAATCCTAAGACTACAATAGAAATTCTTACTCCCGATTTTGACGGCAGAGAGGATTTGTTGGATATTGTCTTTTCCTCAAAGCCCGATATATTTTCCCATAACATGGAAACGGTAAAAAGACTTTCGGATGCAACCCGCTCAAGGGCTAAATATGATGTCAGTCTTAAGGTTTTGGAATATGCGCACAGAAATTCATTTTTGACAAAGACAGGAATAATGGTCGGATTGGGTGAAACACCCGAAGAAGTTGAAGAATTGATGCAGGACGTACGGCAAACAGGGGTTTCTCTTTTTACCATAGGACAGTATCTTCAACCTACGAAAAAACATTTGGAAGTAAAAGAATTCGTTACTCCCGAACAATTTGAGCAATACAAGGAGACAGGACTTAAACTTGGTTTTGCAAATGTGGAAAGCGGTCCTTTGGTTCGCTCTTCTTATATGGCGGAGAAAAGTTTCTTGGCTTCCAAACTTAGGAAATAATACCCTGCTTGACTGAAATTAAGATAAAGGCTTTGTTTTTTTGTAAATATTAAACCCTATATTGCATAATGCTACTGTTATTTGCAATATAGGGTTTATCAATTTTATTAAGCAGAATAGCAATCCTTATCCCGCTATTCTTGACAGCGGAGAGAATAAAATCACTGAGTTAAAACAATTAATTAATACCATATTTCATTTTATTGAGACCTTGTTTTATTTTCTTTCTAATCAGACAGTGCTTTTTCTTAAATTACTCTTTGTCTAAATTTCTTATGGCATCGTTGGGACAATGTTCGTAACAGTTACCGCAATGCAAACAATGGTTTTGGTTAATGGAGTAAATATCGCCTGCATCTATCACTCCCTGCGGACAACATGCCATACAAGTTCCGCAGGCAATACAATCATCGGTTATATAAAAGCCTTTACTCTTGTGTCTTTCCGTTCCGATGTCAAAATATAAGCGGTGGATAGGATGAACTCCCAAATTAAAATATTCAATGCTGCAATCTTTGATATGAAATATTATTCCAATCTCTCTTGTCCGCCCCGGATAAACGTTAATTAAGTAAGGCTGACAGTTAAATATTAGGTCTTTATACTTTGTTTGCTCTTCATCTAAGGCTTTATTGACTTTGGCAGACAGACGTATCATTTCCTTGTTTTGTGTGTAGCAAATGATTTGTACTTTTTTGTTTTCAAGAAGTTGTGAGCAAAAATTCTTTCCCCGTGCCGTGTAAAAATACATCTCGTTCTTCTCCCAATGAATGGCAGAAATGTATCTGACTTGAGGATTTCCTTCGTTATCAACCGTAGCAAAGGTAAGAATAGGACTTTCTTTTAATCTGTCAAAACAATATTGTGCATCAATCATAATTTTTTTTACTTTATTGTAGTTTTATACTCCTTAATTGTCTGCAAAAATAAATAATTATTTTATTAACTATATTATTAACCTTAAAATTTCTGCAAAGAAGGTTCTATTAATTAAATATTTTTTTTTACTTTTGCGATGTCAATCCTTTGGTTATTTATGTATTATTTTGAACTTAAGACTTATATTCTCTTATTGCAAAGTCTGGAAAACTTATTAAGGTATGGGAATAGTAAGAATAATGGTTCTACGCTTAAGCGTGAATTATTCTATCCTTATTTATACCGAGGTATTCCAGACACCAGCAATAGAAGTAAGGCACTTGAAAGATTTACGCTTTTCTTGTGTCTACTCTTAATTTCATAATTCAAGACAGGGAATACCGAAAACTGTTTTTAGAGTAGGTAAGTTTAATAATTTAAAAAAAAATGAAAAATTTAAAAGTTATTTTTTTAGTGGCATTGCTATTCAATGTATTTAACACTTTTTCCCAAGAAAAAACAAATCATCTTAAATTTAAGGGTGTTGAAATTAATGGAACTTTGGATAGTTTTACATCAAAAATGAAGAAAAAAGGCTTTACTTTTATTGGAGAGCAAGGTGGAATTGCTATGTTAAATGGAGATTTTGCAGGCTATAGAGATTGTACACTATATGTTTTTACAAATACTGAAGGTAATGTGAGTTCAATAGGTATATATTTTCCGAAGGTAAAAAGTTGGATGGAATTATATTCTAACTACAGATATATTAAAGAACTGTTAATGAAAAAATATGGGGCTCCTAATTTTTTTAAGTAGCGTTTTACTGCTTAGGAGCCTCGTGACGATAACAGAAAATTTTATGAAGTACAAATGAATAGATGTGAATATGAGTCTACATTCCTTACGGAAGATGGAACTATATCCTGCAGAATTATGTCTATACAGATGAAATGTTCTGTTCTTTTAATGTACACGGATAGAATTAATAACCAAGAATACATAAATTCATTAATAGAAGATTTATAAAATTTCTATTTAGAGTTTTAAGCGAAATCTATAAAAAAAATTACGCTTGTTTCTATAAATATTATATAAAACTAATTTTTCACTTAGCTATTAGCAATAGTTAAGTGGAAAATTAGTTTTTTTACTTTTTAAACCAGCATTGCGGGTCTTTGGCGTAGAAGTTATGCGTTACGCCGTATGCAACTGACGGACAACCGCGGCAAAATCTTAATAACTCGCAATCTTTGCAGGCTTCAAATTTATCATATTGCCTGTAAAAATCCATTTTTTCACTATTCCATATATCATAAAGAGAATTTGAAAAGATATTACCTACAATGGATTCACATCTTCTGCAAGCCATAACATCACCATTAGGTGTTATTGTAACATGATTTGTTCCGCAGTTACAACCGTCATATATCGTGTCCTTGTCGAGCGAATCGGGAATTTTGAAGTATCCTTTTTCATAAAGGAAAGGAGCAAACAGGTGGTCTTTTAAGTTGAAAGAAGTTGCACAATCTTTATATTGTTCAAACTTTTGCCACAATGTTTCCAATAAATTGCGGTATTCTGTAGGTGAAATGCTGACATCTTTCTCCAAAGAGGTAGGACAATATCTTGCAAAGGCGAAAACCTCCGCTCTTTTCTCAACTACCAAGTCCACTATTGCAGGTATTTCATTTATATTCATACCTGAGACCGTTGTCATTACCGCTACGGGCAATGATGCTTGGTGCATAATGTCTATTGCTTTAAGTGTAGATTGAAAAGAGCCTTTTTTGCGTATGAAATCGTGGGTTTGTTCCAATCCGTCTATGCTTAATTGGTATTTTTTGCAACATAACTCAAGCATTTTCCTGCAATTATCTACTGTTAAGTGAAACGGATTACCCATTATGCTGAAAGGTATATCCCTTTGTTTGAACAGATGCAATAAGTCCCAAAAATATTTATGTAAAATAGGGTCTCCGCCCGTTAAATATATGTAAGGCAAGCGCTCTGTTTTCTCACACATATCATAAATATTGTTCAGAGTATGCAAGATTTCCTCCCAAGTCATAGACTTCAAGGGAATATTGTTATTTTCCGAAAATATATAACAATGCTCACATCTTTGGTCACACTCATCTGTGATATGCCATTGAAAAGAGAAATATTCCATTTTATATTATGGTATAAGATTGTAAGAGGCAACCGTTTCGATTGCCTCTTTTTTTGTTTTGATTTACTTGATTCCGCAAGCAGAACCGCAAGGTGAAGTTCTAGGGTCTTTTGTTCCGCATGCGCTTCCGCAAGGGCTCGATTTGGCATCCTTAGTTCCGCATGCACTTCCGCAAGCACTTGGTTTTGGAGTGTCATTTACCGTGTTGCAAAGATAATCCTGTGCAACGTCTCTCAAAATTGAAGAGTTTAGTTTTGCTCTTTTCATTTTTTTACGTTTTTTTAATGAATTAATACTATGTATTGTGTTTTTTACGTTTGCAAAGATATAAATAAATCTGTTAATATGCAATAAGTTATAAATAAAGAAAGAGGTTATAAATTTATTACTCTAATTAAAAATAAGGATATTAGAATGCTGAAAAAGGAAAATAAAAATGCGTTTATTGAGATTTGTCCTATAAGAAATGTTGTTGCAAGGTTCGGAAACAAGTGGGCAATTCTTATTCTTTTGACTATATATGAAGAGAAAAATATAAGGTTCTCCCAACTTCAGAACAAGATTCCCGATATTTCAAAGAACATTCTTTCTTCTACTTTAAAAACTCTTTATGCTGATGATTTAATTGAGCGTAAGGTTTTCAATGTTATGCCGCTCAAGGTTGAGTATTCTTTGACTAAAAGAGGGGAAAGTCTTATTCCGATAATATTTCAACTCAACGATTGGGCTCAGAAAAATTTTAACTCCATAATAGAGCACAGAGAAAAATTTAATCAAGAAGACTGAGACTTAGATTTCATATTTTCTTTTTAGGAGAAAAAACATTGTAAAACTGAATAAAGGAATATTGTTTTTTTTTGTAATTTTGCGGATTAAGAAAAACAGACGGATATTTCATTATGACAAGTTTTACGCATCTTCATTTGCATACTCAATACTCCATTTTGGACGGAGCATGTGAGATTGGAAAGTTAGTAAAAAAGACAAAAGAACTCGGAATGGACTCTTTGGCTATTACTGATCACGGTAATATGTTCGGTGTTCTTGATTTTAGAAATAAATGTGTTAAAAACGGAGTTAAGCCTATTCTTGGTTGCGAGATGTATGTTGCTCCCGGTTCACGTTTTGACAAGAAACCGACTCCTGCGGGAATGAGACAGAGAAACAATCACTTGATACTGCTTGCTAAAAACTTCCAAGGCTATCAGAATTTAATAAAACTTGACTCCCTTGCTTTTGATAAAGATGCTTTTTACAACAAACCGAGAATAGATAAAGAACTTTTGTTTCAATATAGTGAAGGTTTGATATGTTCGTCTGCTTGTCTTGCAGGTGTTATACCTCAATTGCTTCTTAACGGTGAAGATGAAAAAGCAGAGGCTCTTGCTTCGGAATATAAGCAAGTATTTAAAGACGACTATTATATAGAACTTCAGCGTCATATTAAGAACGAAGAACAAAATATAGTTACGCCTAAACTTATTGCATTGGCGGAAAAACTTAACATAAAGTTGATTGCTACCAACGATGTTCACTTTATAAACAAGGATGACTTCTTCGGACACAGGATTCTTATATGTCTGAATACAGGAAAGAAGTTAAGCGAAGATACAAAGTTGGCTTATACCGGTGAAGAGTGGTTAAAATCTCCCGAAGAAATGTTTGAACTTTTCAAAGACCTACCTGAGAGTATCTCAAATACGCAGGAAGTAGCGGAGAAAGTTGAAGTTTATGAATTGGAACGTAAACCTATTTTACCTGTATTTGATATACCCGAGAGTTTCGGAAAACTTGATGATTATTATGCAAAATATACCGAAGATGTAGTAAAGAAAGATATTGAGAACAGCCTGATAAAAAGAGATAAACTTAAGAAAGATGCTTCCGAAGAAGAGAAAACTCTTCTTGTGGAAAAGACCTTGAAAGATAAGGGCGGATATGATAAACAGGTTAGAACGATTTTCGATTTTGAGTATTTGAAATATCTTACCTACGAGGGTGCAAAAAAACGTTACGGTGAGAATTTGAGTAAAGAAGTCGTTGAGAGAATAGACTCTGAGTTGGATACCATAGGTTGGATGGGCTTTCCGGGATATTTTCTCATTGTCCAAGACTTTATAAACTATTCAAGGGATAACTTAGGCGTAATTATAGGTCCGGGAAGAGGCTCTGCTGCAGGAAGCGTTGTTGCTTATTGTTTGGGTATAACTCAAGTTGAGCCAATGAAATACGATTTACTGTTTGAGCGATTTTTAAATCCTGACCGTATTTCTTTGCCCGATATAGACGTAGACTTCGATGATGAGGGACGGGAGAAAACTTTGCACTATGTACAGGAAAAATACGGAGCTTCACATGTTGCTCAGATAACTACATTCGGCTCAATGGCTGCGAAGATGGCAATAAAGGATGTTGCAAGAGTTTTAGATTTGCCTTTGTCTGATAGTAACCGTTTGGCAAGTTATGTTCCTTCTAAACCGGGAATAACATTGGAAAAAGCCTTACAAGAATCCTCTGAACTGGCTTATGCTCTTGAGAACGGAACTCCTTTAGAGAAACAGGTGCTTGAATTAGCCATGCAGCTGGAAGGCTCTTTGCGAAGTACAGGTGTTCATGCCTGCGGTATAATAATAGGTCCTGATGATATATCTAACTATGTCCCTTTGGCCAGACCTAAAGATTCGGATATGATGGCAACACAGTTTGAGGGGAAACTTATAGAGAGTGTCGGTATGATTAAAATGGACTTCCTCGGACTTGCAAACCTTTCTATAATAAAAGATGCCTGTGCCAACATAAAAAAATCCCACGGAGTGGATGTAGATATAGACAACGTGAGTTTAGATGATAAAGAGACGTTAGACCTTTTCGCAAGAGGAGATACAACAGCTACATTCCAATTTGAAAGTGAGGGAATGAAGGGTCATCTTCAAAAACTTAAGCCTGATAAATTTGAGGATTTGATAGCAATGAACGCTCTCTACAGACCGGGTCCTATGAGTTACATTCCTTCTTTTATTGACAGAAAACACGGACGTGAAAGGATAGACTATACTTTCCCTCAAATGGAAAAGTATCTCAGCGATACATATGGAATAACTGTTTATCAGGAACAGGTAATGCAACTTTCAAGACTTTTAGCCAATTTTACGCCAGGCCAAGCGGATACACTGCGAAAAGCAATGGGTAAGAAGAAACTTGACCTTATGGCAGAGTTAAAAGAAAAATTTGATATCGGTTGCAAGGAAAACGGTCTTGATAAGGCGAAAACGGATAAGATTTGGGCGGATTGGGAAAAGTTTGCTTCTTATGCGTTTAACAAATCCCACGCAACATGTTACGCTTTCGTGGCTTTTCAGACAGGATACTTAAAAGCGCATTATCCTGCTGAATATATGTCGGCCGTTCTTACGCACAACTTGAAGAATATTAGCAATATCACTCTTTATATTGCAGATTGCAAGAAGCATAATATAGACGTGTTGGGACCGAACGTTAATGAGTCTGACGTAGACTTTATGGTGAACTCCAAAGGTCAAATTTTATTTGGTCTTGCTGCAATAAAGAGTGTCGGATTGGAAGTTGCAAGGGCAATTATTTCAGAAAGGAAAAAGAATGGTCTTTATAAAAATGCAGTGGATTTTATAGAGAGGAACATATTTTCAGATGGCAGCAATAAGACTTCAATGAACCGTAAGGCAATAGAGTCTTTGGTTAAGAGCGGAGCTTTCGATTGTTTTTCTGAAATCCACAGAGCGCAATATCTTTACACGGATAAAAACGATGTAAGTTTTATAGAGAAACTGATAAAATATTGTATCAAACTAAGGTCTCATAATGATGCTTCACAGTTTTCTTTGTTCGGCGGTGATGATACGCAGGAAGAAGATGACTCAATACAGTTTCCTGACTGCGAACCTATGGGTGAGTTGGAGAAGTTGAGGTTTGAAAAAGAAATGATAGGCTTTTTCTTATCCGGACACCCGTTGGATATCTATGAAAATGAACTTAAAACTTTCCCGACAGACAGTGTTACCGAAATGAATGCACTTGAAAGTGACTTTGAACGGGGAAGAAATACACTTTCTTTTGCAGGTATAGTAACCGAAGCGAGAGAACTCGATACAAAGACAGGAAAAAAATACGGCAAATTTACTTTGGCGGATAGAGACGGCGAACACACATTTACTCTTTTCGGAGATGAATACCTTAAATGCGCAAAATTTTTCAAACCAAACTTGTATGTGTACATTCGCGGCACTATTGTAGAAAATGTATTTTTTGATAAGGCATCGGGAGAACAGAAAAGACGCCCTGTAGAGTTTAAAATCACGAAGATGGAACTTTTAGAAGATTTGTTCCGAAAATATGCTACGGAGGTGAAGTTATTTGTCAATTCCGGAAAAATAAATGATGATTTTGTGAAAACAATATCCTCATTGGCAAAGAAAAATAAAGGAAACGCATCTGTTTCTTTTGATATTTACGATGAGAGGGAAGAATTTTCCACGACTTTACAAGCAAGGAAACTAAAGGTCTCTCCGCATGATTTTCTTAATGATATAGGCCCTTTGGTCCGTAATGGAGATGTAAGTAAATTTAATGTTGCCGTAGGCTATCTGTGATTTATGGGCTATATTCCTTTTCGCATTATTTCCGCTCTTGCAGAACAGGAAGGTTTTTGCGCAGTCGGGTCTTGCAGGATAGAAAAGGCTGAGGCTGATTTCTTTGATGAATGGTTGGACAGGGGCTTTCATTCGTCCATGTCTTACATGGAAAATTACAAGGAGATAAGAAAAGACCCATCACTTTTGCTTTGCGGAGCCAAAAGTTTAATATCCTTTCTTTATTCTTACAATGATGAGAGGATTGACGGAGATTTCGCTTTTAAGATAGCTCATTATGCACAGCGAAAAGATTATCACTATGTCATAAAATCAAAACTCAACAACATTATATCAAAACTCAAAGAACAATATCCGTTTTTTGAAGCCCGTGTTTTTACGGATTCTGCACCTATATTAGAGAGATATTGGGCTGAAAAGTGCGGTCTGGGACGGATAGGGAAGAGTACATTGCTTATTAATAAGGATTACGGAAGTAAAGTCTTTTTATCTGAGATTGTCTCTGATTTTTCCACTGATTATTCTTCGGTTTCAGAAACGGAAAAGATGAAAAGTCCTTGCGGAAAGTGCAGAAAATGTATAGATGCCTGTCCTAACGGCGCTCTGAGTGAGACGCTGGGGCTTAATGCGGCGAAGTGTATCTCTTATCAGACAATAGAGAACAAGGAAAACATACCCGCAGGACTGAAAACTGCGGAATATATCTATGGTTGTGATATATGCACGGAAGTTTGTCCTTGGAATATGAAAGCAAAACGAACTTCTGTTCAAGACCCACAAACAAAGGAACTCATAAAACTTGTGCTAAGCAAGATAGAACAAAACCTTACGGTGGATAAAAGCGATTTTAATCTGCTGAAAAAAAAGTCCCCTATAAATAGGATAAAGTACGGAAAGTTTCTTTCAAACATTTACTCTGCAGGGACAGAGAATGATTAGTCCTTGTATTTGTTTTTGGATAGTCCTGTCTTTTTTTCTTCTTTCTCAACGGCGGATAGGATAACAACAATTTCCCCTTTGAATTGTTTATCCTTGTATTTTGCCGCCATTTCTTCAAGACTGCCCCGCAGGTGTTCTTCAAATTTTTTGCTTATCTCTCTGCACACGCAGACCTTTCTTTCTTTCCCGAAAGTCTCTTCAAGTTCTTGTAACAGTTTTCCCGTTCTGAAAGGAGATTCATAAAAAATTATTGTCCTTTTTTCATCTTTCAGTTCAGCCAAGCGGGATTGCCGTCCTTTTTTGTGAGGCAAGAACCCTTCAAAACAAAATTTCTCACAAGGAAATCCCGAATCTATCAATGCAGGAACAAAAGCCGTAGCTCCGGGAAGGCATTCCACTTTTATGTCTTCTTTTAGGCACTCTCTGACAAGAAGAAAGCCGGGGTCGGATATTCCGGGTGTGCCTGCATCTGTTATAAGTGCAATATCTTCTCCTGATTTCAAGCGATGCACAATGCTTTTAACGGCTTCGTGTTCATTAAAGAGATGATGTGATTGCAGAGGTGTACTTATTTCATAGTGTTTCATAAGAGGCAAAGACGTTCTAGTGTCTTCGGCAAGAATAAGCGAAACTTCTTTTAAAACACTTACGGCTCTGAAAGTCATATCTTCCAGATTGCCTACCGGTGTCGGAACAAGATAAAGCATTTTTCTTTCTTTTTTTACTTGACAGGGTCGGAGTGAAACAAAACAAGGCTCCTTGAAATCCTTAAAATGTTTAAGAAATTACAAGGAACCTCAGAGTATTTTTCGGAAACTATTCTTCTGCGTTCAGAAGTTCTTCCGTCATTTCAAGGTTATGGTAAACGTTTTGAACGTCGTCGTCATCTTCAATCATATTGACTAATTTCAAAACCTTTAATCCCTGTTCAACAGGCAAGGTTACGGTGTCGTTAGGAATACGTTGCAATTCTGCACTTTCAGCTTCTATTCCTGCGGCTTCCAATCCCTTTTGCATATTTGAAAAATCCTCCATCTTGGTATAAACCGTGAAGTATTCTTCGTCTTGTTCTATGTCGTCAGCACCTGCATCTATCAATTGCATTTCCAATTCTTCTGGGTCTCTTCCCTCTATTTTGATTTGGAAAACTCCTTTTCTTTCAAACAAGAAAGACAATGAGCCGTTGTTGCCTAAGTTTCCGCCGTATTTTGTGAACAAAGAACGTACTGAAGCAACGGTACGGTTGTTGTTATCAGTCAAACACTCAACGAATATTGCTATACCGTGAGGAGCGTATCCCTCAAAAGTAACCTCTTGCAAAGAAGCAGTACCTTTATCGTTTGCTTTTGATATGGCACGTTGAAGAGTATCCTTAGGCATGTTTGCACCCTTAGCATTCTGAACAGCCAAACGCAAACGGGCATTTGATTCCGGGTCCGGACCACCCTCTTTTACTGCAACGGTTATATCTTTTATGATTTTAGAAAATACCTTTGAACGTTTTGCATCTAAAGCACCTTTCTTTCTTTTTATGGTGCTCCATTTATTATGTCCTGACATATCTGTTTGTATTTTTATTTGTTTATAATAATATTGTCTTTCTTCTTTTCTTTTTCGTGGCTCAGATATCTGTTTCTTCGTCTTTTCTACAAGCAAAGGCAGAAAAAAAGATACCTTTTTGCCTTGTTATTCATTCAAATTTTGATTATATGTTTCTCCAAACTCTCAGAAAGAATGAAAACCTATGATTTCCCTCACTTCTTTCAGAGTTTTGGATGCACTTTCTCTTGCTTTTTCCCCTCCGAGTCTGACAACCTTGTTGAGGTAATCTTCATTTGCCGCAAGTTCTTTTATTCTCTCCCTTATAGGAGCAACAAATGTTTCCATATCTTCGGCAAGTTGTTTTTTCATATCGCCGTAACGTATACTGCAATCATTGTAGGCATCCTCAAATTGCTGAATTATTTCAGCCTTTGTAACAGAACGCATAAGCGTAAAAAGATTGGCTATCTCTTGTGGCTTTTCTGAGTTTTTTTCTGTCGGACCGCTGTCGGTTTTTGCCCTCATTATCTTCTTTTTTAACACGTTAGGCTCATCGGTAAGATAGATTGTAGCCTGTTCTCCGTAGGATTTGCTCATCTTACCGTTGCCGTCTAAGGACGGAATTTTCACAAGGTCGTCTCCGAAGTTGAATGCCTGTGGCAAAGGGAAATAATCAGTCTTGTACATCTTGTTAAATCTCTCGGCATAGTCCCTTGTCATTTCAAGGTGTTGCTGTTGGTCTTTGCCGACAGGTACTTTGTTGGCTCTGTGCAGAAGAATATCGGCAGCCATAAGGGTAGGGTAGGTCAGCAATCCTGCATTGACGTTGTTAGGATTTTGTCTTACCTTTTCCTTAAAAGCAGCCACCCTTTGCAATTCACCTACATAGGCATTCATATTAAGAAACATATAGAGTTCTGCAACTTCCGGCACTGAACTTTGAACATACAACGTTGCTTTTTCGGGGTCTAATCCGCAGGCAAGATACTGGCAAAGAATTGTTTTTACGTTTTGATGCAAGTCTTGTGGATTTGGGTGAGTTGTAAGAAGGTGATAATCTGCTATAAAGAAGTAGCAATCATACAACTCTTGAAGAGAAATAAAGTTTTTTAAGGCTCCGAAGTAATTTCCCAAATGTAAATTTCCTGTCGGCCGCATTCCGCTCAAAATAACGTCCATATATCCTTTTTTAATCTTTGTTCTGACTAAGTAATTATTTGTTTTGCAAGTGCAAAAGTACAACTTTTTTTGATTTCTGCAAAGTTTTCACTCTTTTATAATAGGGACTGCGCTTCTTTTGGGCAAAATCATCTTGCCGCAGTCTTGTTTGTGAGTTCTGAATTTAATATAAACATTCCTCTGTTCTCTTTATCCACACTGCCTTGTAAATATAGTTGGTTTAATGGCTGCTCTTCTTATGATACAATGCAGTAAACCTCCTCTTTTTCGGGAAGATAAAGAGAGGAAATGCTTGATATACGGGATAAATTCTTATCTTTGCATCTTGATAACTCAGACACGGCAGGGGCAAAATTTTGAAAAATTCCTTAGATGATTTAGTTTGATGGATAAGAAAAAAAGATATAATTCAATAAAATTATGAGAGCAATACAGTTACACAAATCTTGCAAGCCCGAAGATATGATTTTGACACAGGTTGATAAACCTACGGTGAAAGAAAATTGGATTTTGATAAAGGTAAAAGCCTTCGGGCTTAATCACAGTGAAGTTTTGTTGCGTCAATTTGAGATAGACTGCGATTATATCACCAAGCCCATAATCCCGGGTATAGAGTGCGTAGGCGAAGTTGCGCAAAGCCTTGATGAGGATTTCAAAACAGGCGAAAAAGTCTTGGCTTTGATGGGTGGAATGGGCAGAAGTTTCAACGGAAGTTATGCAGAATATTGTTTAGTGCCTAAGAAAAATTGTTTTCACCTCCACTCTTCCTCTCTACCTTGGATTTCTTTGGCGGCAATCGGCGAAACCTATTTCACTGCTTGGGGTTCATTGTTCGAAAGTTTGAATTTGCAGCCTCAAGACCGCTTATTGGTTAGAGGAAGTACATCTACGGTGGGATTGGCTGCAATTCAGATAGCCTCCGCAATTGGTCGTACCGTTGTGGCAGGAGCAAGAAACGATACCAAGTTTGATTTCATTAAGTCAATAGGAG
>JAFVAP010000064.1 GCA_017480455.1 Bacteroidales bacterium | reverse complement strand
TCTTTTTTCCGCATGTCATTTTCAATCGGGCAAAACACAGACAGAAAGAAACGGCGGAAATAAAACTCAGAGTTCTTATGCCGAAGGTTTGGAAATACCTGCTGCAGCAAAGGACCGCTCAGAGCAAATATTGAAAAGAACAGCCTATACGGTATCTTACAACAAGGATTTAAAAATCCCAAACTGGGTGGCTTGGAAACTGACTGCCGAAGACGTCAAAGGCACAACGGAGCGTGCATCTTCAAACTATTTCCGCGAGGACAGTGAAGTTCCTTTGCCGAGAGCGACAAGGGAAGATTACTATAAAAGCGGCTGGTCAAGAGGTCACATGTTTCCTGCAGGTGACGGCAAACGCAGTAAAGAGGTTATGGAGGAGTCTTTCCTGCTTACCAATATATGTCCTCAAAACAGCAGGCTCAACAGCGGCGATTGGAACGAAATAGAAAATGCTTGCAGACAATGGGCTTCTAAATATAAAGAGGTGTACATAGTTTGCGGTCCTGTGTTGTACTACAAGAAACACACGAGTATAGGAAAGAATAAAGTGGTTGTACCTGAAGCATTCTTTAAAGTTGTTTTGGCTCTTACGCCCGAGCCTAAGGCCATAGGCTTTATTTGTAAAAATTCTCCGGGAAATAAAAAGAAAGAACAATATGTAAACACCGTCGATGAGATTGAAAGAATAACGGGACTGGACTTTTTCCCTCTTCTGCCCGATGAAACGGAAGAAAAAGCCGAATCCTCTGCCGACATCTCGCTTTGGTAAGAAAAGAAAGTAAATCTTTGCTTTGCTGCAATAATATAAAGGATTATCCGTTTATTGTTTTAGTTCTACAGAAACAAAAACGCAAACTAAAAGAAAAAGAATTTATATATGAAAATTTTAGCACTGTTAGTCAGTTTATCATTTTTGGTAATCATTCACGAATTCGGTCACTACTGTTTTGCAAGATTGTTTAAAACAAGAGTGGAAAAGTTTTATCTTTTCTTCAATCCTTACTTTTCGCTTCTCAGAGCAAAGAGATATAACGGCAAATGGCATTTTTCGTTCTTCTCAAAAGAGAGTCCCGAGGAATTTTCCCAATATCCCGACAACACTGAATGGGGAATAGGCTGGTTACCTTTCGGAGGATATTGCTCAATCGCAGGAATGGTGGACGAAACCCACACTTCAGCCCAAGCACTTAAACAAGAGCCTCAGCCATGGGAATACAGAAGCAAGAAAGCTTGGCAAAGACTGCTCATAGTTGCAGGAGGCGTGATAGTCAATTTTGTTGCCGCTTTGGTGATTTATTCTTTGATAATGTTCGTTTGGGGAACGGAACATCTGCCTGTGCAGAACACTCCTTACGGTTATGATTACAATCAGACGGCTCTGAAATACGGTTTCCGCAACGGAGATAAGATTTTGAGCGTAGAGGGTAAGGACGTTTGGGAACTTA
The DNA here is from genome assembly GCA_017480455.1 of Bacteroidales bacterium. Taxonomy (GTDB): domain Bacteria; phylum Bacteroidota; class Bacteroidia; order Bacteroidales; family P3; genus Scybalousia_A. The sequence goes on along the minus strand of JAFVAP010000064.1, from coordinate 22,174 downwards.
AAAATGCTGTGAACGAAATATTGCTTAACGAGGGCAGAAACATCACCGTAGAACGTCAGGGCAAGAAAGAAAACATTGTTTTGCCTAAAGGTTTTGCCAAAGAGATGATAGGCAACGGCGAAAAAAGTTTTGCCATAGTCAGAGTGCCTTTTGTAGTGGGAGGTTTTGCGGACAACTCGGTAGCAAAGCAAAACGGAATGAAAGAAGGCGACAGTATAGTTTCGCTTAACGGCAAACAGATTTTCTCTTTCTCAGAGTTCGCAGCTGCTGTCACCAAATACGCAGGACAAACCGTAAACATAGACTACTACAGAGACAATGCGTTGCATTCTGTCAGCATGAAACTCGGTCAAGAGGGCAAGATAGGGGCATATTGCAAGGACTTCTCTTTAGAATTTAAGACCATACACCGTTCCTACGGCTTTTTTGAGTCCGTTCCTAAGGGTATATCGCAAGGAATAAACACCTTGGTTTCATACGTCAAACAGTTCAAGTTCGTTTTCTCCAAAGAGGGAGCCACACAGGTAGGAGGCTTCGGCGCTATCGGCAATTTGTTCCCTTCAAGTTGGGATTGGCAGATATTTTGGAACATGACGGCTTTCCTTTCCATTATTTTAGCATTTATGAACATTCTTCCTATTCCTGCCTTAGACGGAGGCTATGTTTTGTTTACCCTTTGGGAGATAGTAACAGGAAGAAAGCCGAGCGACAAATTTATGGAAAGGGCTCAGATGGTAGGTATGATTCTGCTGTTTGCTCTTTTGATTTACGCCAACGGAAATGATTTAGTTCGCTGGCTTACAGGTAAATTTTAGAAATTAAAAATCTTTAACACTCCTTTTTTATATCAGAAAAATCAATGGCAAAGATAAAAACTATAGGCTTGCTTACCTCGGGAGGAGATGCTCCCGGCATGAACGCAGCAATACGTTCCGTTACACGCTCTGCAATAAGCAAGGGATTTAAAGTAAAAGGTATATACCGCGGTTGGGAAGGCCTTATCAACAATGAAATAAAGGATTTCACCACAGAGTCAGTCAGCGGAATAATACGCCAAGGCGGAACCATTCTTAAGTCGGCACGCAGCGAGAGAGTCCGCACCGAAGAAGGTATGAGGCAGGCTTATGACAATATGACGGCAAACGGCATCGACGCCTTGGTGGTTATAGGCGGCAACGGTTCGTTGCGCGGCGCTATGGAGTTTGCCAATATGTTTGATGTTTGCTGTGTGGGTCTTCCGGGGACGATAGACAACGACCTTTACGGAACTGACTCCACCATAGGTTACGATACCACGGTCAATACCATAGTTGAGTGCGTGGACAGGATAAGAGACACTGCCACAAGTCACGAAAGAATTTTCTTTGTTGAGGTAATGGGAAGAGATGCCGGCTTTTTGGCTCAAAATTCCGCCATTGCATCGGGAGCGGAAGCAGCCATCATTCCCGAAGATACGACAGACAACGACCAATTGGAAGTTTTCATGGAAAGAGGTATAAGAAAGTCCAAGAAGAGTTGCATTGTCATAGTGTCGGAAAACAAAGACAAGGGTGCTTATTATTATGCCGACAGAGTAAAAAAAGAATTTCCCGAATACGATGTAAGAGTAACCATTTTGGGTCATCTTCAGAGGGGAGGTTCTCCTTCGGCCCACGACAGGATACTTGCATCCATGACAGGTTACGGTGCTATTGAAGCCATAACCCAAGGACAGAGAAACATAATGGTAGGAATACGCAACAACGAACTTGTCTATGTTCCTTTCTCCGAAGCAATACGTTCGGACAAACCAATGGACAAGAAACTGATTTCGGTATTGAACGTTTTAAGTATTTAATTGGTTTATGCTGCATTTTGAAGGTGTCATCATAGCTGTTTCTACCTTTATTATAATAGGGCTGTTCCACCCGATAGTTATAAAAACCGAATATCACTTCGGAACAAAGCCTTGGTGGATATTTCTCATTCTCGGATTGATTTGCATCTGCGGAGCGTTCTTTGTTGAAAACGTTCTGTGTTCTTCCCTTCTCGGGGTGGTAGGAGCAAGTCTTCTGTGGAGCATCAAAGAACTCTACCAACAGAAAGAAAGAGTAAGAAAAGGATGGTTTGCAAAAAATCCTAAGCGAGAGAAAGATTATCTTTAGAAATTGAAAATTAATTTTCCCCATGACAGAAAAAAGAAATTTGATGATAGAAATACATTGTGTAAACAATGACAAAAAGTTCCTTGTTCCTGCAGGCATCACTGCCAAAGAAGTAATCAACTACGCAGGATTGGAAAACGAAAGAAAGATTTTAGGAGCTTTTGTCAATAACAAGATAAGAAATCTTAATTTCAGAATATATGAGCCTAAGAGGGTTGAGTTTTTTGACATCAAATCTTCGGTAGGGCAAAAGATGTATGCGTATTCGCTCCTTATGTTGCTTTATAAGTCCGTCAAAGACCTGTATCCTAAGGGCGAAATGACGGTTTTGCACTCCATGAACAACGGTTACTACATTGAGTTGCAAAACGTTGATGAGCAAAAACAGGATTGCGTTGATAAGATAAAGAAACGTATGCACGAATTGGTTGATGCCGATATTCCTTTTGAGAAAAAGGTTTACCAAAGCGAAGATGCAGCCAATCTTTTCGAAAAAGTAGGGCTTAAAGCAAAAGCCGAACTTATCCGTTCCCGACAAGAATTGTACACAAACGCAGACTTGCTTGACGGAACTGTTAATGCTCTCTTCTTTGACAAGGTTTACTCAACTTCTTATTTAGACGTATTTGACTTCTGTCCTTATGAGAAAGGTTTCATTCTTATTATGCCCGATGCGGAAAAAGATTTCCGCAGTCCGTCTCCTGTTGTCAAACAACCTAAACTTTTCTCCATTTTCCAAGAACACAAACATTGGGTCGAAATTCTCAATACCCCTTACCTGCATTCACTTAACAAAGCCGTAAAAGAAGGTAAGCAAAACTCACTTATTCAGATTGCCGAGGCACTTCACGAAAAGAAATATTCCTCCATTGCAGATGAGATTTTCAAACGCAGAGACGATGTTCGCTTTGTTTTTCTTGCAGGCCCTTCTTCTTCAGGTAAGACCACGTCATGCAAACGTATAGCCGTGCATTTAGGAGTCTTGGGTATGAAACCTCTTACCATATCTCTCGATGATTATTTCCACGACAGGGAACACACACCTAAGGACGAAAAAGGCAATTATGATTTTGAGTGTTTAGAGGCTTTGGATTTGGACTTTTTCAATTATCAGATGCAGGAACTGCTTGAGGGTAAGGAAATAGAGTTGCCGCGCTTCAATTTCGTAAACGGACAAAGGGAAAAAAGCAACAACAGACTGCAACTCAAAGAAGACTCAGTCGTAATCGTAGAAGGTATACACGGACTTAACCCTAAACTGTCGGCAGACATAGACAGAAAGAACAAATACTTGGTTTTCGTCTCCGCACTCACCCAACTTGCCTTGGATAACCACAACTTGATAAGCACAAGCGACAACAGACTGATACGACGTATAGTAAGAGACAACAATTACCGCGGTTCGTCAGCCGAAAGAACCCTTTTGATGTGGAACAGCGTGAGAAACGGAGAAGAAAAACACATTTTCCCGTACCAAGAGAACGCCGACAGCATTTTTAACTCTTCTTTGCTTTACGAAATCGGCGTTTTGAAGACCTATTGCGACCCTTTGCTTATGCAAGTTCCGCAAAACTCACCTGCTTACGCAGAAGCAAGGAGGTTACATCAGTTTTTGAACAATTTTGTTGCAATACGGACCGATTTTATTCCTCCTACCTCAATAATGAGAGAGTTTTTGGGCGGAAGCAGTTTTTCGTATTAATGTTTTAAAACTCTTAAAAAATAATTGATTACTGAACGTTAATAAAAGAATATTTTATTTTTTTAATAAAAATCTTTGTCATATAGGAAAATAGTAGTAATTTAGCGGTTTGAAAGCAGGAGAGATTTTTAATAAAAGCAAAACACATAAAAAATATAAACTATCATGGAAGTAAAGAAATCTGATAAAGCCAACATAGAAAAGACAAAGAACGTCTTTTTAGAAGCAGGTCTTGTCGTAGCTTTAGCTGTTGTCATCTGCGCTTTTGAGTGGAAATCTTATGACAAAAAGGCTGAGGCCGTTCAAGTTACCGAAGCAGTTGCACAGGTTGAAGAAATGGTTATACAGACTAAGCAAGACGAACCCGAACCTCCTCAACAGGAAGTGGAGCAGCAGCAATCCATGGATTTCGAAATCGTAGATGACGACCAAGAATTGAAAAATGAGGTTAATCTTGCTGACTTTACCAACGACGGAGGCAATGCCGACGTTTTCATTCCTAAGGTTGAGGTAAAGGTACAGGAAGACGTAGTGGACGATGACGAAGCTCCTATCTTCACAGTCGTTGAACAAACGAGTGAATTCCCGGGCGGATACAATGAAATGCAAAAGTTCATCGCATCAAACATCAAATACCCTTCACAAGCAAGGGAAACAGGAACTCAAGGTACGGTTTACGTAACCTTTGTCGTAGAGAGAGACGGTTCTATTACGGACATAAAGGTTTTGCGTGACATAGGCTCGGGCTGTGGTGAAGAAGCAATACGCGTGGTTAAACTTATGCCTAAGTGGAAACCTGCAAAACAAAGAGGAAAAGCTGTACGTCAGCAATTCAATCTTCCTGTTAAATTCGTACTGCAATAAATCGATATCACAAAATAGGATAAACAGATTTGTTTTATCTCATAAGGCGGGACGTATTGATTACGCCCCGCTGTTTTTATAGAGAGCAAGCTTATTTTATTCATCAATCCAAGAAAGCCAAGTTAAACAATGATAACCATAAACAATCTTTCCGTATCTTTCAACGGCGACAAACTTTTCGACAACGTCTCTTTCACCGTCCAAGACAAAGACCGCATAGGTTTGGTCGGCAAAAACGGTGCAGGCAAATCCACATTGCTCAAAATCATTGCAGGTCTGCAACAAAAGGATACTGGCTCTGTTGTCATGAGCAAAACACAGACCATTGGCTATCTTCCCCAAGAGATGATACCTTCCTCAAGCACAAGTGTTTTGCAAGAAGCCCTCAAAGCCTTTGACAACATCAAAGCCATACAAGAGCGTATAGATGAGATAGGTTCAACACTGGCTTCACGGACTGACTACGGCAGCAAAGAATACGAAAACCTTATCATTGAGCAAAACGAGTTAAACGAACACATACTTCTTTTGGACGGAAACAATGCAAGGCCTCAGACCGAGAAAGTATTGCTCGGCTTGGGTTTTCGCCACGAAGACTTTGACAGAAGTATGACAGAGTTCAGCAGCGGTTGGCAAATGAGGGTGGAATTGGCGAAAATACTCTTAAAAAAACCTAACCTAATTCTCCTCGACGAGCCTACAAACCACTTGGACATAGAGTCCATATCTTGGTTGGAAGACTTCCTTATACGTTATTACGGTGCTGTCATTTTGGTTTCCCACGACAGATGTTTCTTGGACAACATCACCAAGAGGACAATTGAAATAACGGCAGGCAAAATCTATGACTACAAGGTGAATTACTCTTCCTACGTTGATTTGCACCGACAGAGGATAGAGAGTCAAAATTCCCAAATGATAAATCAGCAAAGACAGATAGCCGAAGTTGAAAAATTCATTGAGCGTTTCCGTTACAAGGCCACCAAAGCCCGTCAGGTTCAGAGCAAAATAAAACTCTTGGACAAAATGGAAAGGATTGAAACCGATGACATTGACACTTCCTCCATTCACTTTCAGTTTCCGCCTGCCCCTCATTCGGGAAAGATTGTGGTGGATATAAAAAACCTTTCCAAGACTTACGGTGAGAAGAAAGTGCTTGAGCAAATAGACTTAGTCATAGAAAAAGGCAAGAAGATAGCCTTTGTAGGCCGCAACGGGGAAGGCAAATCCACTCTGTCAAAGATAATTGTCGGAGAAATAGGTGATTATCTCGGCAAATTCTCTTTGGGAACCAATGTTTCCATAGGCTATTTTGCCCAAAACCAAGCCGCACTTCTCGACGGAGAAAAAACCGTTTTTGAAACCATAGACGAGATAGCCAAGGGAGATGTCCGCACAAGGATAAGAAGTATTCTCGGAAGTTTTCTTTTCTCCGATGAAGATATTGACAAGAAAGTCAAGGTCCTTTCGGGCGGAGAAAAAACCCGTCTTGCGCTTGCCAAACTACTGCTTTCGCAAGTTAATCTCCTTGTCTTGGACGAGCCTACCAACCATTTGGATTTAGACTCCAAGGATATACTTAAAAATGCTGTCCTCAAGTATGACGGAACTTGCATCATAGTTTCCCACGACAGAGATTTTCTTCAAGGACTGCCCGATGTTATATATGAATTCAAGGACCGTAACATCAAGGAATACCACTGCGATATTTTCGATTTCCTTGAGATGAAAAAACTCCAATCCTCCCAACAGACAAATCTCTCCCCGTCCAAAGAGAAAAAAGAAGACAAACCCGTGTCTGACAACAAGAAACTCTTTGAGCAAAACAAGGAAAGGGAGAAAGAATTGAGGAAGAAAAGGAATGCACTCCAAAGGATTGAGAAAGAGATAGAAGAATTGGAAAAAAACATAGCCTCTATGGAAGAAAAGATAAACCAAGACGTGCAGGACAATGATTTTTATCTTCTCTACCAAGAGAAAAAAGACTCTCTTTCCGCCCTTATGCAGGAGTGGGAAATTTTAGCTGAAGAATTGGGATAATTTTTTCTTCGTTTCAGCGCAGCGAATCTTTATTTTAAAAATTTAAAACCAAGTTTCAGAATGCCGATATTTGATTTCAGCGACGAATATTTTATGCAAAAAGCCTTGCTTGAGGCACAGATGGCTTTTGAAGAGGGCGAAGTGCCTGTCGGATGCGTGATAGTGTGCAATGACAAAATCATCTCGACGTGTCACAATATGACCAAGCGTCTGAACGACTGCACCTCGCATGCCGAAATCATTGCCTTGTCAGCCGCCCAAGAGTATCTGCAAAGTAAGAATTTAAAGGGTTGCACTCTGTATGTTACTTTGGAGCCGTGCGTTATGTGTGCAGGAGCATTGTATTGGTCTCAGATTTCGAGGATTGTTTACGGCGCAGAAGACAAAAAAAGAGGTTCTTCCCTCTTCGGCAATCTCTATCACCCGAAAACGGAAATAGTTTCGGGCATAATGAGTGAGGAGTGTTCACTTTTGATAAAAGATTTTTTTAAAACTAAAAGATAAATTTAAGATTATGTACATAGTAGATGAAGAACAAGAACGCAAAGAAATAATTTTCAGGTACAAAAAACTTGTATCTATTCTTTATGACAAGTCAACTGCGGAAGAACGCCTTGTTGTCAGAAAAGCATTCACCATTGCACGCAATGCACACGCCCAAGCGAGAAGAAGAACGGGCGAACCCTATATTTACCACCCTTTGGAGGTGGCACGCAGAGCCGCAGAGGATTTGGGCTTGGGCTACATCGCCATTTCCTGCGCCTTGTTGCACGATGTGGTCGAAGATACCGAATACACGCTGGAAGATATTGAGAACATATTCGGCAAAAAAGTCGCCTGCATAGTAGACGGCCTTACAAAAATACAGGATATTTTTGATTACAACACACAGAGTATTCAAAGCGAGAACTTCAAAAAACTTCTTATCTCCATGGGTGACGATGTCAGAGTCATATTGCTTAAACTCTGCGACAGACTTCACAATATGCGTACCCTTGACTCTATGCCCGAGAAGAAACAACTCAAAATTGCGTCCGAGACACAGTTTCTTTACGTTCCTTTGGCTCACCGTTTGGGTCTGTATAAGTTCAAGAGTGAGTTGGAGGATTTGGCAACCAAATACATCAACCCTAAGGCCTACAACACCATAAAAGAGAAACTGCAGGATACCCAAGAGGAACGTCAGAATTTCATTGCGGATTTCTGCCGCCCTATAGAGTTAAAACTCAAGGAAAAGGGATTAAATTTCACCATATCCTACAGAGTGAAAAGCATTACCTCCATTTTGGGCAAGATAGAGAAGAAAAACGTTAAGTTTGAAGAGATTTACGACATTTTTGCCATAAGGATAATACTCAATGTGCCGTCTGAGATTGAGAAAGAAAGCTGTTATTCGGTTTATTCTTTGATTTCTTCCGAGTATGAGCAAAGAAAAGACCGTTTCAGAGATTGGTTATCCAAGCCGAAGAGCAACGGATACGAAGCATTGCACACAACGGTTATGAGCCCTCAAGGAAAATGGGTCGAAATCCAAATACGCTCGCAACGTATGGACGAGATAGCCGAAAAAGGTTTGGCTGCACACTACAAATATAAAGAAGTGGAGGAAGGAGAGGTGGATGTAAACCTTGATTCTTGGCTTTCTAAGATAAGGGATTTACTCGACAATCCTACAAATTCAGCTATTGACTTTGTCAATGAATTTAAGATGAACATAATAACAGAAGAGATAACCGTATTTACTCCTAAGGGAAAAAGCCTTACTCTTCCCTTCGGCTCATCTGTTTTAGATTTTGCCTTCAATATTCACACTGAACTCGGGCTTCAATGTATCGGCGCTAAGGTTAATTACAAGGTTGTTCCGATTGACTACAAACTCCGCTCGGCAGACCAAGTAGAGATAATAACTTCTTCTATTGCCAAGCCGGAAGAAAATTGGCTGAAAATAGTACGCACACCTAAAGCCATTCAAGAGATAAGAAAATATATCCGCTCTTACAGAGAGAATTTCAAAAGTCAGGGAGAAGAGAAACTAAAGGCTCTTTTTGAGCAAAATAAGATAGAATACAAGCAGGAAAACATTGCCAAACTGCAACGTTTCACCTCTTACGAGAGCCGTACCGACTTTTTCTATAAGGTTTACATCAAAGAGATAGACGGACACACCGTAAGGCAGTGCTTCAACAAAGAAGAGAAGAACTCATCGTGGATATTCTTGAAAAATCCTTTCAAAAAGAACAAGGAACACGAAACCTTGAGCGACCGTATCTCCCAACAGATACAGGAAAATCCCGAAAAAATACTCCTTAGTCAAAACTCGGAATCCCTGCCTTTCAAAACGGCGGATTGTTGCAATCCTTTGCCGGGCGACGACATAGTAGGGCTGATACAAGACGGCTACATAGCCGTTCACCGTACCTCTTGCCACAAAGCCATAGATGAAATGAGCAAGTACGGAAACCGTATCGTCAAAGCAAAGTGGAGAGAGAACGAGAACATAACTTTCCTTGCAGGCATAAAAATCAGAGGTATAGACCGCAAAGGGCTTTTGCAGGAGTTGGCAAGGGTTATTTCCGAAGTCTGGAACATCAATATGCGCTCCTTAGCAATGGAAAGCAGCGAGGGAATTTTCGAAGGCTCGGTCATGATGTATATTTCCAATGCCGAAAACCTTAACCAACTTATGGAAAACATCAAAAAGATAGACGGCATAGAAAGTGTCAAAAGAATGTAAATAAGCGATAAGTTTCTTTTTGTTTTGAAAAAAAAGCGTAACTTTGCAAAACTGAACTCTTAAACAAAGAATAACAATAAAACATTATAGGATTGATGAAAGATTTTGTAGCAGAATTGAAATGGAGAAATATGATTCACTCCATTATGCCTTCGACTGAGGACGAACTAAAAAAAGGAATGGCGACGGCTTACGTAGGTATAGACCCTACAGCCGACAGTTTACACATAGGACACTTAGTCGGAATAATGATTCTCACCCATTTCCAAGCCTGCGGTCACAGACCGTTGGTCGTTTTAGGCGGAGCAACGGGTATGATAGGCGACCCGTCATTCAAGAGTCAAGAAAGGGTGCTGCTTACTCCCGAAACGATAAAACACAATCAAGAATGTATCCGCAAACAGTTGGAAAAATTCTTGGATTTCGATGAAAAAACTTCCAATCATGCGCTTATACTCAACAATTATGACTGGATGAAGGATTGGAGTTTTATAGATTTTATCCGCGAAATAGGAAAGCACATCACGGTTAATTATATGATGGCTAAGGATAGCGTTAAGAAGAGAATAGAAACAGGAATTTCTTTCACGGAATTTTCTTACCAACTAATGCAAGGCTATGATTTTCTTTACCTTTTTGAAAACTACAACTGCACTCTTCAAATGGGCGGCTCGGATCAATGGGGTAACATAACTACAGGCACGGAATTGATACGCAGAGTTTTGGATAAGGATGCCTATGCCATAACCTGCCCTCTCATAACCAAGTCTGACGGCAAAAAATTCGGCAAAACGGAGAAAGGAAACATTTGGTTAGACAGAGAAAAGACCTCTCCGTACACTTTCTATCAATTTTGGCTTAACCTTTCTGACGAAGACGCAAGCCGTTTCATAAGAATTTTCACTCTGAAAACTCAAGAAGAGATACTCGAACTTGAGAAACAGCACGCCGAAGACCCGTCTCAGAGAATTCTTCAAAAGGCTTTGGCTAAGGATATAACGGTTAAGGTTCACAGTCTTGAGGATTACAACGCCGCAGTGGAGGCTTCTCAAATCCTTTTCGGCAAAGGAACTACCGAAACTTTGAGAAAATTGGACGAACAAACGTTTCTGAGTGTCTTTGACGGAGTTCCTCAGTTCAAAGTCTCAAAAGCCGAGGTTGAAAGCGGAATAAACATCATTGACCTTTTGGCTGACAAGACTAAGGTTTTAAATTCTAAGGGTGAAGTGCGCAGAGCCTTGAAAGAAAACTCACTTTCCGTTAATAAAGAGAAGATTAACGAAACTTATCAAACCAATGCGGACTCTCTTTTGAACGGTAAATATATCTTAGTTCAAAAAGGAAAGAAAAATTACTTCATAATCATAGCAGAATAAGAAGATTTGAGATAATATCTTTAAGTTTCAACGTTTCCCCGTCAAAAACCGTCAGCACAGGGAAACGTTTTTTTTATTGTCTTTGTTCAAAAAAATTTGCTCTTACCTACCCTACCCTTTCCAAGTCTGCAACAAATCAAAGCAAAATCAAATCCCGCAAACAACAGGAGCGCAAACAGAAAAATCACTTTCAGTTTTGACATCTTTCTTTTATTTTTTTGATTTGTTATTTACTGTTTTTTTCTGTGTGTTTTTTTCATTCAAAGCATTCTTCCGATATATTGCTGAACAAATTCCAACCAATAGCATTTTCGTATGCTGCTTTCGTTCAGCGGGGTACTATGAGGCGTATCCCCCTGCATTCGTTTTCCGTTGCCAAAGCATTACCTTCGCTCGACGTAAAGTCCAACAACTTTGGAGGAACTTTTGTTTTGCAAACCAATGTTTTCAAGTTAATACATCTAATGAGAAAAATAGTCATCGATGGAAGTATTACTCTCAGGAATGCTTATGGTTTCTAAAGCCTTACAATGAGAGAAAACACTATCCCATATGAAAGTAAGACCCTCGGGCAAATTAATATCCTTCAGACATTCGCAATCCTTAAAAGCCCAATAGTCTATGGTCTTAAGTCCCTTACCTATTTTCACGGTCTCCAAAGCCGAACAGCAAGAGAAAGACATTCCTCCTATGGTAGTGACACTGTCAGGAATAACTACGTTTTTAAGATTTACACAAGCCTCAAAAGCACTGAATTCTATGGACTTGACACCGTCGGGAATGACGTATGATTTTTCTTTCCTTGCTATGGGATAACGAATAAGCCTATCCTTGTCAGCAGAGAATAAAACTCCGTCTAAGGAGGAATAAGATTTATTGGCGCTGCTCACATTTATACTAATCAATGACGGACAGTTTCTGAAAACAAATTTTTCCATGGAATTGACGCCGCTGCCTATAGTTGCAGTTTCCAAACTGCTGCAACCCCTAAATGCACAGTAAGCTATCGAATGCACACCTTCGGGAATGACTATGTTTTTTAAACCTGTGCACTCTTCAAAAGCCGCAAGACCGATAGTTCTTAGGCTTTCAGGAAGAGTTAATTCGGTAAGAGATATACAACCGCTCAAAGCCTTGTCGTCAATAGAAGTAATACCCTCGGGAAGGCTCAGACTTGTCAAAGATTTGCAGCCCGTCAAAACCTCTTCACTAAGTGAAGTAATCCCATGGGGAATAGTTATACTTGTCAAACTTTCACAAAAACTGAATACTCCCGGACCTATGAAAGTAAGACTTTCAGGAAGATTTATCTTCTTTAAACCCCGGCAACCCAAGAAAACACTTGAACCTATGAAAGTAAGGCTGTCGGGCAAAGTTACGGAGTTTAACGTCATAAATTCCGCAAAAGCAAAGTCTGCAAGATGGGTAACGGTATATGTTTCACCATTATAAGGTACCGAAGAGGGAATAACAATATCGCCCGAATAGGCATCTTCGGAGGAATTGTCACGAATTATGCTCAGCGTCTTAGTGTCATGATGTATCCAATAAGAAATTCCCTCATATACAAAAGTCAATGTTGATTTTTCCATTGTTTGTTTAATCTATGATTATACTGAATTATAAGTGCGTTTCTTTTAATGCAAAGATGTATATTCCTACAAACCAAAATATTACATAAAAGAAACGGTACGAATTTATTAATTATTATCCTTATGTTTGCAAAGTTCGGACATTATTTTCAAATAGCCAAACATTGAAGTAAAAAATCAATCCTTAGAAAACTTAAATCAAAAAAAATTAAAACTTAGGTTCAAAAAAAATAAAACTTGATTTCAGAAAATTAAAACGACGTTTCAAAAAACTGAGATTTGATTTCGTCGGCACTGAAACTTGATTTTATTCTTAGGGCGGGAAAGCATTTCTTCCTCCTCTTCTGTCTTCAAGGCAGGGAAAGGATAAAGAAAAGAGGAGGAACTTTTTTTGCTCCCCCTCTCATAAGTAAAAATAAAACATTAATTATTGCCTTAATTTTGTCCTATTTGCATAGATATGTTCCCCGGCTGGGAATTTTGTGCTGCAAGTTGATTTATAAATGCGGTAAGGAAAGAAGAAGAGGCTATCTTCTGCTTTACTTCATCTAAATCGAACCTGTGAGCCGACCTGTAAACGAATTGGGTCACTTCTGCAAGCCTTGACTTCATGTCGTCATTGTCTACAAGCGAGCCGTCTTTCTCTATGACGTCCAAGACCTCAATAAATGATTTTGAAGCCTCATTCTTATCGCCTCCTTCTGCCAATGACTTAGCAGCAGAGTTCACCGTGTCTATCAAATCCGATAACTTGTCGGAGAAAGACATAGTAGCAAGAACTGAGTTAGCCTCAGGTATGGCCTCTATTTCTTTTCTCAAATCCTCAAAGCCGTAACGCTTCAAATCACTGTTATATATCTGAGCAAGGATAAGCACTGATATATTTCTGTCTCCCTCTATGCTGCGTGCCTTTTTGCCTTTGAAAGCAGAGTAATAAGAAATATAAGACTTGTAATAATCAATTATCGTCTTGTAAATGCTCTTGCCTTTGTCAGAAGCTCCTGCCGTGCAATAGGCTTGTGCAAGCATAATATCAGAACGGTCAAAGGCTACTTTGCTGTCAGGAAACTCCTTAACGCATTTGTCCAAAACATTCAATGCTTTTTGCTTCTGTCCCTTAGAAATCAAATTGTTAGCAAGCATCACATAGTTTTGTCTCATTATTTTGGAGTTTGAGACCGTCACTGCGTTCTCTACATAAACATCTTCCTTGTTTATGTTTCCCCATTGGAACTTATTGACGTACATATCATAAGACTTAGAAGTGTAAACTCTGTCCGCCTTGTAAGGAACTATCTTATAAACAGTACCTTCCTGCACACAATAGTCCATGATTTCAGGTATCACATCACGCAAAAGAGCAGGGTTCATCACATATATAGGTCTCTCAAAATGGTTTGTTCCCAATATATCAAGGAGCATAAGTTCCTGTCTGTAAAGTTGGGCAAACATTCCTCCAAGGGTTTGCTCTGCACTAATAGAGAAAACAAACTCGCCCGGCTCTTCATCAACCAATTCCTTAGGATATATTCCGTTTGCAGCCGCTTTTGATTTGTCAAAAGTAATCTTAAATTTGTTGGTAGGCAAAATAGTGATGTACTTGTAGTTTTTCATCATGTCTATTGAGTTGAGCGGAGTAGCGGCAGGCGAAACTTTGGCTGCTTTCTTCAAGGCGGTCTCTAACTCCATTACCTCTGGGTTTTGCTCGGCAAAGTTCAAATCCTGTCCCAATGAATAAACGTCTTTGTCCAACGTGAAAGGAAGTTTGTCCGAGGAATACATCTTATTGTAAAGCTGTTCCACGTACCAGCCCATTCCCGACAAGGTATAGTTAAGCACTCTTATGTCTGTGCGTATTCCTTCCACCTCTTGGGCATACCAAAGAGGGAATGTGTCGTTGTCACCGAAGGTTATAAGTATGGAATTCTTATCGCAGGAGTTCAAATAATTGGCTGCAAAATCCCTTGCCATATAACGTCCGCTTCTGTCGTGGTCGTCCCACTCTTGAGATGCCATTAAAACAGGCACGGCCAAAAGACATATTGCTCCTATTGAGATATTCCTTATGTTTTCTGCTATTTTAACGTTCTTCAACCAATCACACAAAGCATAGACTCCTAAACCTATCCAAATAGCAAAAGCATAGAACGAGCCTGCATAAGCATAATCTCTCTCACGCGGCTGATTAGGCGGCTGGTTTAAGTAAAGTACAATAGCCAAACCTGTCATAAAGAACAACAAAAAGACAACAAAAGCATTCTTTTTATCTTGTTTTATGTGGTAAACCAAACCTGCCAAACCCAAAAGCAAAGGTAAGAAGAACAATGTGTTTCTTCCCTTGTTTTCCTGCAAGTCCTTAGGTAAATCGGTTTGAGGTCCTAAGCGAATGGCATCAAGGAATTTTATACCGCTTATCCAGTTTCCGTGTATCAAATCCTTAGTTCCGTTGGACGCATCGCCGGGTGCACTCTCGTAGTTCAAACCATAACTTTGTATATCGTTCTGACGGCCTACGAAATTCCACATAAAATAGCGCCAATACATATGATTGACTTGATAACGGAAGAAATAAGTAAGATTTTGTCCGAACGTAGGCTTGCCGACTGAGTTTTCGCTCATTCCCGACCACATACGGTAAAACACAGGGTGTCTTCTGCTGTTGTCAGTCGAATACATACGAGGGAAAACCGTGCAAACACCGTCTTCAAACTTCGGATTGCCGTTTCTTACAACCGCATCGTAACTCTTGGTCTCCTTGTTCTTAACGTATTTGGTCGTTGTAGGTATATCCGGTTGCATATTGTAAGGCGTAGCCGTGAAATAAGGACCGTATAACAAAGGAGTATATCCGTATTGCTCTCTGTTAAGGTAGGTAAGCAAAGAGGTAGCATCCTTAGGTGCGTTCTCGTTTATAGGAGTGTTGGCATTGGCTCTGATAATAAGCGTTGCAAAGGTTGAATATCCTATAAGAAGGAAGAGGAATGAAAGTATTGCCGTGTTTACTACAGGTTTTGCTTTCTTTCTGCTCCGTATCAAACCCCAAATAACAAGAGCGAACAAAAGAATAAAGTAAATGACAGTTCCGCTGTTAAACGGCAGACCTATGCTATTAACAAAGAATATTTCAAAATAAGCAGCCAAATTAACTATTTCAGGAATAATGAAATACATTACCACTGCCACAAGAACGACAGAAAGCAAGCCTGCAAGGATAAAACCTTTAGTCGTTGTCTCTTTATATTTTCTGAAATAGATAATATATGTTATGGCAGGGATTGTAAGAATGTTCAACAGGTGTATTCCTATGGCAACTCCGATAAGAAATGCTATCAAAACAATCCAGCGCAAATTGTGTATTTCTTCTGACTGTTCGTCCCATTTTAGTATAGCCCAAAAAACTATTGCAGTGAAACAAGAGGACATTGCATAGACTTCGCCCTCTACTGCCGAGTACCAAAACGTGTCGGAAAAGGTATAAGCCAACGAGCCTACAATTCCGCTTGCAAAAACGGCAATCATCTGCCCTGTAGTTATGTTTTCAATATCCTTTATGAACTTTTTAGCCAACAGAGTTATGGACCAGAACAAAAACAATATGGTAAAACCGCTGCACAACGCACTCATGGCATTAACCATAAAAGCTATTCTGCCCGTATTTCCTCCTGCTAAGAAAGAGAACAGACGTCCTATAAGTTGGAATGTAGGTGCTCCGGGCGGGTGTCCTACTTGCAGTTTGGCAGTTGTAGCAATGTACTCTCCGCAATCCCACCACGAAGCAGTGGGTTCTGCAGTGAGAAGATAAACAACGCTTGCTATGGCAAAGACTAACCACCCCAAGCAGTTGTTAATAAGTTTGTATCTTTTCATTCTTGTTTATAATTTAGTTATTTCTTTTTTACCAATTTACTTTTTCACGCACTACTGGCATTGTCATACATCTTGCGCCTCCGCAACCGCGAGGAAGTTCCGATGCTTCTACGGTTACAACGAATTTATCGTGCGAAAGCAAGTCCTCTTTTCCCGAAACGACGTCCTCGGCCTTTATAACGTCAAAGCCGTTCTTGGATAACTCTTCTATAGTGTTGGTATTGCGGGCATAACCTATTATCTTGCCGTCTCCCATGCAGAAGAAGTTAGCTCCTGAGTGCCATTGCTCACGGCGTTGTGTCCATTCGTCCGAGCCTCCGCAAGAAATAGGCTTAAGGTCAAAGCCTAAGGTTTTCGTGGCTTCAAGAAAAGACTTCTGCTCTTTATAAGTCACGTTGCCGTTGTCTATTTCTATGATAGTGGTATTAAAACCCGTGTTAGCCTTACAAATCAACGGTTCGAACGCTATGCACTCATTGCGTCCCAAAAAGTTGAATACCATATCCAAGTGTATGTATGAGTCTAAGGTTTGAGGCAATTCCTGCACCAAAATCTTTTGTTTAGGTTTACGTGCTGCGAAATAGTTTGTCATAAACTCAATTCCCTTTTTGTTGGTTCTCAATCCGTTGCCGATAAACAAAATATCGTCCTTGGCTATCAACATATCACCGCCCTCAGTCGAAGCAGTATCGGAAATGAGTTTAGGATTGATGATTTCGACTCCGAAAATGTACTTAAAGATACTTTCCATTATGAAACTCTCTCTGTCTCTCACCTCAGTACGCATTGCATGTATGAAAACGCTTGAATAAAGCGACGAAGAGGCATCGCGTGTGAAGAACAGATTGTAAAGAGGCTCTAAAACAAATCTGCGTTTGCGGAACTCCTCAGGGTGTTTGCCTTCAATGAAAGGATAACCCTCAATAAGAAAGCCTGCTAACACATCGGCAGGTAAATCAACTAATTCAAGGTAAAGATATTCTTTTTTCTCTCTTTGCAAGATTGTCTTTACCAATTCTATCTTTGCATGCTGAATTTCCAAAACCTGCTGCAATAAATCTTTGACTTGGTAGGTTTCGCACCAAGAAGAAAGCACTCTTTCAAAAAAAGAGTATTCCTTTTGTGCTATATTCAAATTAAGTAAGTCGCTGTAAAGAGCATGACTTGTGGTTTCGGGTGTCATTTGCTCTATTTCCCTTCCGGGAGTATGTAAGATAACCGCTTTCAGTCGTCCTATTTCAGAATTAATGTCTATAGATTTCATAAAATTTGCTTAAAATACAAGTTGCAAATTTAAATCTTTTTTTTAAAACAAAAGAATATAACGATAAAAATCGTATTTTTGCAAAAAAGAAAACAAAGAAACGGTATGCGGATTACAATAGACAGGCAGGCAGGATTTTGTTTCGGTGTAGTGAGTGCTATCAACGCATTGGAGAAAGAATTGAAAAAGAACGACGAACTCTATTGTCTGGGCGATATTGTCCACAATAACAAGGAGGTTGAGAGGTTGGAGCAGTTGGGATTGAAGACTGTAAACAAACAAGAGTTTGAAAGGCTGAAGGATTGCCGCATAATGATAAGGGCTCACGGCGAACCGCCTGCAACCTATCTTACTGCCAAGAAAAACAATATTGAAATCATTGACGCAACCTGCCCTATGGTGCTGAAATTACAAAAAGAAGTGAGAGCGGGTTATGAACAGATGAAAACCACAGGCGGACAAATAGTTATCTTTGGCAAGAAAGGACATGCCGAAGTAGTGGGTTTGGTCGGTCAGACCAACAATGAGGCCATTGTCGTTTCGGATTGCGGCGACTTGGACAAGATAGATTTCAGCCGTCCTTTGCATATCTACTCCCAAACGACGAAAAACAGTGAAGATTACCAAAACATAATAAACCTTATCAAAGAAAGACACTTAACGGGAGAAGTTTTCGTCACCGACAGTATTTGTAAGAAAGTTTCCTTACGGGCAAAGAACATAGGGAATTTTGCAAAGACGGTCGATTGTGTTCTTTTCGTTTCGGGGCAAGACTCTTCCAACGGCAAGTATCTTTACAATCTCTGCTGCAAAGAAAACAAGAACACTTTTTTTATTTCAGACGTTCAAGACATATCAACAGAGGAACTTCGGAAATTTGAACATATAGGAATAAGCGGAGCAACCTCCACTCCGATGTGGCTTATGAAAAAAATAGAAGACTATGTACTTAGAGAGCTTACGGCTTAATAATTTCAAGAATTTTTCTTTCTTCGAACAGGATTTTTCTTCCATCAACTGCATTGTAGGAAACAACGGTGTCGGAAAGACGAATATTTTGGACGCTGTCTACTATCTGTCGTTTTCCAAAAGCTTTCATTCCAACAATGATTTGAACACGATGAAATACGGTGAAGATTTTTTTGCCGTATTCGGCACTTACGTAGACGGAAACCAAGCAAGGGAACACTATTCCTGCTCACAGAAAAAAGGAGAGAAAAAGAAATTTTTCCGTAACAAAAATCCCTATAAGAGATTATCAGAACACATAGGCAAGATACCTTGTGTTATCATTTCGCCTTTTGATTATATGCTCATAACAGGCTCTTCCGAATACAGAAGACGCTTCATGGATATAGTCCTTTCGCAGACCGACAATGTTTATTTGGAAAATCTGACACTGTATAACCGCTCTTTGCAACAGAAAAACAAACTTTTGAAGTTTATGCAGCAAAACCAATACTTCGATACCCTGCAATTGGACATTTGGAACGGACGTTTGGTTGAATATGCTCAGATAATACAGGAAAAAAGATATAAATTCTTTGAAAGTTTTCAGTCTTATTTCCAATTCTTTTATGATTTCATTTCCGACAAGAAAGAAACTCCTTTTGTCAAATACAAGACTTATGAGGGCAATCTTTCGGAAAAGATGCTCGAAAACGCAGAAAAGGAAAAAATACTCGGATATACTCTTTCGGGAATACACAGAGACGACCTGCTTTTCTTCTTAGACGGGCACAATGTTCAGGAGATAGGCTCACAAGGTCAGCAAAAGACATTCATTCTTGCAATGAAGTTGGCGCAATACAGTTTTCTGAAAGAACAAAAAGGGCATTCACCATTGTTGCTTTTAGATGATATTTTCGATAAGTTTGATTTTATGAGAGTGGAAAAAATACTCGACTTGGTATCAGGCGATGACTTCGGACAGATATTTCTTACCGACACCCACCTTTCAAGAGTTGAGCAGATAATTCCTCAATCCAAAAAAGACAAAAGCACTATAATAAGACTTTAAACAAAACAAAAATATATGGCAGGTTTAAACCGATATTATTATCTTTACAATGTAAAGCGCTCTCCGAGGGCTGAGGCTAACGAATTGCCGCTTAAGGATTTCTTAGGCGTCTTTTTCCGCCGTTGTCACATAGATTACAACCCCTATGAGGAAGATATAAAAGAGGAATGGTTTAAACTGACAGGCTTATTTATAAAAAAATACACTCAAAACATTTATATAAAAGATAGTATCCTTTTTGTCAAACTGTCTTCCTCGGTTGCAAAGGCCGAACTCTCAATGGTAAGGGAGGCAGTGAAAAACAAAATAAACAGAAGTTTTGAAAAAGAAGTACTCAAGGATATTATCCTGCTTTAAAATTTTAATATAGTCTTTTTGATATGAAAATTTATGTAGAAAAATTCGGAGGTGCGTCCGTCAATAGTGCCGATGCAGTCAAGAATGTTTTAAAAATTCTCTCCCTTGAGAAGAAACAGCGCATCGTTGTCATATCTGCCATGGGCAAAACTACGAATAAATTGGAGCGGATAGTAAATCTGTTTTTCAATGAAAAGAAATTTGACAACGGACAATACGAAGAGTTAATCCAATATCATAACAACATAATAGACAATCTTTTTTCAGACTCCGAAAAAGAAATTTGCAAGGGAAAGGTTCTGGAAATATTTTCGGAAATGAAAGAAAAAATACTGCGTCTGCCCTCTTCGGACTACAATTTTCTTTACGACAGCATAGTTTCTTACGGAGAGAGGATTTCCACTCTTATTGTCTCCGAATTTCTTAACAGTAACAATCTTACCAACTCTCTGATTGACTCACGGCATATAATAAAAACGGACAACAATTACCGCGACGCCAACATTCAGAGCGAAGAGACACGCCGTGCATGTCAAGAGATAATTCTGCCCGAATTGGAAAAGAACTCCACGGTGATAACACAGGGCTTTGTGGGAGGAAGCAAAGAGGGACTGGCAACAACTTTGGGCAGAGAGGGTTCTGATTATTCCGCCTCCGTTATTGCTTACTCGCTCGGGGCTGAAAGTCTTACCATTTGGAAAGATGTTTCGGGACTTCTGAATGCAGACCCTAAGAGAATAAGCAACACAAAACTACTGAGAAAAGTACCTTACAGAGAGGCAATAGAGTTGTCTTACTACGGCGCAACGATAATTCACCCCAAGACCATAAAACCTTTGGAGAATTTGTCCATACCTCTGTATATCAAATCTTTCCTTTCGCCTCAGAGTGAAGGTACAGTAATCTGTGCAGAGGAAGAATTAGACCCTAAGGTCACCAACTTCATTTTCAAAGACAATCAAGTATTGCTTTCCGTTTCGGCAAAGGATTTCTCCTTTATAGCAGAGAGGAACATAGCCTCTATTTTCAGCATCTTAGCCAAGCACAAGGTAAAGGTTAATTTGATACAAAACTCAGCCATTTCCTTCTCTGTCTGCTTTGATGAGAACAATAACATACTTCCTCTCTTGCTTGCGGACTTGCAGAAAGATTACACGGTGAAGTACAACACTGATTTACAACTCATAACACTAAGACACTACACCGCAACGGAAACAGAGGATATACTGAAACACAAGAAAGTCCTTATAGAACAAAAAAGCAGAACCACGGCTCAATACCTTGTAATGCAATAAAAGGCGTAAGAGTTTCAATAAAATAACATTTCAAAAAATCAAACCCAAGTTACCGAAAAGCAACTTGGGTTTACGTTTTTTCTAAAAATTTACTTAGCAAGACCGACATTTGATTGCGGGAAACTAAAATTTTATTTTATAATTTCTAAAAATTTTATTCTGCAAGACAGACATTTTATTGTGGGAAACTAAAATTTTACTTTAGAATTTTTAAAAATTTTATTCTGCAAGACCGACATTTTATTGCGTTAGAATAAAACTTCGTTTTAATTTTCTGAAACTTTATTTTAAATTTTTAAAACTTGATTTCGAGAAAGTGAAACTTGGTTTCGTCAGAATAAAACTTCGTTTAAAATTTTTTAAAACTTGATTTCGTTAGAGTAAAACTTCGTTTAAAATTTTTTAAAGATTGATTTAAAAAGGGTTAAATAAAAATTCAAAGTATATAATGCCTTGTTTTATTTTTGCAAGACAGGTATTTTTCTTTTGCTTTGTTCTATTTGTTCCTGCGAAAAGAATAGTTTGGGTTTCACTGTCTTCAAAAAAGACAATTCTTCCTCGCCTCTCTCTTCGGGATTGCAGGCTAAGACACCCGAGGTCTGCAAAAATCGGTTTTCGTCTATGCAGGCAAACTCCAAGTAATTGTCAGTGTTCATCAAGAGCGTATATCCGTCCAAGGACTCGTACCAATGCAAGCGCTCATCTCCCCTAATGAAAAAGGTAAGTGTCTTTCCGTTGGGCTGTATCACCGTATGAGGGTGAGGGTCGGCAGGAACAGCGGCAGAAGAAAAGACAAAGAAGAGAACAAGTGAAAATAATATGTTTTTGAACAAAGATTTCATAGTCAGAAAAAGTTTAAATTAAACTCCTTTTTTATTGCAAAGGTTGTTATCCCTCTGCTTTTCAATATTTTTTTGTT
>JAFVAP010000063.1 GCA_017480455.1 Bacteroidales bacterium | reverse complement strand
TGTTTTGCCTTGCCTTTGAAAAGACGATGCAAAAGTACTATGACTTTGAGGACAAGGTGTGCGGAATGTCCGCATTCGGGGCGGATTGAGGGACGATAGGGAAAAGAAAAAGCACCTGTCGGAGGGGCAGGGGCTGTGGGGATTTCGTGACCTGAAGGCCACGACACTTAACAAAACTATGCAAACTAATGTTGGGTTAAGGTCAGCCAACACGAACATCCAATATGACATGGAATGTGGGGAGGTTCGTTGTGTGGATACGTCTTTTTCATCATATCTTTAGCACGTTGACATCGGCTGCTGACACTTTGAACTTTATATTGATAACTTTTGTCATCAGTATATTCATCCTTTGATTGACGGTAGATATATTTCGCTGATTGATAAGTATGCATCAAGAGTCGAACTTCTTCTTCATGACAATCCCATACTTTTCGAATTATATCTATGTCTATAGAGGAGTATTTATCGGGGAGTGGCAGCAACTTAAAGAGTTCTCTATATGCGATATATTTGCCTATCCTGTTTAAGGAGTCACTATCTTTTACAATATATTCGATAGCAGCATTTTTGCGCTTAAACTCTTTATCCGTGCATTGGGCAATTTCGTTGAGGGTTTTCAGTGTTTGTGAGTAAAGTACTTCTTCGATAGGAATATCCTTACCGCGCATGGCCAGTCCAACCTGTGTCATCTTTTCAAATGCGGTTCGGAAAGAACTCTCCTTTTGAATAGTAATGACTTTCCCAACCTTTTTAGCATAGGTAAAATACGCTCTGATACATTCAAAACCAAATTCATTTAGCAATTCATCATCAATGGTAATATCGTAAGAGTGAAATAGTTTATAAACATCAAAATCGGGCAATTCATAGATGGTCTCTTGTGCATCAATTAAAAATTCTTCATCCATATCTTCTCGGTCTTGTTCATCGGCGTTTTGGTACTCAATAGATTCTCTCTTCAGTTCTTCAATACGGTTATACAAAACAGGAGCATATTTGTTCTTGTATGCCTCGATTTCAGCAACCTTTATGTTGAATGTGGCAAATAAACCAAGAAGCTCTTGGTTTGCTTTCCAATCGTTCTGCTCACAAAGTTGGTGCACTCGAAATGCCTTGTCATAGTCCACACCACTCACAGTCAATTCGAATGGCATGCCGGGATTTATCACCCACCCATTATTGCTCTTGCGAATTATTTTAGATGCTCTTGCTGTGGTTTTATCTACAAAATTAACAACAGGATTATCCGTTTCTATCGTGATAATAGGTTTTATCTTTTCTTTTTTGCGTTTACGATAGATAATGAAACAGACAATGATTAATAAGATGAGTAATGCTGTCATTAGTGGAATATATAAGGTTGATTTTGTATAGCCGTCAATTTATGATTGACTTTATATGTATTGCAGTACTGTTCAATAATCTCATTCACAAACCACGGAGAAAAACTTGCAAGTTCAAGTCCCTTACTTAATCCTCCGCAACCCGCAAAGAGGTCAACCATTTTATATTTTTTATATTTTGTCATAAACTTCTATTGTTGATAATATAACGATTGTAAACTCATTTTATTGTATTACTTCAAGGGCAGACCTTTTCTATAAACGTTGAACCCGTTACTACCGTCTTTCCTCGTGTACTTTTGCACCATTAATCCGTCCTCTGTAACGTCCAACTTTACTTTACCCGTCAATAGTTCCTCGCACAGCGCACGGCAAAGTTTCAAATCTTTTCCGTCGTTGGTTCTTAAACCAAGCACCGTTTCGCCTGTTTCTTTGTTAGAGCCTTGAGTGCCGCATTTCAAACCACCGTGAGCGGCAAGGAATGTTGCTAATGATACGTCTTCGCTGAAGTCGTGAACTCTGTTGTTTTCGTTCTTAAATACCGCTTGTACGCTCTTTACAGTTTGCTTCTTTAAAGTCATTGTGTTTGTGCGCAGGTTATATAGCATTTGCGCTCGTCGCTTCAAGGTTATGCGTCTTGTTGCTATATAAAATTTGTTTTACTCGGTCTCGAACTTGGTCTTCTGTAAGTTTTGGCATAGGGCGAGGGGTTAGTCTTTGTTTTCGTTGGCAAGGCGGATATCCCAAAGAGTTTTTCCTTTGAAAGAGAAATACCTTGGGCCATGATATTGTCCGCTGGCGTTGTGCATATTGTCGGGCAGGAACGTTCCGCAGAAAGCAGAAAGGCTCCAAAGCCGCCCTTCGTACTCCACCTTGTTCTTTCCCGCTACCTTGAGAGGGAGTTGCAACGCAGCGAAAATTACAGTGTCGCCTACAGTGAGACCAACCATGCTGAAATCGAATGGCGGACGCGGGGCTTTCTTTTCCTCTTTCTGAGGCTTTTCCCTTTCGTTAAGCATAGGGTATATTTGAGTGGGTTTTCCGTCAATGTAACGCATAATCACCGCATCATCAATGGCAATGGCTAAGTCGAGCAGAATGTCAAGAGCTTGTGCAGGTTCTACGTTGAAGAACTCTCGGTTTTGACGTATGCGGAGGTCGGTGAGGCGGTCGATTTGTTTGTGGATTATCTTTTCAATATCAGCGTATTTTGAAGTTTGCATGGTGGCATAAATCTCAAAAGGCAAAGGAACTGCCGTATTGTCGAGTTCTTTGCTGCGCACATCGACAGGGCGTGAGCTTTTGCCAATCTTAACCCAATCCTCTCGGAAGCTGGGGTTAGTTAGAATATAGACAAAGCCTGAACATGGCTTTTGATTGTGAGAGGCTATTGTATTCTTCACTTCATTATGCTTTTTGTATGACAGTTATACAACGTACAAATGCACAATATATTGCAGCGTTTATTAAATTTTGATTTTCAATCGTATTTGCACGGCAACCTCTTTTCAATACCGTTTGGTTTATCTTTTTTATGCAGAATGGATTTTTAATTTCGTTTATTATTTTTTTCCGATTCTGCTTTGGTTTTATTTGTAAAGATTGCTTTTTTCTATTTCCTGTCTTACTTTGTCGGGCAAAAGATAGCGTATATCCTTACCCTCTTTTATCAAACTGCGGATATACGACGAAGAAATATTAATCAGAGGCGAGTCAATCAAATGAACGTTTTCTCTTTCCTGTAAAGGCGAGTATCCGCTTTCTTCTCTTGGATATACATATATATTATAATACTCCAAAATAGCCTCATAGTTCTTCCATTTGTGAAAACCAGCCAAGTTATCCTGCCCCATGATAATGGAAAAATCCTTTTGAGGATATTTTTCCGAAAGATAGGTTAAGGTATTTATGGTATAAGAGGGCTGAGGCAAAGAAAACTCTATGTTGCTGACATCAAAAAGAGGATTGTCTTCAACTGCCAACCTTACCAAATAAAGTCTTGTATTGTTATCCAAAAGAGTTGCCTTGTTTTTCAAAGGATTGTGCGGAGAGACAACGAAACATATTTTGTCTAAATCACTTGATTGGACAATATGGTTTGCAAGTATCAAATGACCGTAATGAATTGGGTTGAAACTGCCGAAATACAGACCTATCTTTTCTCTTTTCACGCTGATTGTTTTTTTAGAGAGAACGTCGTAATTTGTTTTTTATTTTGTTTTTATAGGTGTTCGTTGAGGTATATTTCGTTTTATTTGTTGTACTTTTGCAAATTCTAAAAAGATAAGTTCAATGTATTTCAATGTTTCAAGTATTGAATGTTTAAGAAGAGAATTTTCCGTAGACTATACCCTCACAAAGAGGGAGCAAGTCTCGTTTTTGGCACGTGCTTTCCTTGTTTCGGAGTTGAAAAAACAAGGATTTTCTTTTGATTTCAATATAGAAACAACACCGAAAGGAAAACCATATTTCGTTAATAAAAGAGATATGTTTTTTTCTCTTTCACATACTGCTGACTTTGTTGCCGTTGCTTTTTCTTTACGCAGCATAGGAATAGACATTGAACACAGCCGCAAAGGTATGGAAGCAGTTGTGAACCGCTTTTTTCATTCGGGGGAAAGGGAATATGTTTTCTCTCAAGCCGAACTTATTACCGCTGCATCTGATGAGGGAGATATGACTTCAACTCAAATATTTGACCGCATAGCCACTCAACTATGGACAGTGAAAGAGGCCTATGTGAAGATGACAGGCACAGGCATAGCCAATAATTTTTCTTCCGTGGATTTGTCTCCCGAAAACTTTAATCCCAATCAAAATTACGTCAAAGAGAATGCAAGAATAATATCCTACTATGACAAGGAAAAGGATTTGTTTGTTTCTCTTGCAATTTCTTTAGTCTAAATTCCGACCTTTCAGTTTATGGACAAAATATTTCTCATAGCAACACCTGTTTTTGTCATTCTTTTTATCCGTATGAAGTATTTTAAAACCGTTTTGCGGCCTCTTAATACCATTATCCATGAGTTTTCACATGCTTTCGTGGCTCTTCTTTTGGGTGAAAAGATAAAAGAATTGAAGATAAATTCCGATGCTTCAGGCTCTTGCACTACTTCGATAAAATCCAAGAAAAAGTCTTTTTTTATCGCTCTTGCAGGATATACACTCCCTTCGGTTTTGGCTTATTTCATTATTTACCGACTTCAAAACGATTATACGGTGCTTGCATACTATGTTCTCATCGCTATATGCTTGTTAGCCGTGGTATTATATATACGGAACTCTTTCGGGGTGTTTTGGATTCTCGCTTTCACTTTTTTGAACATACTTTTGATTTATGTTCCTTTCCTTTCGGCTTTTCAAAAAGAAGTTCTCTATATCTACGCCTGCATATTGCTGACAGAGAATACTTTTTCTGTCTTTGAACTCTTGTACATAAATCTTGGCAGTGCCAAAAAATCGGGCGATTCCTATAATCTACAGAAAATAACCCATATTCCCGCACTTGTTTTCACTCTTCTTTTTCTTGCCTTTGCCCTTTTTATGGTCTACAAATCCGTTCTTCTTTTGATGTAAATTTCTTTTGCCTTGATATAAAAGGAATATTGTTTTTCGGAAATATTAAAAAAAACTTACTAAATTTGCATTTTAAACAAAAGAATATTTTTTCGTATGGCTATTAATCCTAATTTAAATCCCGATACTTCCCGTCTTTCCAAACAGGAGCGCGATTATGAAAAAGCATTGCGTCCTTTGGGTTTCGATGATTTTACGGGACAGGAGAGGATAAAGGAAAATCTGGGCATCTTTGTTCAGGCAGCGAGAGAGCGCGGCGAAGCCTTAGACCATGTTCTCCTGCACGGACCTCCGGGATTGGGTAAAACAACTCTTTCATACATCATAGCAAACGAATTGGGCGTTAATGTTAAAATGACATCCGGGCCTGTCCTTGACAAGCCGGGAGAATTGGCAGGTATACTTACTAATTTGGAGACAAACGATGTGCTTTTCATAGATGAAATTCACAGACTCTCTCCCATAGTGGAAGAATATCTTTACTCAGCAATGGAAGACTACAAGATAGATATTCTTATTGAGAGCGGACCTAATGCAAAGAGTGTGGAGATTGCCCTTAATCCTTTCACGCTTATAGGAGCTACCACAAGGAGCGGTCTTCTCACTGCACCCTTACGCTCAAGGTTCGGTATCACTTGCAGACTTACTTACTACAATCACGAAACCCTTTGCTCCATAGTAAAACGTTCTTGCCGTATTCTTAACACCCCTATCACGGAACAGGCAGCCTTGGAGATAGCCTCACGTTCGAGGGGAACACCGCGTATAGCCAACCTTTTGTTGCGCAGAGTGAGGGACTTCGCTCAAATAAAAGGAGACGGAAAAATAACAATGGACATAGCGAAAATGGCTTTGGAAGCGCTGAATGTTGATAAAAACGGTTTGGACGAAATGGATAACAGAATTCTTTCTGCCATTATAGACAAGTTTAAAGGCGGTCCTGTGGGGCTTACCACCATTGCAACGGCAGTAGGCGAAGATGCAGGAACGGTAGAGGAGGTCTATGAACCGTTTCTTATTCAAGAGGGATTTCTGATGAGAACTTCGCGCGGAAGGGAGGCAACACTCCGTGCTTACCAACATTTGGGTAAGGATATTTCTTCCAAGAGAGGCAATCAGCAGGAACTTTTTCCCGAAAACTGATTAAAAGAAAAAAAACTTCGGGAGTGCGGAAAGGATTTGCACTCCCTTAATATAAATAACTGACAATGAAAGATGCGGAAATACTTTTAGAGGGAAAGACCTTGATTTATCCTACTGACACCGTTTGGGGGATAGGTTGTGACGCACGCAATATTCAAGCCATAGAAAAGATTAAAAGAATTAAGGGCAGGGGAGAGGATAAGAGTTTTATCCTTCTGATGAGAGACAGGGCAATGCTTGAATGCTATTTCGACAATATTCCTCACGGGGCATCGGAATTGGCAGAGAGAATGAAAAAAGAAAATATTCCCGCTACGATACTTTATCCTAATTGCAAAAATCTTCCTTTGAGTCATCTTTCTTTCAATGAATATGTCGGTGTGCGCTTGGTTGATACGGAGTATATGCAGAATTTGTTTAACTTTTTCCCTTATCCTATCGTCAGTTCTTCGGCTAATTTTTCGGGGCAGAAATCTCCGGGTAATTTTGCTGAGATAGATAAAGATTTTCTTAAACTTGCTGACTATGTTTCTATGGCTCAAAGAGATGATAATCAAGTAAGAAAACCATCTTCCGTATTTATAGTCTCAACAAATGGTGAGATAAAACAATTGCGTTAAAATCACGGTAATAAAAAGTCTCATTTCCTCCTTGGCTGAAATCAAATCTCAGTTTTTTAAAACGAAGTTTCAGAAAATTAAAATCAAGTTTCGCTGCGGTGAAACTTGGTTTTATTTTTACCGTGCTTTACCGTGCTTTGATGAAAGTTAAGCCATTGAATATTTTTTATGCTTCAAAAGTCAGTTTTTTAGAGTAATTTTTAATTTTTTTCAGAAAAAAGTATTATTTTTGCAAACTATTATTTAGCGAAATCTACAAATCTATAATTATAATTAATTTTTATTATGGCAAAAAAATATGTTTACACCTTCGGAAATATGCAAGCCGAGGGCGATGCTAAGATGAAAAATCTTCTTGGCGGTAAAGGAGCGAATTTGGCTCAGATGTGTCTTTTGAAACTCCCTGTTCCGGCCGGTTTTACTATTACTACTGAATGTTGTACTGACTATTATGCAAACGATTGCAAACTTCCGGATGAGTTATCTTTACAAGTGTGGAACGGAGTAGACCAAATAGGTAAGATAATGGGCGCTAAATACGGCGATAAAGACAATCCGCTTTTGGTTTCCTGCCGTTCGGGTGCGAGAATTTCAATGCCGGGTATGATGGATACGGTCTTAAACATAGGACTTTCTACTGCAACTATCCCCGGTCTTATAAAGCAGACGGACAATGAGCGTTTTGTTTACGACTCTTACAGACGTCTGATTATGATGTATGCTGACGTTGTTATGGAAAAAGCAGAGGGCAAAGCACCTGCTGACGGTATCGGCATAAGAAAAATACTTGACATAAGACTTGATAATTATAAAGAAAGCAAAGGCTACAAATCCGATACTGATTTGACAAGTGAGGATTTGAAATCGTTGGCTGAGGAATTTAAGGCTATAATCAAAGAGAAACTTGGCGTGGAATTTCCTGACGATGCTAAAGAACAGTTAATCGGAGGAGTGAAAGCCGTGTTTAAATCTTGGATGGGAGACAAGGCCGTTTCCTACAGAAGAATAGAAAAGATACCTGAGGACTGGGGAACAGCAGTTAATGTTCAGGCAATGGTATTCGGTAACATGGGAGAAGACTCTGCAACAGGTGTAGCCTTTACAAGAGACCCGGCAACGGGAGATAACAACTTCTATGGTGAGTGGTTGATAAACGCACAGGGAGAAGACGTTGTGGCAGGTATAAGAACCCCTAATCCGTTGAACAATGAGACCAAGAACCGTCACAATGAGCATATGTTGTCTTTGCAGGAAAGTATGCCTGAAGTTTATAAAGAACTTTGCGATGTAAGAAACATCTTGGAGCGTTGGTATCATGATATGTTGGATATAGAATTCACCATTCAGCATAAAAAACTCTATATGTTGCAGTGCCGTGTCGGAAAACGTACGGGAACAGCCTCTGTTAAGATGGCAATGGATATGTTGAAAGAAGGCCTTATTACTGAGCAGACTTCAATACTAAGAGTAAGCACTGAACAACTTGACGAATTACTTCACCCAATCCTTGATGCAAAAGATGAAGAGAATTTCAAGGTTATCGGTAACGGACTTCCTGCAGGTCCCGGCGGTGCTTGCGGAAAAATAGCCCTTTCTTCGGAAGAAGCAATCCGCTTGAACAAAAACGGAGAGAAAGCAATACTTGTAAGAGAGGAAACCAACCCTGAAGACGTTGAGGGTATGCGTGCTGCTGACGGTATATTCACTGCAAGAGGCGGTATGACTTCTCACGCAGCCCTTGTTGCAAGAGGCTGGGGTAAATGTTGTATTGTAGGAAGCGAAGACCTTTCTATTGATATGGCAACCAAGGAAGTAAACATCGGCGGTAATATTTTCCACGAAGGTGACGTCATTTCTTTGAACGGTTCAAAGGGAAATGTATATGCAGGTGAAATAAAAATGGTTTCGGCTACCGATTCTCCGTTATTCAAGGAGTTTATGGCTATCGTAGACAAATATCCTACGCTTGGAGTTGAAACCAATGCAGATAACCCTGCAGATACTCAGCAAGCCCTTGACTTCGGAGCAAAAGGTATAGGTTTGTTCAGAATAGAGCATATGTTCTACGGAGAAAACTCCGAAGAGCCTTTAGCAGTTATGAGAAAGATTATTCTTTCCGACACCACTGAAGAAAGAAAGGCTTACTTGAATGAACTTCTTCCTTATATGAAAGAGTCTGTCAAGAGTACGTTAAAAATAATGACAGGCAAACCTGTTACTATCCGTTTGATGGACCCTCCTTTGCACGAGTTCGCTCCTAAAGACGCTGCTCAGCAAAAAACTTTGGCTAAAAAATTAGGAATAACCATAGATGAATTAAAAACACGTATCGAAGCGCTTCAAGAAGTTAATCCTATGATGGGTATACGCGGAGTCCGTCTTGGTATACTTTATCCGGAGATTTCTGAGTTACAGTTCCGTGCTTTGTTCACTGCTGAGGCTGAAGCAAGAAAAGAAGGCTTCAATCCGGAGTTAGAGATAATGATACCTTTGACAATAAGCGTTGAAGAGTTGAAACACCAGAAAAAACTTTGCGATAAGATACACGCAGAGGTAGAAAAAGAACAGCAAGCTATGATAAACTTCAAATTCGGTACGATGATAGAGATACCGCGTGCAACTTTGGTAGCCGATCAGATAGCTGCAATAACTGATTTCTTCTCTTTCGGAACCAATGACTTGACTCAGATGACTTTCGGTTTTTCAAGAGACGACGTGAACTCTATTCTTGCAGACTACACCACAAAGAAGATTTTGAAGAGAGACCCATTCCAGACAATAGATTTTGACGGCGTAGGACGTTTGGTTAAAATGGCTATTGAGAGCGGAAGAAAGACCAATCCGAAACTTCGTATCGGTGTCTGCGGAGAGCATGGCGGTGACTCTGAGAGTGTGAAATTCTTCTATCAATGCGGTATCAATTATGTTTCCTGCTCACCGTTCCGTGTTCCGTTGGCACGTTTGGCAGCAGCACAAGCATCAATTGAAAGAGCAGAATAACGATTTATAATCATAAAGGTAGGTTGTGCCATTGTGTGTGCAACCTTGCCTTTGTTGATATTTGCTTTTGCTGATATAAAGGGAAGTATTATCCTATCGCTGAAAGAAATCGCTTTGATTTCTTTGAGAGGAAAGTCCGGACAACACAGAGCGGCATACTGCCTAACAGACAGGCGATAGTTTCTTTTTAGACTTTATTTTGTCTGCTTTCGGAATAAAAAGAGATTATTGACAGATAGTGCAACAGAAAATAACCGCCCGTAATTTGTTTTGAAGTTTGATTTTTTTTTAATCTCTAATCCAACTTCTTTTTTGCGGGTAAGGGTGGAAAATCAGGGTAAGAGCCTGTAGGGAAACTTAGTGATAAGTTTCTTGTGTAAACCTTATGCGTTGAAAGTTCAAGTATATCAACAGCAAGTACTTGCTCGGTATTGTTGAGGGGTAGAACGATTGAACCATTGTTGCAAAACATGGTCTAGATTAATGATAGGACACGACAGAATCCGGCTTACAGATACTTTCCTTTTTTGTTTCAATAAGAAAGAGGTTGGAAAACAGAATTTTCACAGCCTCTTTCGTTTTTTATTTATCCTAATAAGTAATGGTATAAAGAGGCGTATGAAAAAGTAAAAACGAAGTTTCAGAAAATTAAAATCAAGTTTTATTTTTAGGAAATTTGCTTTTGTTTCCAGATATTAGGAAAAAGTATTTACTTATGCTGAAAGTCAGAGTAGTGAAGACTTGCTTAGAAGAGTTCAAGTTGCTGACTGATAGGCGGAAGACTTTCTTCTTTTTTGCCGTAGAATATTTCCATATTTCCGAATTGTTTATCCGTTACGCTTATGATACCGATATGACCTTTGGGAGGCAAAATGCGTTTAACTCTTTTGATATGCACCTCGGCTGTTTCTTTGCTTATGCAATGCCGTAAGTAAATGGAAAACTGAAACATGGAAAATCCGTCCTTGAGCAAACCTTTTCTGAAATCGTTGTATATTTTTCTGTCTTTCTTGGTTTCTGTCGGCAAATCAAAAAAAACTAAAATCCACATAACTCTGTAAGCATTAAATCTATCCATTGTAAGAAGGATATTTGATTTTTCTTCTTTTTCCTGCGAAGCATTGGGCTAAAGAGGATGTTGTTTCGCTTACTGCGAGCATAAGAGGACGTGTTTGTTTGCTGATTTTTACGTCTGTGACGGGTAAACTAAGGAGCATAGCCTTTATTTCTTTTTCCAAACTTTGGCATTCAGGATATTTTTTCATGGTTTCCAATACTGTTTTG
Source organism: Bacteroidales bacterium (assembly GCA_017480455.1). Classification (GTDB taxonomy): domain Bacteria; phylum Bacteroidota; class Bacteroidia; order Bacteroidales; family P3; genus Scybalousia_A. The sequence goes on along the minus strand of JAFVAP010000063.1, from coordinate 6,241 downwards.
TCAGCAAAAGGACGGTAAGGCTCCATAATATCATCTGCCAGACAGAAAGCATTGTATTTGTTTTTGTGATGAATACCCAAGGTCGGCAAAAGCCCTGAACCGACAAGGTTTCTTGCAACTATGGCACGCAAAACCGCATAAGCGTAGTTAAAAAAATTATTTGGGTAGATGCCGAAACGCTCCCTGCGGAAGTTTTCCTTGTTTTGAAGTATGTTTTCCCAATAATAAGCCGCTGCCCTTGCTTCGTGGTTTTTACTGTCGCCGCTCAAAACACTCTTAGACCAATAAAGCATATTTTTAACAGGAACACCCATTTCCTTAAGCAGCATCGCTTGATTGTGAATTTTGCTTTGGACGGTTTGTTGCCAAAGATTTTTCTTCAGAGATTCTGATACAGTGATTTGTTTCTGAAAGCGTTCGCTCTGCAATGTGTTCCCGTCAAGGCAGAGTTGCAGAAATTTACAAAGTTGTTGCAAATATTCTTCGCTGATTCAGAATTTATTACTATCTTTGCACTAATAAAATATCATTCTCAAAAATGATAAAATACCACAATGCAAAAGATATAGATGGAAAAATCGTTCCGATTGGTGACGCTCAATCGGGTACAGTATATTATTGCATTGGATGTGGAAAAGAGATGATTGCCAAGAAGGGAAAGATAAAGGAACACCACTTCAGCCACAAACAAACATTCGATTGTAATGCAGAAACTTACTTACATCGATATGCAAAACAATACATTAAAGACCTTTTCGATAGCCAAGAACATTTTTACGTTCAGTACGATGGGTTAAGTGAATGTGGTACAATTGATACCTGTACATACAAAGATGTTTCAGATTGTTCCTGTATTGGGTATATAAAACTCCGCTTCGACCTAAAAGAGTTTTACGATACATGCGAGTTGGAATCAGAGTATAATGGCTATGTGGCTGATATTTTGCTTTGTAATAGCAGTAAGCCTAACCGTGAACCTTGCTTTATCGAAATAGCAGTCACTCATTCTTGCGAACAAGAAAAGTTAGATTCCGGAATGAGAATAATTGAGATACACATTCCCAAACATACCGATGACCTGTCTGCCCTTTATTCAATTGAAGAAACTTCAAAATATGACTATTGGAGGGAAGCTCACGTGCAAATCCAAATAGATTTTCACAATTTCAAGAAACACAATCGGGCAAAACATTGTAGCAACCAAAACCCTGTAACGGTGTTTTTTATTAACCGAAATGGGAAAGGCCAAGTTAGATTGCACGAACATAGTTGTATGTCTTATGGAGTTGCCCATATAGAGGATTCCTCGCTATTTGAGATCCACTTTCCATATAATAATCTGTTTTCTGCCTATCGAGAAGGGTTGGCTATTGCCAGTCTGAGAGGTAAAAAAGTGATTAATTGTTGGCTCTGTAAACACCATTGGTATTCAGAAACATGGTTAGAGCATAAATGCAACAATAATAAACCCATTAAGAGTCCATCTGATGCTATGAATTGTCCCGATTATCTCCATTCGAGTAGGAAAGCACAACGATTATGTGATAACATAGGAGCATACCAAGTGTTGGAGCCTAATGCAGATGATGACACTCTTTCCTAAACGCCATACGTTGTTTTAGACTGGTGTTTCATAAGACATCCTTTCAATCTTTAATCATTTATAGTTTTTAGGGTATTGTTATAACAATAATGCTTTCTTTTGTAGATGTAGCATCCAAAAGCGGAAGAGTTGAGAAAGTTGCCACCAAAGGCTCTTATTTGATTTAATTTTAACACATAGACGAAGAAAACCTTAATAACCAACCATAATTTATTATTAACAAGTATTATAATGTACTCGACAAAGTACTCACAGAAGTACACTAGCACACAACGGGAAGGGCAGCACAAGGTATTTTACCAACGAAGTGATTCGCCTCTAACACGACCTAAGCTGGTGAACGAATATTCAAGTTCGACCCTGCCCAACTTACTTTGAGCGTCTGTCCTGACTGGAGGAGCGAATCCTATCCCATACATAGAAACCTAATACTACTGAAAAAACTAATGAAGTGAGGTGTCGTGAGAAGCGCAACAGGAAGTGGTGTGCCGTTGGCTCTGCCTACAACAACGGGCAGTTCCTCGCTGCGGCATTTGGTTGTGTGGAGGGACTGCATGTTTATATATCTTGATGAGAGAACTTCGTTTCTCATTTTTGCAGTTTTAGATTGCTGACATACGGCTACTGCTGACAGCCTATCAATGCAGCAGTGATATGAATAAGTGATACCGTAATCCCGTTTTTCTTGCAAGAAGTGGGTGATCATATGTTTCTGTTTTATTTGCTATAATTTATCCTTAGATGAAAAAAATTACCCTAAGTTGCAGTTATATTTATTTTCTTCTTTTTATAAGTTATTTTACGATAAATTTACCTGAAATATTACCATAATAGTAGATATAAGTTCCTTTTTTATAGTCGGAAATATTAATAATCTGTTTGATTTGAGTAGGATTAAGAGGGTAAATTGCAATTGTTCTGCCTATAATATCGGTTATTTTCAATTCTTTAGCGGAAATATTATGTCCGTATTCAAAAATAATGTAATCTTTTGCAGGATTTGGGTATAGTATAATTGTGTGTTCGTCAAAAGATGTTAATCCAACACCGTTGTATTTTTCAAAGTTGGCGATGAAAGTTGCATTATCTTCTACGGTTATTTCTCTTGGGTTGTCAGTATTTCCGTCATTCCATTGAAGGAATTTATATCCTTCTTCGGAAATAGCGGAAATAACTGCAATGTCTTTATATTCATATTCTCCGCTTCCTATAGTTGTGCCCATATTCAGATTTTCACTTTCTACTCTCAAAGTGTATACATTTTTAGAGAAGTTTGCAACATAAATATAGTCTGAAACTAAATTAATAAAACGAGGATTATCTGTATTACCGTCTTGCCAAGAAATAAAATGATGATGTTCGTTTGCAATTGCTTTTATTTCTATTCTCTCTCCTGCATAATATACACCGGAGCCATAAACTTCTCCCATAGTAGTATTATTGCTTATTACTTGTAAATTATATCGTTCATTTTCAGAAAATAATGCTATAAAGACACTATCTTTATCCACTGTTAGCAATCTAGGATTACTTGTGTTGCCGTCGTTCCAAGAAATAAAATGATAGTGTTCATTTGCTGTGGCTGAAATGCTTATTTGTTCATTATAGGTATATGCACCTGAACCTGTGACATTGCCTGCAAGAGTATCATTACCTCTTACCTCAACAATAAATGTGTCTATGACACAAGTCGCTATAAAATTTGTATCTTGTGTAATGATAACATTGCGTGGATTATCTGTATTACCGTCTTGCCATGATAGAAAATGATGTCCTGCAATGCTTTCACAACTTATAGTAATCTCTTCGCCATAATTGTAAACACCAGCACCTGTAACAATTCCCAGAGACTGATTGTTGATATTCAAAGAAACAATGTGGTTTTCTAATTCAAAAATTGCAGTAAAAATGGAGTCTTTAGTAAGAATGATATTTCTTGGATTTTGAGTTATTCCATCACACCATGAAATGAAATGGTGATGTTCATTAGGAATAGCAGTGAGACTAATATTTGTCATGTAATTGTATTCTCCTGCCCCTGTAACAGTACCCATATAATCACTATTTGTTTGTGTTAATAGATTGTAAACGTTAGGCTCAAAAACGGCATAAAGGGAGATGTCTTGAACTACGGTGATATTTCTTGGGTTATCTGTGTTTTCGTCTGACCATTTTACAAAGTGATATCCATACTTAGCGGTGGCGGTAAGTGTAGCATGGGAAAGATAACCATAAATTCCGTTTCCTTCTATTGTTCCTTGGTTTGTGTCAGTCGTATATGAGACAACTTCGTAATCGTTTGCAATAAAGTAAGCTATAAGATTGGTGTCTTGTGTTATAAATAAATTTCTTGGATTGTTCGGATTGTTGTCTGACCAGTGGGTAAAATGATAACCATAATTAGCATTTGCAACGATATTCTGCAAACTGCCGTAATTAAAATAACCATCGCCTTCCACTGTTCCCATATTTGCATTTACAGAAACAAGTGATACTCTATGGGTGTCTATTTCAAAGTATGCCGTGAATACAGAATCTTGCACGACGCTAATTGTACGTGGGTTGTCTGTAATATAATCATTCCAACGTAGAAAGTGATAGTGTTCTGAAGGTAAAGCCGTGAGAGAAATAACAGAATTGAAATTATATGTTCCAGATCCAAGTATAGAGCCTTGTGAAAGATTGCTGCTTGAAGCTGAAATATTATAAAGATTGTAATCAAACAAGGCAGTAATATTTTCATTTTTGGTGACGATAAATGAACGCGGATTTTCTGTATTGCCGTCGCTCCAAGAAATGAAATGATAACCATAGTTTGCAATAGCGGATATGGTTGCGACACTGTTGTAGAGATAAGCTCCATTCCCCCTGGTACTGCCCATAGTACTACTATTGCTTTCTACTTCAATGGTATAAGAATTTAAAGTGAATTGTGCAGTATAAGTGGTATTTTGAATTACGGTGATTAAACGCGGATTGTCAGTGTTGCCATCAGACCATTGAGTAAAATGGTAACCATAGTTTGCATTGGCACTTATATTTACAGGGGTATTGTACTCGTATGTGCCTCCGCCTGAGGCTGTACCTATCGCTGGATTGGAAGAGTTTGTTATTATATCATAAGTATTTATTGCAAACAATGCAATGTAGTTTGCATTATTTGTAATTGTTATAGTACGTGGATTATCTGTATTTCCGTCATTCCATTGAGTAAAATGATATCCATAATTTGCTGAGGCTGAAATAATCTTCTGGCTATTATAGCTATAACTTCCTCCACCATAAACGCTACCCATCACAGGGTCATTTGCTTCTGTATTTATGTAGTATGAATTTGCTACAAACTGGGCTGTAAAGGAAGAATCTCTTTCGATTGTCAGTGTTCTAGGATTATTTTCATTGCCATCACTCCATGAAGAGAAATGATATCCATAGTTTGCTGTAGCAGATATTCCTACAGTAGCAAGATAATTATAATTACCCGTACCGTATGTATATCCCATTTGTGTATTGCTGCTGTTTATAGAAAGAGAGTAAATGTTTACTGCAAAATTTGCTCTAAAAACAGAGTCTCTGTCTATTTGGATAGTGCGAGGATTGTCTGTATTACCATCATCCCATTGAGTGAAATGATAACCATAGTTAGCAGTAGCAGAGATTACTATTTGATTTTGATAATAATAAACACCTGAACCATTGACTGTTCCCATGTCGGTATTATTGTTTAAAACGGAAACGTTAGATATGTTTGAGACAAAAATTGCAGTAAAGGAAGAATCTTGAGTTGCAAGTATTATACGCGGATTGTCGGTGCTACCATCTGACCACTTAAGAAAATGATAATTTGTTTTAGGGTTAGCTGTTATAATTACGTTTTGTCTATATTCATATAAGCCTGTTCCTGTAACATTTCCCATGACAGAATCGTTGCTGTGTATAGTTAGAAATGCTGTGTTTTGCATAAAGATAGCAGTGAAGTTAGTATCGCTATCCGCAAAAAAAATTCTAGGATTGTTTCCATTTCCGTCGTTCCATTTAACAAAATGATAAGAATCATTCGCTGTTGCTTTTATTATCGTTTGGTGATTGTTGCAAGTAGGATCTTGTATTACATCTGCTTTTCCCATATTGTCATTTTCCGAAAATACGTTTATTTCAAAAGGAGAATACTCCGAAATGTTGGGAAAGTTTTCCCAATTATCTGTTGTATAATAATCTATAACTTTTTCACAAGGTACATAAACAGGAATATTGTTGTCTATAGTTTTAAAAGTATTTGCAAAGATAATAGGAGGTGTTTCGGCCTTTATTTTCATAGCAGTAATATTGATACAAGAATCAAAAGCCATCTGTCCTATATAATTTACTTTAGAGGGTATAGTCAAAAGACTGTCAAACAAACGACAGCGACGGAAAGCTGAGTCTCCGATATATTGTAAAGAATCCGAGAACAAAGGCTTGTTTAATCTTATGCACCCCTCAAAAGCATGCTTCCCGATGGTATCAATATTCTTTCCGAGATTTATATTTTGCAAACGGAAACAATTTTGAAAAGCATTGTTACTTATTCTCCTTGCATTATCACTCAGAGTTACATTCACTAATCTGTCACAATTTGAATAAGCCCCTTCCCCTATG
>JAFVAP010000062.1 GCA_017480455.1 Bacteroidales bacterium | reverse complement strand
TTATGTATATCTTTGCAAAGAATATTTACCTCTCTTACACACTTTTTAATATAGTATCTTATTTGAACTTGAGTTTATTAAGTATAAATACAACGGTTAAAACCCTAATTTTGATATGCTGAAATTAAATTTTAGTTTTATGAGAGAGAAATTGGCAGTTAGTAGTAATAATTCTAAAAAGGTATGATTAGACATAGTTTTTTGTTTTCGCATGGATAGGGCTATAAAAGATAGTTTCTGGGTGAAGAATTAGCATTGCGACAGATGTTTTTTTAGAAAGGTTGTTGCATGGAGATTACATAGGGAAAAGTCTTTTTATTTTGAGCAAGTACGAATTAAAAAGTTTAGATTGTATTCAGAAAACAGATAAATAACTTAATGCTTTACAAAAATAAAACGCTGCATGATAAGATTGTCATACAGCGTTAATTGGATTAAGTTATTTTTTTGAAGTTATGTTATCCTTATTTTACTTCTTCAAAATCTGCATCCGTCACATTGTCTCCGCCGTTTTGGGTGCCGTTGTTAGTATTGGTGTTCTCTTGAGCAGCATTGTCTTGAGGCTGACCTTGATTTGGATTTGCACCTTGATACATATTCTGGCTGACACTTTGAAGAATATTATTCAACCGTTCTGTCGCAGAGTCTATTCCTGCGATGTTCTTGCTTGCATGTGAATCTTTCAAATCCTTTAATGCACTTTCAACTTCCGATTTCTTATCTGCAGGCACTTTGTCAGCATTTTCTTTCAAGAAATTCTCAGTTTGGAATATCATTGCATCAGCTGCATTTATTTTGTCTGCTTCTTCTTTCATTCTTTTGTCTTCATCAGCATGTGCTTCTGCGTCTGCCTTCATTCTTTTAATTTCTTCCTCTGACAAACCGCTTGATGCCTCTATCTTTATGCTCTGTTGTTTTCCTGTTGCTTTGTCTAAGGCAGATACATTCAAGATACCGTTTGCGTCAATGTCGAATGTAACCTCTATTTGCGGCACTCCTCTTCTTGCAGGCGGAATATCGCTTAAAATAAATCTGCCGAGAGACTTGTTATCCATAGCACGCGTTCTCTCTCCTTGCAATACATTGATTTCAACGCTCGGCTGATTGTCTTGTGCCGTAGAGAAAACTTGTGATTTCTTAGTAGGAATAGTTGTGTTTGCATCAATCAACTTGGTCATAACACCTCCCAAAGTCTCAATTCCCAATGACAAAGGAGTAACGTCAAGCAACAAAACATCTTTAACTTCACCTGTAAGGACACCTCCCTGTATTGCAGCACCGATAGCAACAACCTCGTCAGGGTTTACTGATTTGTTAGGAGCCTTTCCGAAGAAGTTTTGAACCAATTGCTGAACGGCAGGAATACGTGAAGAACCGCCGACAAGAATTACTTCATCTATTTTGCTCTTATCATAACCTGCATCTTGTAAAGCTTTCTCGCAAGGTATCAAACAACGTTTGATAAGGTCATCGCAAAGTTGTTCGAATTTGCTTCTTGTAAGTGTTACGTTTAAGTGCTGAGGCACATTGTCGATAGAAGTTATGTAAGGAAGATTTATTTCAGTCTGTGTTGAGGAAGAAAGTTCTATCTTAGCTTTTTCAGCAGCTTCTTTAAGACGTTGAAGAGCCATAGGGTCTTTTCTTAAATCCACATTAGGATTGTCTTTCATAAATTCCTCAGCAAGGAAGTTTATTATCTTTCTGTCAAAATCGTCTCCTCCAAGGTGGGTATCTCCGTTGGTGGATTTTACTTCAAAAACTCCGTCACCAAGTTCAAGAATACTTATATCGAATGTACCGCCTCCAAGGTCAAACACTGCTATGTGAGAGTCAGAATTCTTTTTATCCAAACCGTAAGCCAATGCAGCTGCAGTAGGTTCGTTGATAATACGTCTTACTTTCAATCCTGCGATTTCTCCTGCCTCTTTGGTAGCTTGACGTTGTGAATCATTGAAATAAGCAGGTACTGTGATAACAGCTTCAGTTACACTCTGGCCAAGATAATCCTCTGCTGTCTTTTTCATTTTCTGTAAAATGATTGCAGAAATCTCCTGCGGGGTATAAAGTCTTCCGTTTATATCTACACGAGGCGTGTTGTTGTCTCCGCGTGATACTTTGTAAGGTATATGTTTTATCTCTTCCTGTACTTGATCGAACATATTACCCATAAATCTCTTGATACTGTAAATTGTATTCTGAGGATTGGTTATTGCTTGCCTTTTAGCAGGATTTCCAACCTTTCTTTCACCATCTTTAGTAAATCCCACAACCGAAGGAGTTGTTCTCGTACCTTCGCTGTTAGGTATTACGACTGTTTCATTACCTTCCATAACTGCTACGCAAGAGTTCGTAGTTCCAAGGTCTATTCCGATTATTTTTCCCATTTTATTTATTTGTTTTTTTATTAATACTCTTTTTTCCTTTTGTCCTTGCATACATTGCAAGAACAATTACAAGTTTTCAAAGTTTATGCCAAATAAAAATGACTGACAAATTGTCATAAACAAATAAAAAAACTGACAAATATAGTTTCTCCCCTACATATTAAAGACAGAATAATCCGTATCCGCATTCCAGGTTAAGCAAATATCGTTTTGCACCCAAGCCTCCGCCGTAACCCGTCAGTGAATTATCACTTCCTATAACTCTGTGGCAGGGAACGAAGACGGATATTGCATTTGCGCCGTTTGCACAGGCAACAGCTCTCGCTGATTTAGAGTCTCCTATTTCTTTTGCTAACATTCCGTAAGAAATCGTTTTGCCGTAGGGTACGGACAACAAGGATTGCCACACTTTTTTCTGAAATTCAGAACCTAAGAGCAGTAAAGGAATATCGAACTCCTGTCTTTCTCCTGAAAAATATTCGTCTAATTCCTCCGAAACTTTCACAAGTAAAGGACTTTTTTCTATTGTATATTCTGAATGGAGGAGTTTGCTGATGCGTTTTTTGATTTTAGGATGTCTTTTTTCATCTTCCCAATCGCAAAGGCAGAGTTTTTCACCGTAAGTTCCGAGTATAAGTTTTCCGCAGGGGCTTTCGTAAGTCTGAACTTTTATTGTAATCTTTCCTTCTTTCATATCCGCTTTTCCTGTCTTTAAAGAGCAAAGTACCAAATATTTATCTCTTAATTTATTTTCAAGTACCTAAAAAATCACCTTGCCGAAAAAATAGATTAAAATCCGACAAGGTGACTTCTACCGTGTATAACGATGCAGTATGTTAAAGTTTTATTAAATTCTTTGCAAATAAGAGTGCATTTCTTTCTGTAATTGCATTGCGTTTTCTTTTGCTGCCTTGTCAAAATCTTCGCTTTTATCTGCGAAAATAATACCTCGGGAAGAGTTTACCAAAAGTCCGCAATCCTTGTTCAATCCATATTTACTTACCTCTTCGAGCGAACCTCCTTGAGCGCCGACTCCCGGAACTAAAAGAAAGTGTTCAGGAGCAAGTTTACGTATTTCGGTGAATTTTTCAGCCTTTGTTGCTCCGCATACAAACATTAAGTTTCCTTTGTCAGTATTCCATGACTGAGCAGTCTTTATAACCTTTTCGAAGAGTTTCATTCCGTCCTTGTCTTCTGTATATTGAAAATCTTCAGCACCGCCATTGCTCGTTAGGGCAAGAAGAATAACCCACTTGTTTTCAAATTCATAAAAAGGCATCACAGAATCCTGTCCCATATAAGGAGCTATCGTGATAGCATCAAAATCAAAATCTCCCTTAGGAGAAAGAAAGGCTTTGGCATATTGTTTAGATGTATTGCCTATATCTCCTCTCTTGGCATCAGCAATAACAAAGCATTCAGTCCTTTTTGACTTCAGATAATCCATTGTTTTTTTTAAAGAAACAAGTCCTTGTACCCCGTTGCTCTCATAAAAAGCAAGATTAGGTTTATAAGCAACAGTATAGGGCAGTGTTGCATCTATTATTCTTTTATTGAATTCAAAAACAGGGTCTTCCTCTTTCATAAGATGCTGAGGAAGTTTCTCTATATCACTGTCTAATCCTACACAAAGATAACTTTGTTTTTTGTTTATCAAAGAGATTAATTCTTGTCTGTTCATCTTTATTTTATATTTTTGTTTATCAATTCACTGAAATTTTTATATAATCTTTGCTTCACTTCTTGAATATTCACTTCACCGATAAGTTCTTTCGCCATACTTGTTACTCCTTTATCAACAAAGCCACAAGGATTTATGTAATTGAAATAAGTTAAATCAGTATTGACATTAAGAGCAAATCCGTGCATTGTAATGCCACGCGAAACCTTTACTCCTATTGCACAAATTTTTCTTGCTTTCTTTGTATGTGCATCAATCCAAACACCCGTCGCTCCCTCCAATCTGGAACAGGATATTTGATATTCACTCATTGTTTTGATAACCATTTCCTCCAAAAGAAAGATATAATCCCTTATTCCGAGATTTAAAGCATCTAAATCCAAACTCGGGTAACCTGTTATCTGACCCCTCCCGTGGTAGGTTATGTCTCCGCCTCTGTTTATCTTGAAAACCTCTGCATCTATCTTTTTCAGAAACTCTCCGCTTACTAACATATTGCTTTCTTTCCCATGTTTACCGATGGTATACACATTGTTATGTTCGCAAAGAATAAAGTCTTGGGAGACAGAACTGCTTCCCTCTATTTTCTCTTTCACCTTACGGTTAAATATCTCTGTCTGCCTTTCCAGAGCTTCTGCATATCTTATCTCAGACCAATCAATAAAATTAATGTTTTGCATTATTAATAAGATAATTTTTTGCAAAGATAGGTATTTTATTCTACATAAATTGAGCATTGCTTTAAAATAAAGCGTTTATTTCTCTCTTCAAAATAGGCTGAACTAATAAGCAAATCAATAAAAATCAGATTGTACAAACATTTCGCCGTTCTAAGTTCATTCAAATATTTTCTTAATTTACAGCAAGCAAAAGTATAAAACCTTAAATCAATATTCCTTCAAAGAGAAGACTATTTTTTTTCTCTCAAAAAAAAGTATCTGCTTTTTAATACATTTAATTATTTCAGCATCTCTAAGTCATCACAAACTCAGGTTTTAATATCAATAAAATAAAACGAAGTTTTTTTATAGTTGAATTATCATTTCACAAACGCAGGTTCAAATTTCAATAAAAATAGAACTAAGTCTTATAAAACTGAAATTTTATTTCAGCCGATACAAAACTTAATTTCAAAATTCTCAAAATTAGGTTTTTAACCGTTGTAGTTATACTTCAAAAACTCAAGTTCAAATCTCAAGAAAATAAAACGAAGTTTCAGAAAAATAAAACGAAGATTCGTTACTCTGAAATCAAATCTCAGTTTTCTGAAACTTCGTTTTATTTTTTCGCTTCTTAATTAGGTGGTTTTTAAGGGTTTTTGTCTCAGTCGGAGTGTGGGGTTTTGTTTGTGTATTTCCTTCTATAAAAATAAAAGGTTGCCGACTGTCGGTCGGCAACCTTGATTAGTGTTTTATCTTATCTGCAAGTTAGAAGTTTATTTCTTGATAAGTTTCTCCGTTCTTACAGCATTTGCAGTCTGTATCCTTACATAGTAAACTCCGCTTGCAAGAGTTGTCGTCTCTATCTCTGCTATCTCACTGCCATTAGCAAGTTTCGTAGTAGAGATTACTTTTCCCTGTTGGTCGGTTAATATTATCGTTGCATCTTCATTCAATCCCTTAACACTCAATGTTG
>JAFVAP010000061.1 GCA_017480455.1 Bacteroidales bacterium | reverse complement strand
TGATATTTCTTTTCCTTGCGTTGTTCGGAAAACTCCCGCTCCCTAAACAAAATCTTATCACAATATTAACTGCAAAAGCATGTTGTTGATATTTCTTTTCCTTGCGTTGTTCGGAAAACTCCCGCTCCCTAAACAAAATCTTATCACAATATTAACCGCAAAAGCCTTTGTCGATATTTCTTTTACTTACTCTGTTTATTAAACTCCCTATCCTTAAACAAAATCTTAACACAAGCCTAACCGCAAAAGCATGTTGTTGATATTTCTTTTCTTTGCGTTGTTCGGAACTTAGGGTGTGGTAGAAGCAAAAAAAGAGGGGTATAGATTCACACCCATACCCCAAAAAAATTCCATGAAAAATTCTATGATTTGATTATGTTTTTTAGTGTCATTAATACATTCCGCCCATTCCGCCTTGCGGCATTGCAGGTGCAGCAGGTGCAGGCTCTTTTATTTCACTTAGAACACATTCTGTTGTAAGTATCATACTTGCTATAGAAGCTGCGTTCTCCAAAGCTACTCTTGCAACCTTAGTAGGGTCTATGACGCCTGCTTTGTGCAAGTCTTCGTATTTGTCAGCTCTTGCATTGTAACCCTCGTCGCCCTTTAACTCTTTTACTTTATTGACAACAACGCTGCCTTCCAAACCTGCGTTCTCAACGATTTGACGCAACGGCTCTTCCAATGCACGTCTGATGATTTGGATACCTGTATTCTCGTCTTCGTTTTCGCCTTTAACGTTCTTCAAAGCTGCTATTGCTCTGATGTAAGCAACACCGCCGCCCGGGATTATACCTTCTTCCAAAGCAGCTCTTGTTGCGTGAAGAGCGTCATCAAAACGGTCTTTCTTCTCTTTCATTTCTACCTCAGAGGCTGCTCCTACGTAGATAACGGCAACACCTCCTGCAAGTTTGGCTAAACGTTCCTGTAGTTTCTCACGGTCATAGTCAGAAGTGGTTTTTTCTATCTGAGCCTTGATTTGTGCAACTCTTGCCTTGATAGCATCTTTGCTTCCGTTACCTGAAACTATGGTTGTGTTGTCTTTATCAACGGTTATCTTAGCACTTGAACCTAACATCTCCAAAGTTGCATCCTCAAGTTTAAATCCTTTTTCCTCTGAGATAACTGTTCCGCCTGTAAGTATGGCAATATCTTCCAACATTTCTTTTCTTCTGTCGCCGAAGCCCGGTGCTTTAACCGCAACTATCTTCAAAGAACCTCTCAAACGGTTTACAACCAATGTAGCAAGGGCTTCTCCGTCTATGTCTTCAGCAATTATCAACAAGGCTCTGCCTGTTTGAACCACTTTCTCCAAAACAGGAAGAAATTCTTTCATATTGGAAATCTTCTTGTCATATATAAGAATGAAAGGATTGTCATAAACAGTCTCCATTTTCTCAGTATCAGTCACGAAGTAAGGAGAAAGATATCCTCTGTCGAATTGCATACCCTCTACAACCTTAACGGTAGTGTCTAAGCCCTTAGCCTCTTCTATGGTGATGACACCTTCTTTCTTAACCTGCTTCATAGCTTCTGCTATCATAGAACCTATGGCTGAATCGTTGTTAGCAGAAATGGTAGCCACCTGTTCAACTTTCTCTTGAGCAGTACCTATTTGGCGTGAACGCTTTTTTAAATCTGCAACTACAGTTGCAACAGCCTTGTCTATACCTCTTTTCAAATCCATTGGGTTAGCGCCTGCTGCCACGTTCTTTAGTCCTGTGTTCACAATGGCTTGAGCCAATACGGTAGCGGTAGTTGTTCCGTCTCCTGCCTGATCGCCTGTCTTGGAAGCAACTTCTTTTACCAATTGAGCGCCCATGTTTTCTATGTTGTCCTCAAGGTCAATCTCTTTAGCCACACTTACACCGTCTTTGGTGATGTGAGGAGCTCCGAACTTCTTGTCTATAATAACGTTTCTGCCCTTAGGACCAAGTGTAACCTTAACTGCGTCTGCCAAAGCATTAACACCATTGCGTAATTGCTCTCTTGCTTCGGTGTTGAATTTTATTTCTTTTGCCATTTTTCTTTTCTCCTTTTTTTTGTTTTTCAGTTCAGATTAGATAATTGCATAAATATCACTCTCTCTCATAATAAGATATTGCTCATCGCCTACGTTTATTTCCGTTCCCGAATATTTGCCGTACAATACCTTATCACCTGCTTTCACTGTCATAGGCTCATCTTTCTTTCCCGGACCTACGGCTATAACTTCGCCCTCCATAGGTTTCTCCTTAGCAGTGTCGGGAATAATGATACCTGTTGCAGTTTTTTGCTCAGCCTCAGCCGGTTTAACCAAAACTCTGTCTGATAATGGTTTGATATTTACTTTTTTCATCGTAATATTATTTTTATTAGTTTTTAAAAATTCAAAAATTTATAAAAGCCTTTTCTCAAATTATGTGCCAAGCAAGAAAAGACTGACATTTTGTCACCTTTAATTATTTATCTGCTTTTTTGTCTGTCAGTTCTGCTTGTTTTTGAGGATTTATTTCTTTTTGCGTGTGTACCTTATTATATAAGGAGTCAGTTTTTTCAATCTTATGACACATATACATTATTATATATACACCTTTGCACCAAGAGATAAGTCCCCGAAAGCAGAAGCAAATTTAAGAAAATAAAAACAAACAGAGCCTTAAAATGAAGAAAAAATTAAAAAAAATTCATCAAACACCCCTTTTCACCCGCTGAACAAAGTGAGGAAAACGAAAGCAAGTCTCAGTTTTGTAAAACTTTATTTTGTTGCAGCGAAATGAAGTTTCGGTTTTATGAAACTTCGTTTTGTTTTTGCTACGGGTTCTTTTTGCTTTTTGTTTTGCTTGTTATCACAGACAGGGCGGATAGGTTTTGCCGTTATTTTTCTTAGGACTGAAAACAGGGAAGGGGAGATTATATTTTTTTGCCTTAAAGTCTGCGGACCTGCAAACTTATTGATGTCTTTGTGAAAGAAAAGGAGGAAAATTATTTGATTGTGAAAAAATTTTGTATTTTTGCAAAACTTTATAAAAAACACAGACAAATATGAAAAAAGCATTTGTATTTCCCGGACAGGGAGCGCAATTCATAGGTATGGGAAAAGACCTGTATGAAAGCAATTCACAATGTAAAGCAATGTTTGAAAAAGCCAATGAGATACTTGGCTTCTCTATAACTGATATAATGTTCAACGGCACTGAGGAGGATTTGAAACAGACCAAAGTTACCCAGCCTGCCGTTTTTTTGCATTCGGTAATAATGGCACAGGCTTTGGGAGAGAGATTTACTCCTTCAATGGTGGCAGGACACTCTTTGGGAGAGTTCTCGGCCCTTGTAGCAGCCAAGGCCATGAAGTTTGAAGACGGATTGAAACTTGTTTCCGTACGTGCCAATGCAATGCAGAAAGCCTGCGAGGCCAACCCAAGTACCATGGCGGCTATCATAGGTTTGGACGATGCAACCATTGAGCAGGTTTGTGCAAGTATAGACGACGGCGTGGTAGTGCCTGCCAACTACAACTGCCCGGGCCAATTGGTTATCTCGGGTTCTGTGGCTGCCATAGAGAAAGCCTGCGCCGTGCTTAAGGAAAAAGGTGCTAAGAGGGCTTTGCCTTTGAAAGTGGGCGGTGCGTTCCACTCTCCTTTGATGGAAAGCGCACGTCAAGAATTGGCAGAGGGAATAGAGAACACCGTTTTCTCAACTCCTGTTTGTCCTGTTTACCAAAACGTGGACGCTTTGCCTCACACCAATCCTGAAGAGATAAAAGCCAACTTGGTTAAGCAACTTACGTCTTCCGTTCTTTGGACCAAGATAGTTTTGAATATGCACGCCGACGGCGCAAGAGAGTTCATAGAGGTAGGACCGGGAACTGCATTGCAGGGAATGATAAAAAAGACGGTGAGCGATGTTGCACTTTCTTCCGCAAGTTTGGAATAGTGCCTGTAAAACGATAGGATAAACGGACTGAGTAAAAAAAACTTGTTCTTTCTTGAGCCGTAATCCATTGGCTGAGAGAGGATAAGACAGAGAAGATAAAAAATAATAAAAAGTATAACAATGATAACAAATAATTTTGCAAAGCGTCACAACGGTCCGCAACCGCAAGACGTAGAGAAGATGCTTAAAACCATAGGAGTGTCTTCCGTTGAGGAGTTGATAGACAAGACCATTCCTAAGCAAATACGTTTGAAAGGAGATTTAAATCTTCCTTTGGGAATGAAT
>JAFVAP010000060.1 GCA_017480455.1 Bacteroidales bacterium | reverse complement strand
TTCTCACAGATAAAGCAAAGATGAGTACACGTCCCGTTTTGGAGATATATAACGATGATGTTCAGTGTTCACACGGCGCAACAACGGGACAATTGGACGAAGAGGCTCTTTATTATCTAAGAAGTAGGGGCATATCAGAAAGACAGGCAAAGATGTTGCTTATGAATGCGTTTTGTCAAAGTGTTTTGCATAAGAGCAATATAGCGGAATTGCGTGACGGATTGGGCAATCTTATACAGAAAAGATTAGAAGGAGGACTTTCAATGGAAAATCCGTTCAAGATAGATATACTTTAAACGAAAAGGTGAAAGGGTTTTGCCTTTGCAAAACCCTTTCACCTTTTTATTTAATCTCTTTTTTAGTACAGAGAGAACGTAGTTTTAAGCCACTTTTTTTATCAAAGGCGATATTTTTTCTGAAAAAATAAAATTTTCAAGTACTTAAAAAAAGAAATGCAATCTTTTCTTAAGTACAGTTTTTTTATTAATTGAGCGTCATTTTCTATTTATGAGAGGCTAAAATTCTTATTTTTAATTAAATATTTCAATTTACAGGCTATGTAATACATTGAAAAAATATAGCTTTCTTGAATTAAAATACTGCTTTTTGGGTATTGCAAAAGCAGTTTTTTTTGTTTTTCTTCTTCGCAAAAAGCGATACTTATTTCCTTGTTTGGCAAAAAAATTGTAAGTCTAAGATTTTAAATGTTGAAAATATTTACTATTTTTGCACCTTAAAGAAATAGATATAACAAAAGTAACATAAAATTTAACGTTAAACAAAAAAAATTACTAAAATGAAGAGAATGACTATTCTTATGTTGTCAGTGATATTTTCATTAGTATCATTTGCACAACAAAACGGAGGAGTTCCGTTCAAAGACGGTTCTTCTACCATTTCAAATGTTTCTGTCAGCGGAACGACGCTGACTTTCACCGTCACACCTGATGATGATGTAACGGGATATTACGTACAGGTATGGCCGGAAGGAATGTTGGAAGACTACGCTATTGAATATGAAGACGAGCTTTCCGATGAAATGGACTGGTATATTGATTACTATGGAGCTCAATATCCTACACAGTTAGGATTGCGTTCAGGTACTCAGACCTATACTGAAAATCTTTCTTTCTGGGGTGTTGATCCCGGTACAGTAGGAGAAATCTATGTTATGTCTTTGACTGCTGACGGCACAAAAACAGTTGTAACCGAAACCTTTACTGTTACTGCTCAAGGCGGAACAGGAACTGCTGTTGTAGACCTTACTGTTTACGGCGTGACAGCTACTGAAGCTTACCTTACAACAACTAAGAATGAAGAGGCAAGCAAATATTTTCTAACCCTTGTTACTGAAGACCAGTTTAATCAAGGAATTAATTCTGACTATATTTTGGATTATTACACTAATCAAGCAACACCTACTTACTACTACAATGATTTCGTAGAGCAAGATTCAGTAGGTTGGAACAATCTTGTTCCGGGAACAACTTATTATCTTTACATATTCCCTTACAACGTAAACAACACACTTGGAACCTTAGACTCAGTTATTTTCACTACCACTGTAATAGGCGGAACAGGTACTCCTGAGGTTACGGCAGAAAATATTGAGGTTTCTTGTGATAAGATTACTTTCGATGTTTCTGTAAACGAGAATGTAGCAGACTATGTTATCTCTCTTTATAGCGAAGCTTATACTCTGCAATACCCTAATGACGATGCAGATTCAGTATATGAATATACCGAAACAAAATACTATACAGGACAAGAAGGTTTGGTTTACTCAGGTGTAGCACCGGGAAATTACACTCTTTGGGTTGCAGCAGCAAACACAAACGGTGACATAGCAGGTAATTCTTATGAGGTTACAGTATCACCTTACTATACTGTATCAGAGCCTGTTTACACTGCAAACACTGCAGATGCTTCTCTTGTTGATTACTCTTTCACTATTTCAGCTGACGAAAACGGTTGCGCTGTTAAATATGCCGTAACTGTAGACGAATCAGGTTACATTTCTTATTTCTTAAACTACGGTTATTCTTTGTCTGATTTGGCAGGATACGGATTTATTAACAATCCAGACCAAGACATAGACGGTGAAGTTACATATACCGGAGAAGGACTTGAACCAATGGGTGAATATTTAGTTATCGTTGCTATTGAGACTGCAGACGGAGGTATTGTTTATGAATATGTTATTCTTAACACTCCAATCTTCCAAGGCGGTGAAGGTGATGCTGCAGTAACACTTACTACAGGTCAAGTAGGCGCAACTTATGCTACTGTTACTTTGACAATGAACGAAGATACTAAATTAGTTTACATCTTGTTCGCATCAAACGATGATTTCATTGACAATGATATTGAAAATTGCGATGACGCTTATAACTACTGTGTTCAAAACAATAATTACATAATTGACAACCTAACTGACTATGTTCTTTCAGGTCTTGTACGTAATGAAAACTATACTCTTTATGCTATTCCTGTTAATGCTAACGATGAAAGAGGTGATTGCCAAATTTTACAATTCACCACAACCAATCCTTCTGACTTTATCGTTATAGAAGAGAACTACTCTTGGTCAGATATGATGACGACTACAAATAACAATGGCGAAGAAGTAAATTATTACAATCTTACTGTAAATGTTACTCCTCAGGCAGGATGTGAAACTTATGGAATTACATTCGGCTATGCTGATAATGATTGGAGTCAAATTGTTTCTTGGGTTGAAGAATATGATTCAGGCTGGCTTCCTGCTACAGTAGGACAAACAGAATCCTACACTTTGGAATACGTTGGTGTTGAAGATGAAATAGTTGTTTACGCTATAGGTGTTTCAGGCTACGACACATTGGCAGCAACCATGACTGTTACTGCTCCTGCTGCAGGTTTGAATGAGGTAACTTCTTCAGAGGAACTTTCTTCTTTGAGAATTTATCCTAATCCTACAACAGCAGATGCTACATTGTCAATAAGCAATCTAACTGAAAATGCAACAATAGTTCTTAGCGATATGCAAGGAAGAACTATCTCTTCTGAGAAAGTTCTTGCAGGAACAACTTCTGCAAAAATAAACACTGCTAACCTTCAGTCAGGTGTTTACTATGTAAGAGTTATCACTGCTAATTCTTCAAGAACTGAAAAACTTATCAAGAAATAATAAATTTCTTTATTTCAAAATTCTTAATTCAAAGAGGAGTTGCTCAAGGCAACTCCTCTTATTTTTTTGTAAAAGCAAACTATGGGAAAAATAAAACTAAGTTTCGGCGGATTGAAATTTGATTTCAGAATTCTGAGACTTGATTTCACTGACGTAAAACTTAGTTTTAATATTCTTAGATTTGATTTTATCCTTAGGAGTGGAGGACTTGGATTAGGAAAACCTTTTTTTGATTATTTTAACCTGTTTTTTTTAAGTTTTAATGTTTGAAATGTGGCGAAATTAAAATAACTTTGCCGTGATAAAAACAGGACGGGAAATGAGGGAAAGAACAGAACTTTTGTTAGGAGCGGAAAATACGGAAAAATTGAGAAATGCTTCGGTGCTTATTGTCGGTTTGGGAGGTGTAGGTGCTTTTGCCGCTGAGGCGATAGCAAGAGCAGGAGTAGGGGAGATGACCATTATAGACGGTGATGTGGTTTCGTCTTCTAATATAAACAGACAATTGCTTGCCTTAAATTCAACTTTGACTCAGAGCAAAGCAGAACTTATGGCTCAGAGAATTAGGGATATAAATCCGGAAATAAAACTCAAGGTTATCAATGAATATATCAAAGACGGAAGAATGAAACAAATTCTTGAAGAAAATCCTTCCGATTGGATAGTTGATGCAATCGATACTCTGTCTCCTAAGTTGTATCTTTTAATTCATGCTTATGCCATGAAGAGAAAAACAGTCTCATCTATGGGAAGCGGAGGTAAACTGAATCCCTCTTTGGTAGAGATAACCGATATTTCACAAACTTACAATTGTCCTTTGGCTTCCCATATCAGAAAGCAGTTACACAAGCGTGGTATTTACGAAGGTATTACGGCTGTTTTTTCTCCCGAACCTGCAGACAAAAGCAGACTTAAGGAAGAGAGAACTCAGAACAAGAGGACTGCCGTCGGGACAATTTCTTATATGCCCGCTCTTTTCGGATTGAATATTGCGAGCGTTGTCATAAGGGATATAATCGGTGTTCCTTTCTGTGCGAAGATTAAAGACCGTAAATATTACCAGAATAAAAAGACTGAACTTATTTATTGAGCATAAAAAAATCTTCTGCCGAAGAGGAGGGAGAAAAATAATGAAAGACTTTTAACAGGGAAATCAAATATTTTAATTACTTTTGCAAGTGTAAATTAATTAATTATTTTTTTGAAGTGAAAAATTTCGATATCTTAGTCTTTGCTCTTGCAGTCTGCTTGTCTTTTTTGCCAATCAAGGCTCAAAATCGTCAGAGTTTGGAAAAAGAAAAGGCAAAAATAGAGAAGGAAATCTCTTCCATGAATGCTATACTCAAAGAAACGAGAAAAAATAAAAAACTTTCTTCGACTGAATTGCAGATAATAAGGAAAAAGGTTGAACAAAGGCAGCAGTTAGTTAATAATCTTTCTTCCCAACTTAATGTTTTGGATTCCCAAATAAAGACTACGCAGCAATCCATCTCCGAATCCTACCGCAGTCTTGAGGTTTTGAAACAGAACTATGCACAAATGCTTGCCTACGCTCAGAGACACCGCTCCTCAATGGACAGATTGCTCTTTATCTTTTCTGCAAAAGATTACCATGAGGCCTATCAGCGCTATATTTTTTTCAGAAAATATGCTTCCCTTCAAAGACAACAGATGAAAAAAATAGAGAACAAGACTCAGGAATTGTCTTCTATGAACGATGATTTGCTTAATCAAAAGCAGACACAGTCGGTTTTGTTGCGCCAAGAGAAAGCCAATACCGCCACACTCAACAAAGAGAAACAGCAACAGGAGAAATTGGTAAACAATATTAAAAAACAAGAGACCCAACTTGCCAAAGAACTGAAACAAAAGGAAGCAAAGAAAAAGAAATTGCAGCAACAGATAAATGCAGCTATTTCCGCCGAGGTAAAGAAACAGGCCAAGATAGCCGAAACCAAAAGAAAGAATGCTTCCAATACTGCAACGGCTAAGAAAGAAACAACTTCTTCTCCTGCCAAGAAAGAAGAAAAGAAAACCTACGTTATGGCAGCCACTCCTAAGGAAGAGGCTTTGAGCAAGAGTTTTGAAACAAACAAAGGAAGACTTCCTTGGCCTGTGGGAAAGGGAGTTATTGTCAGCGGTTTCGGAAAGCATCCTCACCCCGATATAGCAGGAGTTGAGATAGAAAATCTCGGAGTTGATATAAGGACTACAAAAGGGGCTGCGGTAAAATCGGTTTTTGAGGGTGAGGTTTGCAAAGTCTTTCCGGGTCCTAACGGTCATAAAATAGTTATTATAAGGCATGGTGAGTATATGACTGTGTACACCAACTTGGCAACTGTGTCTGTCTCCGACGGAACAAAGGTTTCTACAGGTCAGACCATAGGTACTATAGCCACAAATGACAACGGCGAGAGTGAGATGAACTTCCAAGTCCGTCAAGGTGTCAAATGTCAAAATCCTGTTCTTTGGTTAAAACGTTAAATCTTTTATTATTATGAAATATATCAACAAGTTTTTCCTTCTTTCTTTGATAATAGTTTGTGCAACATTCACTCTTGCCTATTCACAGGACTCTCCTGCAAAATGGACTTTTTCTACCAAGGCTCTGAATGATTCGGTTGCCGAGCTGCAACTTCAGTGTGCTTTGCCGAGTGGCTGGCATATCTATTCGCAATACACCAAAGGAACTGAGTTACCTATAGAATTTAACTTCACTTCTTCAAAAGACTACAGTAGGATAGGCTCTGTGAAAGAGCCGTCTTACAAAGCGCATTACGATAAATTCGCAAAGGACTCTACACGCTATTTTGAAGGCAATGTTCTTTTCAAACAGAGAATAAAAATCAATACTGACAAGGATTTTAAGGTAAAAGGAAGTCTTACATTCCAACTTTGTGAGAACGGTTCCTGCATACCTCCCGACGATGTTGAGTTTGTATTCAATGTTAAAGGCAATCCGCTTTTGGTTTCTTTGTCAGAACAGGCTAAAGACTCCTTACTGAGCGTTTCTTCAATGACAGAACTTGTCCAAGAAAAATCAGATGATGCTCAGTCTTCGCAACAGGCAGTTGTATCAGAAACTGAAAAATCCGAATATGAGGGAAAATCCATGTGGAGCGTTTTCTTCTTCTCCTTGGGAGCAGGTTTGCTGGCATTGATTACTCCTTGCGTTTTCCCTATGATACCTATGACGGTTTCATTCTTCCTTAAGGGCAATAAGGATAAAAGAAAGGGCAGAATACAGGCTTATTTCTTCGGTTTGTCCATTATTTTCATCTTTGTTGTTTTAGGTTTGTTGCTTACGCTTCTTATAAGCGATGATGCGATGTATCTTATTTCAACCCATTGGTTGCCTAATATTATCTTTTTTGTAATTTTCATTATCTTCGCTCTTTCATTCTTCGGTTTGTTTGAAATAACCATGCCCGGAAAATTAGTTGATAAGTCAGACAAACAGTCTAATAAAGGCGGTTTTTTAGGTTCTTTCTTCATAGCCCTTACAACCGTTTTGGTTTCTTTCTCTTGCACCGGTCCTATTTTAGGAGGTGCTTTGGTGGAATTGGCTTCCGGTTCAGGCAACAGAATGGTCTTTCTTGTGGCTATGTTCGGTTTTGCCTTGGGTTTTGCTTTGCCGTTTACGTTGTTGGCAATGTTCCCGTCCGTACTTAAGAATATGAAAAGCGGCTCTTGGTTGAACAGCGTCAAGATAGTTTTCGGTTTCTTGGAGTTGGCACTCGGACTTAAGTTTCTTTCAATGGCGGATTTAAGTGCTAATTGGGGCTTGCTTTCAAGAACAACTTATCTTTGTATTTGGATAGTTTTGTTTATTCTTTTGGGATTTTATCTTCTTGGAAAGCTGAAATTCAAGGGCGACTCTGACTTAAAACATATTACTGTTTTCCGTCTGTTGTTTGCGGTTTGCTCTTTCTCTTTTGCAGTCTACTTGCTGCCCGGTCTTTGGGGAGCTCCGCTCAAGACTGTTTCGGGTTATTTGCCTCCGATGACGACACAAGAGTTCAATATAGAAAAAATTATCTTGGAAAACAGGTCTTCTGCTTACGTATCACCGTCTGAAGGAGTTGATTTTCCGAAAAATAGAAAGTATGCTGACAAATTGGATTCCCATGTCCCTGTAGGTTTCAAAGCTTTCTTTGATTTGGAAGAGGCAAAGGCCTTTGCAAAGCAAGTGGGTAAACCTCTGTTCTTGGATTTCACGGGAAAGAGTTGTGCAAATTGCAGAGAGATGGAGTCAAGTGTATGGACCGACGCCCAAGTTAAAAAGATGATAACCGAGGATTATATCCTTGTTTCACTATATGCTGATGAGTATAGTATAGAGTTGCCTGAGAGTGAGTGGATAGAGGCAAACGGAAAGACGGTTAAGAACCTCGGAAGAAAAAATCAACACTATGAGATAACCGAGTTTCATGCCAACGCACAGCCTCTTTATGTGCTGATGGACAGTGAAGGAAATCTCTTGTGCGATAAGCCGATGCCGTATAACAAGAAAACGGAAGACTTCCGCAAATTCCTTTCTCAAGGCATAGAGAGATACAAAAGCGGAAAGTAAACCTATTTTTTAATCTTAAAATAGAAAGAAAAGGTGTTTTCGTTTACTGCAATAGATTTTGAAACTGCTCACATGTACTTCCCCTGTTCCCTTGGTGTGGCGAGGGTAGAAGACAACAAGATAACGGAAGTGAGAAATTGGTTGATAAAACCTATCTGTTACCCGTATTTTCATTATTATGCTCAGAAAATTCACGGCATTCACAAGGAGGATGTTGCAAATGAGCCTACCTTTGACATGATTTGGAATGAGATAAAACCTTATTTAGACGGAACTATGCTTCTTGCCCACAACGCATCTTTTGATATTAATGTATTGAGAAAGACTTTGAAATACTACCGTTTGTCAAAACCCGACAGCAAATATATGTGTACTTATGTTCTTTCGAGGGATGTGTGGAAAGAGTCCAAGAAATTCTCCTTGGATTATTTGTGTAATTTGGAGCATATAGAGTTAAACCACCATCATTCCGACTCTGATGCCGCTGCTTGTGCGGAGTTGTTCCTCAAAGAGGCGGAATACCTTAATGTTACTGATTTTACCCAACTTAAATCCCTAACTCACAGAAGATATAATAGGGTATAAATTTGTATTTTACTCTTTATTGGTCTGAAAGACGGAGATATCTTCCTTGTACGTGTAAATGTCAAGGAAGATTGTCTCCGTTTTTGTTATCATAAATGTTGGAGTCTGACTTTTTGTCTCTTGATTATGACGGATTAAGACTTTTTGTCGGCTTTTTCTTTTTGGTATTTTATTTGTCTTAATCCTTATTGAAACCGGTTAAAATAAAAAACCGGAAATAAAAAACAAGTAAATAACAATTAAAAAAATAGGAGATTAAAATCATGTTACCAGTAATGAGAAGAAACAATTGGATTCCGACAATGTTTAATGACTTTTTTGACACGGAGTTTATGCCTAAGATTAATGCAACGGCACCTGCTATCAACGTGATAGAAAATGACAAAGAGTATAGAGTTGAACTTGCTGCTCCGGGAATGAAGAAAGATGATTTTACTGTCCATATCAATCAAGACGGAAACCTTTCAGTGAAAATGGAAAGCAAGAAAGAAGATGCCCATAAAGAAAATAAAGGCAGATATTTGAGAAGAGAATTTTCTTACTCCAAGTTTGAGCAGACGCTTATCTTACCCGATGATGTTGAAAAAGAAAAAATATCAGCAAAAGTCAGTGACGGAGTTCTTACGGTTACTCTTCCTAAACAGGAAGTCAAACAGGCGGAAGTTGCAAGACAGATTACGGTTGAGGAATAAAAGAACTAAGTCTAAGGAATTAAAGATACATTACTACAGGACAGTGTCTCACGTAAGCGGGACACTGTCCTGCTTTTTATTTTATTACTTTGGGAAAAGGCGAAGCAGGTCTTTATTGATTTTAGACATGTTTACATTTCAGTAAAATCAATTTACTCTTTACTGAGGCAGCATTTGGGCAGACGGAGACGGACTTTAGGTCGGTCTTTGTTTTTATTCCGTCTTCATTGTTCTTAATTTTATATCCTCAAGATAAAAAAATAAATCTGCTGCTCTCAATTGAAATCTCTTGATTTAAAGATTTATAAAGAAAGAATGTTGTAATTTATTTTTTTTTTATTAATTTTGCAGATTATTGTATAAGAAATCAATAAATATAATAGATAGAAATGAAAAGAATCGTTTGCAGTATTTTTTTAGCAACACTTGCTTTGTTTGTGGTTTCCTGCTCTTCTCTGAGCAAGATGCAAAAAAACCATAACACCGTGCGCTATCAGCATTCTCCTAATCCAATGGAGACTACAGGTAATAAGGTTATCATTACCATAAACGGAAACATACCTAAAAATTATTTTCAAAAGGATGCAGTAGTGTATCTTCAACCCGTTTTGACTTGGGAGACAGGTGAAGTGATACTTTCTCCTATGAACCTAAAGGGGCAGAAAGTGGACGGAAACGGAAAAACCATAGAGAAATCTTCCGGCGGCAGGTTTATGTACAAAGATACCGTTGCTTACAGAAAAGGAATGGAGAGTGCAGTACTTACTCTTAATCCTGTGGCTTATAAAGCCAAAGAGGTTAATGAAGCCAATGCGACAAGGAGTGAGGCTTTGGAAAACTCGGGAGCAATAGAACTTGGTAACGTAAAGATTGCCCAAGGAATTAATTCAACGTCTAACCGCGTTGATATAAAGGGTGATATGTCTCTGATGGCTTCTGATTACGCTGTTTCTTCAGATGAATTGATGAAAAGCGATATTTACTTCACCGTAAATATGTACACATTGAACTGGGACAATGCTTTGAATAAAAAAATGGAAGCAAAACGTTCTTTAAATTCAATGAAATCTTACATAGTTAATAATCAAGTGCCAAGACAAATTTATGTTAATGCTTGGGCTTCTCCTGAGGGTGAAGAGTCTTATAATATAGGCTTGTCTAAAAAACGTGCCGAGACTACCCAAAAGGTTGTTGATAATATGCTTACCGAGGCTTTGACCGAGAGAGCGAAGGCAGAGAATATCAAGGCAGGAGATATAAGCAAATATGTTGCAGATGCAAAGAAAGATATTGTAGTAACGACCAATGCAAAGGGCGAAGACTGGGACAATTTTATTAAGTTGGTGGAAGGAAGTTCACTAAACGAGAAAAATACGGTTATCAACGTTGTTAAATCTCAGCCTGATAAGGTCAGAAGAGAGCAAGAGATTAGGAATATGTCAGTTGTCTTCCGTCAGATAGAAGAAGATATACTTCCTACCTTGCGTAGAGGAGAGATTGCGTTTTCGTTTTCGGGTGTTCAGAAAACAGACCAAGAACTTGCAAAGATGGCTATAACCAACCCTGACAATCTTACCTATGATGAGTTAATGTATGCTGCTTCTTTATCCCACAACTATGCAATAAAACTTCAAATCTATGAGGCAGTAACCGAAAGATTTCCTTCTCAATGGCAGGGATGGAACAATGCAGGTTCAACTGCTCTTTATCTAAATCAATTGGACGATGCACAGAAATATTTGGAGACTGCTCAGAAACTTTCTCCTGATAACGGAGCGATAGAAAACAACTTGGCTTTGTTATACCTTGCTTTGAACAATGATGAAACGGCAGCTCAATATATTGACAATGCAATAGAGCATGGCAATGAGCAGGCTTCGGCTAATGCAGCCATTGTAGCCATTCAACAAGGTGACTACGAGAAAGCAGCAGATCTTTTGCAGGACAGAAGATGCACTTACAATCTTGCCCTTGTTCAGTTGTTGAGCGGCAATACGGGTAATGCAATACGTACTTTGGATTGTTGCATGGACCAAACGGCAGAGGTTAATTATCTCCGTGCTGTTTGCTATGCACGTTTGGACGATGTACCTGCATTGGTTAAGAACTTGAAAGCAGCATGTGAAATGGAACCCGCTTACAAGTACCAAGCAAAGAATGATGTTGAATTCAGACGTTATCAATCTCAAATAGAGTTTCAAAATGTCGTGAATAACTAATGATAAAAGCTAAATATTGAAAAAACGGATTAGGATAATATCTTAATCCGTTTTTTCTGTTAGAAAAGATAATAAAAGATAATATTTTAAGTTTTATATTAGTGGTGATAAATTATTTTGAAATGATAATAAAAAACAAGATAAAAATATTCGTTTTTTTTCTTCTGATATTTGCACTCAAAGGGACTTTTGCTCAAAGTGAAGCAGGAAAAGAATCCTTTGCCGTACTCGGTCTTTACAACTCTGCTCAGATGACTGCAAGGGGAATGAATTTTATTCCGCGTTTTTTAAATGAAGCCTCTTCTTCTATTGCTAATCCTTCGACCTTAAACACTAATCTCAACAATATGATAAGTATTACCTACACAGATATATTTGCAGGTTCTTATCAAGGTGCAATTCATTATACCCATACTTTTGAAAAATTAGGTAATTTCGGTTTTGCCTTGCAATATATCAATTACGGTGACTTTCTCATGACCGAAAGCAACGGCGATATTGTAGGCTCTTTCTCTGCCAATGACTACATGTTCAATGTTGCTTGGGGCAGGCAGATAGAGAAGAACTTGTTTTTGGGTCTTAACTTCAAACCTTTGTTTTCCAAATATGAGTCTTATTCTTCTGTTTCTTTTGCCTTGGATGTGTCTGCTACTTGGGTTTCACCGACGGGTTCTTGGCAGGTATCGGCTGCTATTTCCAACTTAGGCCGTCAGATACAGTCTTTTGCTTCGCAGAGAGATACACTTCCGACCGATATACAGATAGGTGTGTCAAAGAAATTGAAGCATGCACCGATGATTATTTATGTTGTCGCCGACAATTTGAGCAAATGGGATATTAGGGAGAAAGACGGATTAAGCCCGAGGACAACAACAGGAATAGACGGTACGGTAAACGAAGAGAGTTCTTTGTCTGCTTTTTTTGATAAGGGCTTTAGGCACTTGAAATTTGCAGTTGATATTCTTCCGAGCCAATATTTTCAGTTTTCTGTCGGTTATTCGTGGCGTCAAAGGCAAGAAATGAAACTTGATGACGTCTTTTCATTAACAGGACTTTCTTACGGACTGAACTTAAACTACAAAAATTATTCTCTTTCTTATGCAAGAAATGAGTATCACGTCTATGGCTCGCCTAATTATCTTACATTGAGTTACAGATTTTAGTGAATTAGCGGAGTGAAATGTTAAAAAAATAAAATTAAAAAGGAGGAATAAAAATGAAGATTAAACGATTACTTACTTTAGGATTGTTGTTTTGTTCTTTGATGCTTTCTTTCGGAAGTGTAAAGGCACAAAAGGAAAAGAGTTTTTATGATTTTAAGATGAAATCATTAGACGGTCAGACAGTGGATTTTTCAAAATACAGAGGTAAAGTTGTTTTGGTGGTCAATACTGCAAGTCGTTGCGGACTTACTCCTCAATATGAGGCTTTGGAACGTCTTTATAAAACCTATGAGGAAAAAGGCCTTGTTATATTAGGCTTTCCTTGTAATCAATTTCTTGGACAAGAACCCGGCGATGCTGAGCAGATACAATCTTTCTGCACTCAGAATTACGGAGTTTCTTTCCCTATGTTTGAGAAGATAGATGTAAACGGAAAGAATGAAGCACCTTTGTATACTTTTCTTAAGAAAAAAGCACCGTTTAAAGGTTATCCTGATGAAGAATTTGGAAAACAACTTGACGAAATTCATAAGAAGACCGGTACAGGTTTCGAAAAAGGTGATAATATTAGATGGAATTTTGGTAAATTCTTGATTTCTAAAGACGGAACAAAGATTATACGTTTTGAACCTATGGTAACTCCCGATGAAATTGAGAAATACATAGTGGATATGCTTTAGTGTACGGCATATTTTTCCTATACTAAATGAGGAAACGAAAAAAACAGGTTACACAGTTGCTTAGTGCGTTGTGTAACCTGTTTCCTTTTTTATGAGAGTTTTTTTCTGTCTTATTCTCTTTTTTCTAAACGGACACTGACTTTGTCACCTGCTTGTTTATTTATTTTTGAACGTATGTCTTTTGTTATTCCTATTATACTGTTCGGTGTACCCATTCTGCATAGACTGCCGTTGTATTCTTCACCGTCAAAAAAAGCATGGACTTTTACTCTGTAAGAACCGAATACTTCTTTACAATCGAAAGGCAATTCTATGTAAGTAGCGTCCATATCGGGATTTTTCTTTATCTCCGCTTCGAAAGAACAGACCATTTTACCGTTTTGCTCTTCTGCTGTAATCATAAAAAGAGAATATCTTTTATTTTTATTTTGATATTATTTTGTTTACATCTTCTTCGGTAAGATTTTCTTGGCTCAGACCTTTAGGTAAACGGAAGTTCTTGCCATTATATTTAATATATTCACCGTATCTTCCTTTCAAAAGTTCAGCTCCGTTTGAGAAAACTTTTAACGCCGAACCGGAAGTGTCGGCTTTCTTTTTTTCTTCAACGATGTCAATTGCATCTTGTTCACTTAGGGAAGAAACATCTGTACCGGCAGGAATTCTAAAGTTTTTTTCATTAAACGAAAGGTATAGACCGAATCTTCCGTATTTTAGTTCTATCGCTTTGCCGTCTTTCATTGCCAGCGTCTTAGGAAGATTTTTCTTTATCTCATCTGTTTTCAACTTCTTGTCTATAAGAGGTATGCACTCATCTAAAGAAATTGTATAAGGGTCTGCTTTTTTCGGAAGGGAGACATTGACATCCCCCCACTTGATATAAGCACCGAATCTTCCCGTTGAGGCTATTATTTCTTTGTTTTGATATTCACCTATGTTTCGCGGAAGAGAGAATAAATCCAAAGCTTCTTGCAATGTCACGGTTGATATAGACTGATTGCTGCGCAGAGAAGAAAAAACAGGCTTTTCGTCATCGGTATTCTCGCCTATTTGAATCATAGCGCCGTAACGTCCTATCTTTGCGTAGACATTTTTATTCGTTTTAGGGTCTTTACCTAACAGACGTTCGCCTTTTTGTTTTTCCGAATGCTCTTTTGCAAAAGAAACTTCTTTTTCAAAAGGCATGTAAAAATCTCTTAGCATCTTATGCCAATCTTCTTTGCCTTGGGCGATTTTGTCAAAGTGTTCTTCGACTTCAGCAGTGAAATTGTAATCTAAGATATCTTTAAAATTATTTACAAGGAAGTTATTTACTATTATTCCTATATCTGTAGGTGCTAATTTGTTGGTCTCCTTACCGTATTTCTCAATTTCGGTATCGGAACTTATCAATCCGTTTTCCAGTGATAGAAATTCGATGTTCCTTGTTTTGTAATCTACGGAACGTTTCTCAACATAATCTCTTTTTTGTATCGTTGAAATCGTCGGTGCATAGGTAGACGGACGTCCTATACCTAAATCTTCTAATTTTTTTACCAGAGTTGCTTCATTGAAACGTGGCGGCGGAGTTGTGAAACTTTGTTTCGCTGTACACTTTTTCAGATTCAGTATATCTCCTTGAGCGATTTGAGGTATTATGTTCTCTTCTTTCTCCTGCTCATCTTCTTCGTCTACTGAAACAGAGTAAAGTTTTAAAAAGCCGTCAAACAAAAGTACTTCCGCTTGAGAGAGAAATTTATTTTCGTTTGTGCTGATTGATATTTCTATATTTGTTTTCTCAAGTTTTGCTTCTGCCATTTGAGAGGCTATCATACGCTTCCAAATCAAGGAATAAAGTCTTGATTTATACCTGTCCGCAGTGTCCAAACTTTGTAGTGAAAGTTGAGTAGGACGGATTGCCTCATGGGCTTCTTGAGCCCCCTTTGTCTTTGTGGAGAATTTTCTTGTTTTTAAGTATTTTTTGCCGTATAAATCCGTTATAACATCTTTTGCCTGCATAAGAGCAAAGTCTGAAAGATTGACCGAGTCGGTTCTCATGTATGTAATAAGACCTTCTTCATACAATTGTTGGGCAACGGTCATTGTTTGTTGAACCGAAAATCCGAATTTTCTTGAGGCCTCTTGTTGGAGCGTAGATGTGGTAAATGGCGGCGGCGGAGTCTGTTTTGCAGGTTTCATTTCTATGGCATCAACCTTGAATTCAGCGGAAAGACAATCGGAAAGAAAGTCTTCTGCTTCCTTTTTGTTAGAAAATTTCTGATTGAGGGTGGCTTTTAATAGGCTTTTGTTGTCAGGAGTAAGGAAAAGAGCAGAAATTTTAAAACTTTCGCTTGTTTGAAAGTTTTTTATTTCTTCTTCTCTTTCAACGATAAGTCTGACGGCAACACTTTGTACTCTTCCGGCAGAAAGCGCCGGTTTTATCTTTCTCCAAAGGATAGGTGAAATTTCATAACCTACTATTCTGTCCAGAACTCTCCTTGCTTGTTGTGCATTAACCAGATTGATGTCTATTTCTCTTGGGTTTTCGACAGCGTGTAGTATTGCGTTCTTAGTTATTTCATTAAAAACAATTCTTTTAGTCTCTTTCTTGTCTAACTTAAGTGCTTCTTTCAGATGCCATGCTATGGCTTCACCTTCGCGGTCCTCATCACTTGCAAGCCAAATGACTTTTGCGTCTTTTACATCTTTTTTCAGCTCTTTTACAACTTTCTCTTTGTCTTCAGGTATTATATAATTAGGTTGAAATCCGTTGTCAATATCTATTCCTAATTTATTTTTCTCTAAGTCTCTTATGTGTCCGAAAGAAGATTTGACTTTGAAGCCTTTTCCTAAATATTTTTCTATTGTTTTTGCCTTAGAAGGCGATTCCACTATTACTAAATTTTCTGCCATTATCCTTATAAATAATTATTGTTACGCAAGGTGAGAATAAAGAAATGTTTTTTCCGTATTGCTGCACTGCGGCCTGCAAAATTACAATAATAAATTAAAATAATAGAAATTTTTAATTTATAGTAAAAAAAAGTTTTTTCATATTTGATTGTGTTTTATAAAATAATTAATATCTTTGCAAAGAAATAGAGTTGCTGAGATTGTTAGTAAGAATGAGCGGACTGATTTTTTATAATCAAGTCAATATTTTGAAAAAAGAACTGATGTTGTGCAAACTTCCTTTCAACGTATGATATTTATTTTGTTCGGCAAAGTTAATATTGTACTTTTGGCTTGTGGATTGGCTTGTGTTGAACAAAAAAGAAAGGTATATGAGTTAAAGATTATCAGTAAGGATGTAAGGTGTTAAAAGGTGACTCTTGGGAGTAGATATATTTTACTTGAATGTTGAAATAAAAAAATATGATATGGTATACATAATAATAGGTATAATTGTTTTGATTGCTTGCATTGTCTTATCAATACTTAGGGTAAAGCAACTATATCAAATGTCAGTGATAATGAGGGATAATAATTATGAATACAACTCATTATTGTTTTATTTCTTTCCCGTAAGAATATTCTCTGCATTTTTGAAGACATTGCCGGAAAAGAATGAGGAATATTATGCGTTGAAAAACTCAAGACGGGCGTTATCGGTTTTAGGTTGTTTGATTTCACTTCCTATTATCGCAATTTTTGTTTTCTTGGTTGTTGTAGTAGTTATATTAATAACTTCTCCTAATAAAAGCCCGCTCAGAGAAGAGATTGTCGATACATGCGGCGATACAATAATAGATACAGAAGACTATTATGTTTGCCAATATTTGCTTTTGGATGAGGATACTACTAAGGTGTTACAGGCAGCGTTTACTCTGATAGATAAAGTAAATAAAAATGAAGATTTGAGTTTTCAACTTGTCGATTGCGTTCTCTACTATAAAGTGGCTAATGACAGCCTTATTGAAATTTATCCTTATGTTAAAGGAGAGCATTTAAAATATGATACTTCTCTTAATGATGTGACTCTGAGAGTAAGGTATTTGACCGATAAAGAGTTTAATAAATATGAGAAGAATTATAAAGAAAAAGGTTTGACAAGGCTGCCGTGATGATAGTGAAATTAAGAAAAAATGATTTGTTTCTGAATTTTATAAGTTCGTTATTTATAGTTAATTAATTAAAAATGTGAGATGAGGTTTTAAATTTTTTATACAGAATATTTTGTAGAAGTAAAAATCTTTGTACTTTTGCAAAAGTTATTAACCTTTATAAAATATATACGAATTATGGCTTATAAAATTTCAGACAGTTGTGCTGCTTGCGGTACTTGTATTGACGAATGTCCAAACCAAGCAATATCTGAAGGTTCTATCTACAAAATAGATGCAGATAAATGTATTGATTGCGGAACTTGTGCAGATGTTTGTCCAATGGAGGCTATTCATCCTGAAGACTAATAGGGAAAGCACAATTAAGAGATTATGAATAAGACCCTGCAAAGACTGTATTGTTTTGCAGGGTGTTTTGTTTATTCGGACCTAAAACGGATAAGTATATGACAAGGGAAAAACTCAGTGAACAGATACACGATAAAACATTGTTGTTAAACAGTATTATAGACAACACAAAAGAAACCTTTAGTATGATGCACGCTTGTGCAAAGGGGATTATAGATGAATTTTCTTCAAAATATCCTAAGGAGTTTTTGTTTTCTAAAAAGAATGAGAGAGAATTTGAAATTAGATTTGGCTCAGATATACTCGTCTTTATGATGCACACGAATGTTTTTGAGTTTTCAAGGTATCATGAAGTTATGCGTCTGCCTTATGTTCAGCAGGATAAGACCCGTTCTTTTTGCGGAGTGATAAATATTTACAATTTTTTGACAGATTCGTTTGATTACAACAGAAACTATGATTTGGGCTATCTTATAGGCAGATTGTTTGTGAACAAGGAGAAACATTACTTTATAGAGGGTAAGAGGGAAGTAGGAATGCTGTATTCTAATTTCAATACCTCGGTAATAGATAAAGAATCTGTTGAGAGTATTATAATGTCTTCTATGGAGTATGCTAATAACTTTGACCTTCTGACTCCGCCTTTTGACGAGGTAAAAGAGATAACTGTCGATGAAATCAAGTCTCATGTTGCTTCAAGAAATCATATAACGGCAAAAAGATTAGGTTTTGAGTTTCAACAGGATAAAGAATGAATCTGAAAATAATTTACATTTTTTTATTGAAAAGTTTGGTAGTAAATGAAAAAGATATTAATTTTGCAACTCCAAAACGGATAAAACTATGATGCCCCGTTCGTCTAGTTGGTCCAGGACGCCAGATTTTCATTCTGGAAATCAGGGGTTCAAATCCCCTACGGGGTACTTTTTTTGAAGTACTTGTGAAGTATAAGAATTTTAGAAATTAAGACAAGAAAAGAATTTAGAAATGGCAAATCATAAAAGTGCATTAAAGAGAATTCGTCAGAGCGAGAAGAGAAAACTATATAATCGTTACTATTCAAAAACGATGAGACACGCTTTGAGAGATTTTAGAGCAATAGAGGATAAGAAAGAAGCGGAAGAAAGATTACCTAAGATGATATCATGTATTGACCGTTTGGCTAAAAGAGGTATCATTCACAAAAATAAAGCTGCAAACCTTAAGTCTAAATGTGCTAAAAGAGTAGCAGTACTTTAGGAATTGACACTTGAGAAGATTTGAATATAAATAGTTAGTATATAACTCCGTCTCAGACACAGACGGAGTTTTTTTAGTATTATCACAAATGAAACTAATTGACACCCATTCCCATATTTACGGTGAAGAATTTGACGGAGATATTGCTCAAGTAATAGAAAGAGCTAAGGCATCAGGTGTTGAAAAAATTTTTTTACCCAATATAGATTTATCAACAGTTGAAAGATTACTCTTTCTCGCTAAAACAGATGCAGAGATGTTTTCTTGTATGATAGGACTTTATCCCGGTTCGGTGACTGGTGAAGTTGAGCGTCAATTAGATGAAATTTTGCCTTATGTTAAACTTTCTTCAACTAAAGCTATCGGAGAAATAGGTTTGGATTTTTATTGGAGTAGAGATTTTTATGAAGAGCAGATACATGCTTTCAAGACTCAACTTCAATGGAGCAAGAATATGAATAATATTCCCTTTTCTATACATTGCCGCAAGGCTTTCGACGAGATACTCCGTTGTCTTAAAGAAGACGGAAGAGAAAGCTTTAACGGTGTTTTCCATTGTTTTTCCGGAGATATATCACAAGCAAATAAGGTTTTGGAGATGGGTTTTTACCTTGGCATAGGAGGAGTTCTTACATTCAAGAATGCACATCTTGTAGATGTTATTAAAAATATCCCGTTAAGTAATATTGTTCTTGAAACTGATGCTCCTTACCTCGCTCCGGTTCCTCACAGAGGCAAGAGAAATGAACCGTCTTTTGTGAGAATAGTTGCAGAAAAGATAGCAGAGATTAAAAATATTACTTTGGAGGAAGTTGCAGAGATAACTTCGTTTAATGCAGAGCGTATGATGAAGTTATGTTGAATGGCAGCCTTGCTACGTTTAGTTAAGATATATGAAGAAAATCCTTTTCTATATTTATATTTTCTTGTTCCTGTCGGTTGTTTCGGCACATTCTCAGTTTATTTCCGACGGAGATTCTGTTTTTTGCATAGAAAAAAGTTTCTCTTCATTTGATACGAGCAGGCTTATGTTGAACGGAATGGAGTTTTACAGACTTTCTTTATCTGATTGTGAGAGGAGTTTCTCAAAACCTTCTTTTCCCGATTTACCCGAATATGTTACGTTGTTGAGTTTTCCTTATCCGTATAATCTGATTGTAGAAGAAAAAATTTTAGAATCAGACACCGTAGACTTAGAAGACAATGTTAAAATACAGCCATCACAGGTTTCACAGTCGAAAAAAGAAATATCAACATCTTTTCTTTTTGACGATAAGTGTTATTCTCAAAACAGTTATCTTTCAGACTCCCATTCAAGAATAGAAAAGAAAGGGCTGATGGGCGGTTTCGGGATATATACTTTGCACATATCTCCGTTCAGATATAATCCGGGTGAAAATAAATTGATTTTTGCAAAGAAGGTAAAACTGAAAATAAAATCTTCTTTTAGGAAAGAGGATAATATTAAGAGGGTGAAAAGGGTTAAAGTTTTGGAAAACTTTCTTTATGATAAAGTATTTGTCAAAAAATATCAAGATGAAGAGATTGTAAATCAGCCTTACTCTCTTTGTATTATAGCTCCGGATAGTTATTCGGAGACTTTGCAGAACTTTATTGCTTGGAAAAAACAGCAAGGATTTAATGTTACGGAATTGTACACGTCTTTAATAGGAACAACAAAAGAAGAAATAAAAACTTATTTGCAGTCCGTTTATGATGAAGAGGGTTTACAGCCATTCGATTATTTGCTTATATGCGGAGATGTTGAGCAGATACCCTCTTTTGCAGTGAGTAGTCCTCTTGCAGATGAAGGTGTACATTACACGGATTTATATTATGCTGAATACACGAATGATTTTCTGCCCGACATTTTTTACGGCAGAATTTCGGCAAGAGATACGGCTGAGTTGAAAAATATTATGGATAAAATCATTGCTTACGAAAAATATGATTTTTCTGATGATTCTTATTTGGATAATTCACTTTTGATTGCAGGTTACGATTATCAAAACTCCGTTGCTAAGTATACCAACGGTCAAACAAACTATGTTAAGGATTATATTTCCTCTCTGAGTGATACTTCCGTTTTTTACAGCCCCAATTCATTGAACCAAAAAGATGAGATACTTTCCTTGATTGAAAATTCAAATTCTTGGGTTAATTATACGGGACACTGTGATATTGGAAAATGGTCTTTGCCCGATATAAGTTCTTCTGATATTTCTTTTCTTAATACAGGGAAGTACTCATTGTTTATAAACAATTGTTGTTTGTCAGGGAAGTATGATGAGCAAGAGTGTTTTGCCGAGAGTTTATTGAGAGTGAAAGACGGAGGAGCAGTGGCTTGCATAGCGGCAAGTGACTATACGATGTGGAAAGAAGATTATATTTGGGCAGTAGGAAATAAGAGTGTTTCATTGCACCCTTTATACAGCCCCGAAAATTTAGGACTGTATGACAGGTTTTTTCATACTCACGGCGAAGCAAGAGTTAAACAATCCGAAACTTTGGGTCAAATGTTACTTGGCGGTGCTTTATCGGTTATGAAAAGTAATTCCGTTTATTCAGATTATTATTTTGAGGTGTACAATATTCAAGGAGACCCGACACTTATTCCTTACGTAGGCAGAGCAAAGGAAACGGATGCTCACTTTGATGAAATTATAACTTTGGATAGTAATTATTTAAGAGTAATTACCGAACCTTATACCTATTTGTGTTTATCTCAAAATGCTGATATAATCTCTGTGGCAAGTGCAGACAGCAACGGATACGGTGTTTTACAACTTTCCTCTTTGGCAGATACGGGGAAATATATTTTAACTCAAACCCACCGATTTTTCAAACCTCGAGTGGATACAATAGAAGTTATTTCCCCCAAGTCATCTTACATTACAGTAGACGACATAAAAATAAAAGATGCTCAGACAGGGGAAATCGTAAATTTCTTAGGCGAAGACAGAGACTACATAATAAGTCTGAAAATAAAGAATTTAGGAAAGGAGGATTTTTTTCTTGATAATAATTTTCTGAAACTTGATTTCGGCGGAGCGAAATCAAGAGATATTATTTTAGAATCAAATCTTATTTTTTTTAATTCTGTTCCTGCTTTGCACACTACTGTTATTGATGAAGCATTCCGTTTCAAAACATCAGCCTCATTGGAAAACGGAAAAAAGATTTGTTTTAATTTTTCCTTGAACAGCGGAGATGAACTTATAAGGGAGCGTAAAATATATGTTTATTCGCATACCCCTCAAATAGATATAGATAATTTTGAATTGTCTGTGTATGCGGATACTATAAGACTTAGTTTCGATTTGTTGAACAGGGGTAAATCAACGGCAAAGGAAGGTGAATTGATTGTCAATAATGTAAAAGATACGGATATTTCCCCTCTTGAGCCTATGCAAGCACGGAATATAACATTGTATTTTTCTTCTGAGGATTATGCGGATTGGTTTACATCTCTTATTACTTACAAGAGCAATGCTTATGAAGTGTCAAAGTTCCTTGCCGTAAACTTATTTCCCGATATTGAGACGTTTGAGAGTGATTTATCTCTTTCTTCCGCTTGGCTTAATGATGAAAAAAATCCTTGGATAACAGACAAGGAGGTCTCACATTCGGGATTGTGTTCAATGAGAAGTCCTTTATCTCTCAGAAGTAATGAATCTTCCTCTCTTTGTCTGAGTATTGAGAACCTCATAAGTGACAGTGTGGGATTTTATGCAAAGGTTTCTTCTGAAGAATATGCTGATATGCTGACTTTTTCCGTAGACGGAGAAGTTAAACTTTCATTGTCGGGAGAAAAAGATTGGGATTATTATTCTTTTTCTTTGTCTCGGGGAAAACATATATTGTCTTGGACATATTCAAAAAACGATTGGTTGATAGACGGCGAAGATGCAGCATGGATAGATGATGTGACTTTGCCGCACTACGGAGAAATATCCGTAGGGGAAGAGGAAGTAGTTCAGCAAAGTTTTTCAAATATAAAAATTTATCCCAATCCTGCAGAAAAGGAAATAAGATTGGAGAACATTATTACTTCGTCAGACATATATATTTACGATGAGAGAGGAAGGTTGAGATTGCATAGAAAAAATTTAAAGGAAAATGAAAATATAGATTTATTTTTTCTGGAAAGTGGATTATATAATATAATTTTGCTGAAAAATAATAAACCCTATTTTTCCGAAAGATTTATAGTAAATAAAAATTGATATGAATACGGCTCAAGACAGTATAATTGCCAATAATGTTGAAAAAGATACGGTTTTTTCTCCTTTGTATTTGCAGAAGAGTTTTTTGACCGGAGACACTTCATACAAGGCAAACATAAGTTTTAAACAATATCTGACGAATACATTAAACGATTCTTTGCCTCCTTTGCCGAGACAGAGGAGTCTTTTTACCGAAAAAACACCTGTTTATCACAGAAATCTGAATACATCTGTCAGAAACACTTATTCTCAAAATCTTTGGGTGTTCGGTGTTTTTATGTTCGTTTTGTGTTTGATTGCAATTCTTTTCAGATTTACCAGAGAGGATATAAAGAATTTTATTTCAGGTTGTTTTTCAAAAAACCAAATCTCAATTACGACAAAAGACGGCGAAAGAGTACATCCTCTGTCCGTTGTTCCTGTAATATTTATCTG
This sequence comes from Bacteroidales bacterium, assembly GCA_017480455.1. Taxonomy (GTDB): domain Bacteria; phylum Bacteroidota; class Bacteroidia; order Bacteroidales; family P3; genus Scybalousia_A. The sequence continues at coordinate 8,229 of JAFVAP010000060.1, read as the reverse complement.
TCTCCCGCTTTTGTCTTTGTTATTCTTCTTTTTAGCAGATTATTTCAATTTCAAAGAGTTTCTTTTTAACGGATATACCTTCAGAGGCTATGTTTTATACTTCGCTCTTTTAATTTTGTTATTCGTTCTTTACTTCCTTAAGGTTTTGTTGATTAAATTCTTCGGCTGGATGTTCAAATCCAAAAAAATCTCTAACTACTACCTGCAAATACACTACAATTTTGATTTTTTGTTAGGTTTATTAAGCTTTTTACCTGTTTTGGCTTTCATTTATGTAGACAGCTATTACAAAATTTCTTTCCTTTATATATCTCTTTGCATCCTTATTATACTTGTGCTTATGCGTCTTGTGAAAAGTTTTTCAATAATTATTACTTCGTTTAAATTTTCTCATTTTTATCTTTTTTTCTATCTTTGCACGCTGGAATTATTACCGATAATTCTGTTATGCAAATTTTTATTTTTTTAAATTTAAAATAAATGGCTAAGACCGAAATAAAGAATATTCTTATATCACAACCCGCTCCCGCAGATTTGGAGAATTCACAATATAAAGTCTTGATGGACAAATACAAAGTTAAACTTACGTTCAATAAGTTTTTTGATGTTGTCAGCATATCCAACAGAGAGTTCAGAGCCCAAAAGATTAATATCTTGGAATATTCGGGAGTGATAATGACAAGCAAGTTGGCAGTGGATAACTACTTTCATTTTGTTTCCGAGATGAGGATTAAGATTCCCGATACAATGAAATTTTTCTGCATAACTGATTCTATTGCCAATTATCTTCAAAACTATATACAGTACAGAAAGAGAAAAATCTTTTACGGTAAACTTACGTTTGATGAATTGGTGGATACGATAATCAAACATTCGGGAGAGAAATTGTTGTTTCCTTGTGCTGAAGATGCGCGTCAAGAAAACTTCAAGAAGCTTGATGCTAAGAATATAGAATATACAAAAGTTGTAATGTACAAATCAACTCCTAAGAAGAATATGCAAAAAGAGATTAATATCAATGATTTTGATATGGTCGTTTTGTTTTCTCCTATAGGAGTAAGGTCTTTTTTGATGAATTTCCCTGAGGTAACTTCGGACGACTTACGCTTTGCTGCTTTCGGCAAAGGAACTGTCGGAGCATTGAATAGGGTTCGTATGAAAGTCTCTGTTACAGCCCCGACGATAAAGTGTCCTTCCATGGTTATGGCTTTGGACAATTATTTGTCATCTCTTCAAAAAGATACTACGGAATCAGCCAACAACAAGGGTAAATAATGTTTTCCTTTCCTAAAAAAGAGAGACTTTGCAACAAAAAAAAGATTGACAGCCTTTTCTCCAAAGGAAAGGCTTTTCTTTGTTACCCATTCAGCGTTAAGTATTTGTTATCTCAAGGAGATGGTAAGATTCAAATACTTATAGTTTGCTCTAAGCGTTACCAAAAAAAGGCAGTTAGCCGCAATTACATAAAAAGGAGGATGAGAGAGGCGTACAGGCTGAATAACTCTCAGTTGAAAAACCGTCTTACGGAGGCAGGACAGGATTTGTTTGTTTCTTTATCGTACATAAGTAAAGATTTATCCGATTATCATTTTATAGAAAAAAACATTTCTGACGTTCTTAAGACATTGGAGTCCAAGGTTGGTTAGCCGTATGGCCGTTTCCTATAGTGTTTAGTAGAAATTATCCCGAAAAACTTAAAACATAGATATGAAAAACGTATACATAGAGACCTATGGTTGTCAAATGAATCAAGCAGACAGCGGTATAGTCGGCAAGATATTGCAGGAGAACGGCTATATTCTTGTCAATAGCGACAGACAAGCAGATGTTATTTTGATAAATACTTGTGCGGTGAGGGATAATGCAGAACGGCGTATTCATAATCGTGTTCATGATTTGCAGTCTTTAAAGAAAAATAATCCGCATCTTAAAATAGGTATTTTGGGGTGTATGGCCGAACGCTTGAAAGAAAGTCTTGTTAATGAGGATAAGGTTGATATAGTGGCAGGTCCCGATTCTTACAGAAGGATTGCTGCTCTCATAAGAGAGAGTTTTGCAGTTGATGTTGAGTTGTCTAAAGAGGAAACATACGAAGATATTATCCCTGTAGAGATTAACACTGACGGAATATCAGCATTTATTTCTATAATGAGGGGTTGTGAAAATTTTTGTACCTATTGCGTTGTCCCTTATACCAGAGGAAGAGAGCGGAGCCGTTCTTCGGAAAGTATAGTTAAGCAGGCCGTTAATCTGTTTGAGCAAGGCTACAGAGACATTACTCTTTTGGGGCAAAACGTAAATTCATACAGATATAACGATAACGGAAGGGAGATTGATTTTGCAGAGTTGATAGAGTCAGTGGCGCAGATTAATCCTTTACTCCGCGTCCGTTTTGCAACGTCTCATCCTAAAGATATTTCAGACAGATTAATCGATGTAATTGCCAGATATGATAATGTTTGCAAATACATACATCTTCCTGTCCAGTCAGGCAGTGACAGAATGCTGGAGAAGATGAACAGAAAGTACACCGTGGAATATTATAAGGAAAAGATAAATAAAATAAGGGAGAAAATACCTGATTGTGCCATAAGTACGGATATTATTGCCGGCTTTTGTTCTGAAACTTTGGACGACCATAAGGCAACAATGGAACTTATGAAGTGGGTCGCTTATGATTCTGCTTATATGTTTAAGTATTCGGAAAGACCGGGAACGCTTGCCGCTAAAAAATATCCCGACGATATTGCTGAAGAAGAGAAGATTAGAAGGTTGAATGAAATCATAGATTTGCAGAGAGAATTGTCTTTGGAGAGCAACAGAAGGGATATAGGAAAAGTCTTTGAAGTTTTGATTGAGGGAGAGAGCAAAAGGGATAAAAATAAACTCTTCGGAAGAACTTCGCAAAACAAGGTCGTTATTTTTGATAAAGGTGAAAACAGAAAGGGTGAGTATATAAAAGTGGAGATAGGGGACTGTACTTCTGCAACTCTTTTTGGTAAAAAACTATTATAAGTTTTGTTTTTATAAATAAAATATTTAATTTTGCAGTTTGAAACAAAGAAGAAAGATATTGCAATATGAAGAAAGTTTTAAACCTGTGTATGATTGCAGCAGTGGTTTTGTTGTTATCCTGTTGTACGTCCCAGAAAAATCTAATTTACTTTCAGTCTGATGATTTCAATTCTTCAAATCAGGCAGATACTGTAGTTTATAAGTATCAACCGGGTCACGCTAATGCTTCTCCTGAACATAAACTTCAACCTCATGATATGGTTTATGTGCAAATATACTCGGCATTGGACGATAAAGCATTGAACCTTTTTCAACCTACGACGCAGAATACAAACAGTGCTTCTTACGGAGACCAAGGCGTTTATCTGAATAGTTATGAACTTAACTCAGATGGTTTTATTGATTTACCGACAATAGGTTTGGTAAACGTAATGGGAATGACCATAGAGGAGGCTCAGCAAACCATTAAACAGAGAGCGGAAGAGTATAGTGAGGGTATAATAGTTACTTGCCGCATGGTAACTTTCAGAATAAAGGTTGCAGGAGAGGTTAATCACCCGGGTATTTATACTTTCTACCAACCTTCTGTTAATATATTCGATGCTCTTTTGGCGGCAGGCGATTTAACTTATTATGGCAACAGACAAAAGATAAGAGTTGTAAGAAAAAATTCCGAAGAAGATGTTGTTTACACTCTGGACATAAGAAAGGCTTCTGTTATGCAGAATAAGAACTATTATCTCCGTCCCGGCGACATTGTCTATGTTGAACCTAACAGAAACACCAAGACACTTCAGACAATAAATACACCTTTGACGACTGTAACATCGTCTCTTTCGCTGATAGCATCAGTAATAGCAATTATAGTATCAATTAATAATTTGAGTAAGTGATGAGTCAGAATACACCAAACAGTCAATATACGGACACAAGGCTCAATAACGAAGAACGGGAGAGCCAAATAAATATAGCCGAACTTGGATTTAAGATGCTGGAAAAATGGTATCTGTTTGCCATTGTTGTAGCACTTGCTTTGATTGTTGCTTTCCTTGTCAATCGCTATGCAGCTCCTAAATACGAGGCAACATCATCTATGTTGATAAAGACCAACAACGATATGATGAACAACCTCGCTATGACTACGATAATGAGGGGAAATAATGAGGATTTTCAAAATGCGATAGGAACTATTCAATCTTACACTATGACTAAGCAGACTTTGAAAGCGATGAACATGTATGTTTCATACTATCAGAGACTGAACTTTAGGTATAATGATATATACAAAGACGCTCCTTTTGAGGTCGTTTTGGATATAACCAAACCTCAGCCTACGGGACTGACTGTAGGAGTTAAGATATTGAACAAAAACGAGTTTGAGTTGTCTTATTCAGCTAAGAGTAACATAACGGTATATGATTATGTTAATGACAATGTTTTAGATGAGAAAGTCAATGTTCCGTCAAGGGAGACAAAGCTTAAATTCGGTGAGTGGTACAACAAGGACGGTATGCACTTTAAACTGGTCCTTAAGGACGAGAAATTCGATGCCAACAATTTGAAACTGCCTTATGCTTTTTCGGTTAATAACCTTGATGCTTTGGCTAATGTTTACAACTCCACAAAAATAGACCTTATACAAAAGGAATCTTCTATTGTTACTATCAAATTCAGAAATCAAAATCCTAAGATAGCGATAGACTTTGTTAATATGTTGTGCAAAGTCTTCATCGACCAAACTTTCGAAGAAAAGAATTACCTTAACGTTGCAACTATAGATTTCGTAAATGAGCAAATCATGGCTATATCTGACTCACTTACTACGGCAGAAGCAAGAAAGGAATCTTTCAAGGAAGCAAATAACACTCTTAATCTTACTAATGACGGTCAATATCTTTACCAAAAGACCAACCAATTGCAGGAACAGAAGGCATTGGAATATGCTAAGCAGCAATATTATATTTACCTTGCCAACTACATAGACGTTGCTCCTATAGACGAGGGCGTGGCTTCTCCTTCCGCAGTGGGAGTTAATGACCCTATATTGACAACTCTTGTCAGCAAATTGGCTGAATCAATCATAGAATACAAAACTTCGTTGAGCAAGCGTTCCGAAAAAAATCCGAGGACAAAGGAACTCAAGACTACTATAGAAACTATACGTAAACAGATATCTGAGAATCTTCAGAACATACAGGAAGCCTCAAACATCAATATGCGTGAGTTGCAGAGACAACAGAGCGAATTGCAGACAGCGATAAACCGTTTGCCGTCCACGGAACGTAATATGATAAACATTGAGAGACAGTTTAAGTTCAACGATGAGATATATTCTTTCCTTTATCAGAAGAGAGCGGATGCCGAAATCGCTAAAAATGCTGCTTTGCCTGACCACAAAATCATAGACAAAGCTAACATTGCCCTTAAGGTATATCCGCGTACGGCGATGAATTTCCTTATTGCATTTTTGTTAGGTTTGATTTTACCGGGATTATACATTTTCTTGAAGTATATAACCAAAGACACGATAGACTCCAAAGATGATTTGCAGAAAATATCTCAAAATCCTATCTTGGGTTATATCCCGAAATTTCCTGAAGGAAGCAATCCTATGATGGTATTTAACCGCCCTAAATCACAGATAACTGAGGCTTACAGAACCATAAGAACAAATATTAAGTTTATACTCGGAACTAATGACGACGATAATTCCAAGACAGGATTTTTGGGAAAGACTATCCTAATTACTTCTTCTATGCCTACAGAGGGAAAGAGTTTGACTTCCGTTAATATTGCATCTGTTTTTTCTATAACGAAAAACAAGACCGTGCTTCTTGAGTGTGACTTAAGAAAACCTCGTTTGCACAAAACATTTGATTTGGATGCTAACAAGGGTATAACCTCTTATTATATAGGAAAGACTACTGTAGAAGATATTATTCAGCATACGGAATTTGAGAACTTCGATGTTGTTTGTGTAGGTCAAGTTCCACCTAATCCGTCTGAGATTATAGACTCCGAGAAGATGAAAACGCTTATTGAGGAAATGAAAAAGCGTTATGACTACGTTATCCTTGATACTCCGCCTGTAAACCTTATTGCCGACGCTCAGACTTTAGCTAAACATGTTGATATTGTTGTGTATATCGTACGTTTGGGTATTACTTCCGGAAGTATTCTTACCAACTCACTTGTCGAAATGGAGCAAAGAAGCAATGTGAAAGTTCATTTCGTATTGAACGGAGTTGAAAACGTAATGCAGAAATACGGTTATGGTAAAGGCTATGGCTACGGTGGTTATGGTTATGGATACGGATACGGTTACGGAAGGTACGGCTACGGACGCTATGGTTACGGTTATGGATATGGAAGATATGGAGACACATACGGCTACGGCTACTTTGATGATGAGGGTTCGTTGAAACGTACTCATGATAAGAAATCCTCCGTTTCCAAAAATTCAAGAGGTATCCGCAGACACTATAATTCAGACAATCAAAATAATGATATGGGGGGGGGGAATGATAGAGTAAAGAAGCGCTATAGATTGTAGCACTCTTCACCTTTCACTTTAACCCTGTGAAATTAACATTCGGTTTAATCTAAAAAAACGGACGGAAAGATTTTCGTCCGTTTTGTGATAAATCCCGTTAGGAATTACAACGCTTGTACAATGTTTTAGTTTTTTTATTTTTTAGTTTACTTTTCTTTTTTTGCTTGAAAAAATATGCACTGCAACATTCCTGTTTTCATTCCGCAACTTGCTTGTCCGCATGCTTGTATCTACTGCAACCAAAGGTATATAAGCGGACAGATTACTGCGCCCTCGCTACAGGAGGTTAAAACAACAATAGACACATATCTTTCCACATTGAGCGAAGACGATGAGGTGGAACTTGCATTCTTCGGCGGCTCTTTTACAGGGCTTAGCATAGAGGAGCAGAATAATTATTTTTCTGTGGTGAAACCTTATATCAACAGTGGGAGAATAAAATCAATACGTCTTTCAACCCGTCCCGACTACATAGATGAACAAATTCTTGACAATCTAAAGGCAAACAGGGTTGAGGATATAGAGTTAGGTGCGCAGTCATTGTGCGATGAGGTTCTCTTGTACTCGCAGCGCGGACATACCTGCGGGGATGTGGAGAGAGCGTCGCAACTTATAAATTCGTATGATTTCAATTTGGGTTTGCAGATGATGATAGGGCTGCCATTAGACACCAAAGAGCGAAGTGTTGCTACGGCAAAAAAGATAGTGTCTCTCGGTGCTAAGACCACGAGGATATATCCCACCTTGGTTATAGACCGAACCGTCCTTGCCAAACTTTACCGTGAGGGTAAGTATCAGCCTTTGGATACAGAGCAGGCAATAGATTGGACCAAGGATGTTTACAAGGTCTTTGCAGAGGCAGGAGTTAAGGTGCTGAGAGTGGGACTTCATCCTTCAAAAGATATTCTCTCGGGAAAGGGTTTTCTTGCAGGTCCGTTCCATGTTTCTTTCTTTGAATTGGTTCTTAGTTCTATATGGAAAGATAAGTTATCCTCTCTTCCGAAAGATGTTTCTGAGATATACGTTAATCCGTCTGATATTAATTATGCCGTGGGTTATGGCTCTTCTAACAAAAAGATGTTGCAGGCAATCAATCCTAAAATAAAATTTCTTCAATCCTCACAAGTCCCGAAAGGAGATTTTCTTTTGCGTTAGTTTATTTTGTTGCTTCCGTTTTTACGGCATAGAATTTTTCCTTCTTAGATTTTAGGAACTTGATTTAATATCAGTGCAATTTCCTTTTCCGACTTATAGGGGCAAGGCAATTTGCCTTGTCTTACTTGTTCTTTTGAACTCTCTTCCTTAGGTGAAAAGTACGTTTGCCTTTGCAGACAATGTTCTCCGAAGTTCTGTAAATAAGATTTTTAGCCTCATCTCATATCTGCTTAATTCCTTTTTTGGCCATGCCGTATTGTCTTTTACCTTGTTCGGAAATTTGCTTTTGTTATCCTTAAATATCTTGCTTTTTTGCGGATTTATTTCATTGTCTTCCTTAGTTGTGATTTGCAGGAAATAAAACTTCGATACTATATTAAAAAGTGTGTAAGAGAGGTAAATATTCTTTGCAAAGATATACATAAAAATTATAATGTTTAAATATTTTGAGAAAAAAGAATATTATCGTATTTCATTCTTGGCAAAGTTTTATTGAAAAGTTCTTG
>JAFVAP010000059.1 GCA_017480455.1 Bacteroidales bacterium | reverse complement strand
AGATTGCTTCTGCTGACAGAGAGGGATTGGATAAGGATGTGGCTAAGATAAAAGCCATAGTTGCAGTACCGGAAGTCGGTGAAGTGTATGACGGTATAGTTAAGAGCATTATGCCTTACGGTGCTTTCGTTGAGTTTATGCCGGGTAAGGATGGACTTTTGCATGTTACGGAATTAGATTGGAAGAGAGTGGAAAATGTAGAAGATGTTTTGAAAGGCGGAGACCAAGTGAGAGTTAAACTAATAGGAATAGACAAACAAACAGGTAAGTTTAAACTTTCTCATAAGGTTTTAATTCCTAAGCCGGAAGGCTATGTTGAGCCTGCAAATAAGATGAGAAATTCTGCAGTTCATCACTCAAACGGACCGAGAACTAATAATGCACCCCGTCATTCTGCGGACAGAAACAAAATGAACCCAATGCAGAATAACATAAGAAGAGATTCTGACAGATATTAATCTTGTAGATGTCAGTAATCATAAAATCCGATGCTGAGGGAGTTACTCTTTAAGAGTAACTCCCTCAGCTTTTTTGTTTTATTTGTTTTGATTGATTGAGATGAAAGGAACGTTATTCAGATGTTTCCTTTGCAGATGTTTACAAAAAAAATCCGCCGTGGCGGATTAATATATTTGTGTGTAAAAGAAAAAGGAGTTTAAATTTTGAATTTTAAACTCCTTTGTTTTGATATTTTAATAATTAAACTCTGAATCCAAAGATGAAAAATCTTCCATTGTCCGTTCCTCTCTTTGGCGTGAATTGTCGGTGTTGCCGTTTCTGTTGTTTATAGAGCGTTGAAACGAAACTATCATTGCACCCAACATCTTGGTCATTTCCATTAGCATCTCACGGCTCTTCTCCATATCCTCTTGAGTGAAGACATTGTTGTCCAAAGCCATAGTAGAGAAGACAACGCATTGCCTTACCAATCCCTTAGCATATTTTAAGTATTCAACGAATTCTGTTTTAGGATTGCTCGAACCGTCGGCTATCTGCATACAAATTTTTGTTGCAGTGTCAATGAAAGGTAACATTATAACCTTTCTGTTAAATTCATCTGCTGATTGTACCTTTGAAATCAGCCAATTATAATATTGCAATGATTTATCGTAAACACGCAAATCCTCAAAGCGAAAAAAACTTGTTACATTTTCTTCCATAGCATTAACTTTATTATATTTATATTATGTTTATTTTATTCTATTCCGGCATAGTATTTCATATACTGAACGCGGTAGAACGTTGAAACAGTGCTGTTTTTGTCTATAGACAGACGTCCTCTGAAATCGGAAAGATGTTTGTAACTGTTCTTCTCCATCCATTCTTCCAGCCTCTTCTGTGCTTTGGTTATGAAACTGAAATCGTTGTCCTGATAAAGAGCGGAAGCAACTTGCACTGTGTTAGCTCCTGCAAGCAGAAGTTTAATAACATCATCTTCTTTGTGAACTCCGCCTCCTGCTGTAAGAGGACAATTAACTAATTTGGAAAGAATTGCAGTCCAGCGTATGGTGTTGTAAATATCCGTTTCGTTAGAGAATATGTTTATAGGTTTTACTGTCTGAGACTCAACGTCTATGTCGTGTTCAATAAATCTGTTGAAGATAGAAAGTGTTGAAATACCGAGCCAAGATAGTTTTTGGCAAAGTTTGGCTAAAGAAGCGCTGTAAGATGAGATTTTGAGAGAAATCGGCAAAGAAGGAACGGCTCTTTTCAGTATCTGTATGGTGTTTTCGTAAACCTGTTCCACTTCGTCGGCAGAAATATTGACGTTCGACGGCATTATGAACATATTTAACTCTATACCGTCTGCGCCTGCTTGGTGTATGTTTTGAGCAAATTGTAACCACTCGTTGGCCGAAACACAATTGATGCTGGCAATAACCGGTATCTGAACGCTTTGTTTTGCCTTGCGTATCAATTCCAGATAATTATCCAACTGATTGTGTTTGGTGTGTTGGGCAATGTAGTTGTAGGCCTCAATCATTTCGCCGCTGTTTTGGGCTGACCAAACATTGTTGCTTATTTCCTGAGTGATTTGCTCTTCGAAAAGAGATTTTAAAATAACGGCACCTACGCCTGCATCTTCCAATCTCTTTATATTATCTGTATTGGCAGTCTTTCCGCAGCTGCCTGCGATGACAGGACTTTTTATAGTCCTTCCCATATATTGTACACTTGTATCCATTATTATAAAATTTATTGTGGCAAAAATACATATTTATTTATTTATAGACAAATTTTTTTGATATTTTTTTGAGTATCACTAAAAAATATTCATTTTTTTAGTTTATTTTAAATAAAACTATTATCTTTGCACCTTGAAATTTTAGAAACAAAAGTAGAACATAGAACACTTTTTACAAGATGAATACTTCTGAAAACAAGACCGCCGTAAGTAACGGCAACGTAGAAAAAAAAGAAAATCTTCAAGTGGGAGAGGTAGTTGCAAGAACGGAACAATTTATTGATAAAAACAAAAAGACTCTTTTGATATGCCTGCTTGCAATTGTTGCAGTGGTAGTGATTGTTTGTCTGTATAGTTTTTGGTATGTTCCTTCCAAGTCAAAAGATGCAGCAGATGCGATGTTCTTTGCAGAACAGTATTATGCACAGAGGGATTATGACAAGGCGTTAAAAGGAGACGGCAAGCACGCAGGTCTTATCGAGATTGCCGATGACTATAAGAGAACTAAGCAGGGCAAACTTGCTTCTTACTATGTGGGAAGAATTTACCTTGAACAGGGAAAATACAAAGAGGCTTTGGACTATCTGAAAGCTTTTTCGCCTAAGGATGCTTACATGGCTTCACAAGCAAAGGCTTTGGTAGGAGATTGCTACATGGAATTAAATCAATTGGACGATGCTGTTTCATATTATAAAACGGCTGCAAAGACAAAGCCTAATGATTTCACAACTCCTGCCATACTCATGAAATTAGGTGCGGCTTATGAGATGAAAAAAGATTATCAATCAGCCTTGGATACTTACAAGAGCATAAAAGCAGATTATCCTGCTACGCCTGAGTATCAGAATATAGAGAAATATATTTCCAGAATGGAGACTTTGTTAGGTAAATAAAAGATTTACTCATAAAGGGAGCAAGATTTTTCGGAGTCTTGCTCCCTTATTTTTTTGTCTTTATCAGTTTTGCTCCGTTTATTCTTTGTCAGAGAGTAGCCACATTGCGCTGTTATTTTGCCATTTTTTATTTTAACTCTGCCATACGGAGTTTTATTAATCAAAATAAGGGTTATTTTATCTGAAAATAACCCTTATTTTGACTTAAAAAAAGACTTATTTTGCCCCTTTAATCCTTGTGTGGCGGTTTTAATATGAAAAGTGGCAGAATGAAAACCTAAATCGGCAATTCTTATGCTTGTTTACTCTATCTTGCTTTATGAGAAATTTATTCGTTTTAGGTGATGCCTGCTTGTTTTATGATGCTTGATAAGTAAAAAACACAGATACGTTAAAAAACTTATCTGTGCTCGGGCTATAAATTATTTATTTAAAAACTTTTCTGTCTTCTTTCCCTGATGCTAAGACCTAATGATTTTATTTTGTGTTTATTAGTGGTCTGTCTCAATATTAATTTTGTTATAATTAATCTTATTTGTCCCCTAATAGCAAGTAGTTAATATCCTGTATAATGCAAGAGAATTACATTAATTAACTTCCGTAGAACATCTCTTTTCTATTGCATCTTGATTAATCTAAGAATATTCTCGCCATTATCAAAGGAAACATACATGTCTTTCTCGGATATAGAATATATTAGCAAGGGCTCTCCTGTAGTTTTACCATAATAAGCATTTACAATATATTTTGCCTCTCCATGGTTATTTTTTGACACAGTGTATTTAAATCCTACTCCGCCATCCATATATACCATCCCATAGCCATCAGGAGAAAAGGCAATAACAGGTTCAAGGCCATATTCTGTATAATTACCCCATTCACCTGCTAATTTTTGTTTTACTTGCAAAAGTTCATCTTCGGTTGAGATTTGTTTATCATCGTCATCTCCGCAAGCAGAAAATGTCAGCGGCAAACTAAAAATCACAAGTGCTAAAATTAATTGCAATAATCTTTTTTTCATCTTTCTTTGTGTTTTGTTATTGGATTAAACTATTTGTTCTGGATATTAATTTTTGCAAAAATACAAATAAAATAATAAAACTAAAAAAAATTATAAAGAAATGTAAATACCTTTTCTGTAGACAGAGTTTATTCAACGATTAATTTCTTAGTTGCATTGCCTGTTTTGATGTAGTGGACTCCGTTTTGCAAATCTGAGATATTTATTTCTTTTATTACTTTAATATTCTTAACAACTTTGTCTAATTCTCCGCTGTTATTAAAAATGAGTACTTCACTCTCTGCTTTTAACGTTAGAGGGATAACTCCTTTGCAAATTATTGTATCGTTATTTGAACATAAAATAATTTCTTTGATTATGTGTAAAGCCTCAAAAAAATATGCGTTCCATAAGAGCGGAACTTAGATATATTTCAATGAGGAGATATCCCGTTCTTGGGTATTTTGCTTTTATGCTTTGAGTATTTTTTGTTTTGGGTTGAGTAATTGTTTCTATTGATTGGTATTTTTCAATATGGTAGGGGAGAGTAAATTTGAGTATGATTTATTTTCTTAGTCTGCTTGTGCTGATTTTGTATTGTAAAAAAAATATCACACTTAGATATTTTCCTGTCTAAGTGTGATATTTTAGGGATTAAGTTATAGGGATTGCTTATTAGTATTCCCACATATCTTGCTCCATATCGAATAACAATTCTTCTATTCTGTCTGACTCATACAAAGCGTCCATACCTGTAAGGTATTGGTCAATACGTCTTCCGTAAGTGTTGGATTCACGTATTACGTATGAGGTAAAATGTCTCTTTTGGAAAACATCGTCATAGGTTCTTCTCTCAGCGTCATTCAAAGGATTGTAAACCTCAGTGTTGGCCAAAAGGTCTCGTACTTCAGGGTCATTGAAACGAACCCAACCCAAAGGATAAGCATTGTATTCGCCGGATTCTCCGTCACCCATAAGTTTGTTGTAAATAAGAGTAAAACCTACAATTCTTACGTCTCTCACACTGCGTTGTTTGTCTATGAACCAACGTTCTTTTATTCTCAAGGTCTTAACCTCAGATGCTGCCATATCAGTACGTATAGTGGTGTCGTGAGACATTTGCATTCCGTCTAAGTCAGGGTCATCATACACAGTCTCCTGCCTTTCACTTCCTGCTCCCTCTCTGATAACATTCCAGTCTGCTTCCCTTTTGAACTCATCGTCTTCATAAACCTTTATCAGTCCTTGCTCTGCTGCGCTTGAAATCATAGAGAACATATTCATTCGTGCCTGTTCAGGTTCAATAGGATAGTAGAAGACTTGATTCATCTTTTCTCTGAAGTCTATAACTCTCCACACAACACGCTCCCATACAACATCGGCAGCCCTAACATAAGGATATACGAAAGGTTTCTTTGCCTTGTTTACTATAGGACGTTCATAAAATTGGTCAAATTCTTCATTTGAGTCATTGTCATCAACTATCTGTGCAAACAAATTTCCGCTTATCAGAAACAAAGCACTAAGCAATATAAGAGACATTTTTTTCATAATGGTAAATATTTTTTTGTGTTTATTATCCAAAAGAATTATTGTATTGTAAAGGCCATTGATGAATTACTTGCTGGTTTTTCACCATCGGGACCCTTAACTCTGATGTTTTCAATATAGATTTTGTGTCCTCTTCTCAGTTTTTGCATTTTAGCCAATATTTCCGGAGTGAAAGCATTTCCTCTTCCCTGCAAAGGAGCTTCTATATCTCCTCCTGTAGAGAAAGTCATCTGATATGATGAAACTGTGTACTGAACAGGGAAGTCAAATCCTTCCATATCCACACGGAAACCTTTGAGTGTCAAAAGAGACTCTTTGGCAATCTTTCCGCCGGAATAGTTGCCTATCTTGGCAACAGGTTTAGGTATAGGTTTTATTCTGTACTCCATAGAACCGAGAACTCTTGTCTGATTTCCTATCTTAGCCGAAGCAGTGATAGTACACTTACCTTGAGTTTGAACCCTTACAATATAAGAGCCTGTTCCGTCGGGACGGATTGTAGCACCGTTTGAACCTGCTATAGATACAATCAAGTCTTTTGAATTAACTCCGGGTGCGCCGACGCTTACAGGATTATCAACTCCTATGTAGAACACGTTCATCTTCGTAGCAGATATTGTAACGGAAGGTTGGGCAACGAAATATTCTCCTTCGAAGTCATAAGGTATATTTCCTGTCTCTCTCTTTACAAAAACAGTTCCTTTGTATTTTTGAGGTCCGATTGCACCTGCACCGAATTTCAACTTCAAAGTTCCTGAATCTCCTACGATGTGAGAACCTCTTACATCACCCTCTAATTGTGAACGTGAATCATAAGCAGCCACGATAACGTCTGCCTCATAAGAGTCTCCTTGAATTACGTAAGTGGATTTCGGTATAACTCTTGCCTTGACCATATCGAATTTAAAGTCATCTGCTGATATTGAAGAATAAAGAGCATTTACCAAGTCGTACTCTGAATTTTCAATTTCGGATTTAAGTTTGTTGATAATCACAACGTCAGCAGACAATACTGTATGGTAGAAATTATACATCTGCCAATTCAATTCTTGACCCGACGCATTTTTATGTTTGGATTTGGTATCAATTTGCACCTTTTTCAACTGAGCACGGAATCTTTCATCACACAGTTTCAGCATTTCCTCTTGATAAGCATCAATTTTCTTTTTCATTTCCACGGCTTTACCTGCGCTTCCGTCGTCAGTTCCTCCGCAGAAATAAAAAGTAGGTGCATCGTAGTTGTCTTTTTTCTCTATGGCATTAAATCCCTGTTCTTTTATGAGTTTTTTTACTTCGGCTACAGGTTTGCCGTCAGTGTGAGAAATAACGCCGTATTTTACTTCGTCTAAGTAATCTAATATTTGTTTAGTAGCAACGCGAACCCGTTTTGCTTTTTCCCAACTCGGTCCTACTTTCCCCTCGTTGTTATTATAAGCATTCTCAAACATCTGGTAAGCACTTTCAGTCTTAGAAAGCAACAAGTTGTTAGTTACTTCCAAACTGTCGCCAACCGTGATGAATGACTGCAAAATTTCCGCTGATACATTCAGTGCCAACATAGCAGTGTACACCAAATACATCATGGTAATCATTCTCTGACGCGGGGTTTCGGGACAATTCGTAGCAGCCATAATCTGTATATTTTAAGAATATCTACTTTTAAACCTTAATTAATTAACCTTTAACCTGCATTGCAGCAAGCATATTACCGTAAATGTCATTCAATGAGCCGACTTTCTTAGAAAGAGCATTGACTTGTTCCTTGTATCTCAAAACATTCTCTGCCGTATCTGCAAAATTAACAACAAGATTGTCTATTCTCTCTTGAACATTCTTTGTAGATTCAAGCTGAGCAGCAGAGTTTTCTATCTGCATTTTGTATAAAGCATTGATTGAAGACAAAGAAGACGCCATGGTTTTTAACTCGTCTATGTAGGAAGCATCACCTACAGACAAAGTCTTAGCGGTTTCATTGTAGATATTTGCCAATGTAGACACTGCACTCGTGGCCTCTTGAACTGAAGCAAGGTATTCGCCCGACGCAAGCAAGTCTTTGTTAAGATATTCTGCAGTTTTCTTGTATGCAGCATTCAAATCGTTTACGCTTTCCGTAGCTTGGGAGACGTTCTGTATGAATTTGTCGGAAGTTTCCGCAGCAGAAGCAACTGAAGACAACCCCTCTGCAGTATCTGACAGTCTTTGCAGACCTTTGCCCAAACTTTCGATAAGCTCCGGTCCTATCTTAGCGTTTTCTAACATTTTATCCAATTCTTGAGTTGCAGAAGCACCCATTCCTCCAAGGACAATATCTCCTGAAGTTCCGCCTATAATGTTTATACCTCCCTCTCCTTTCTTGTCACCAAAAGCAGACGGATTTGCTTTTTGCTGTTCTCTGATAAGTCTTTTCTTCTCATCTTCCTCCTGAGGCGTAAGTCCTTCCATTCCTGCCAACTCAGGGTAAACCAATGACCAGTCATAGGTTACGTGAAGAGGTTCGAAGGCTGAGAAAAAGAAAATCACAGCCTCGGTAAGCATACCTACGATAAGTAACTCTGTAGCAAAAGGCCAGTGATTAATTTTGAATAGCGCACCAACGATAACTATTGATGCTCCGACACCGTAAAGCTTAGCTGTAATTTCTTTGTATGCTTTACTCCTTACTAATGTATCTATTCCCATAATAAAGTTAGATTTTTTTAGTTTATTGTTTTATTTCGTTATTGTTTATTTTCTGTTTTTCATTTTATCGACGTGAAAATGCGGAATAAAAATTCAATACCGCAAATCCAAACCGCAAAATTATAAAATTTTATTTTAATATTGCAATTAAAAACTCTTTTTTTACCACAAAATATAAAGAGATACGTGTAATTAAGAGAAAAAGTTACAATTTTTTTTATCGAATAATCAGAATATCTTCTTTAAGACTGACTTTCTGTAGTCTTTAACATAGTTTTTCTCAAATTTCTCGAAAGACATCTTTTTGTTGTATCCCTCGGCAAAATAAATGAGTATCGGTTCTAAATTATCTGGCGTTCTGTATCCCATTTCCACGGTTATAGGCGAGAAATCACCTTTTCTGATGACTAAAGAAGGATAACCTCCTCCTTGTTGGCCTTCCCATAAGTACTTCATGAGTTCATGAGTGCCTTTTTTGCCGTTTGGATTTTTTATTGCATGATAGACATGCCCTTTTATAGTAATATCTTCTTGACCTTCAGCATCAAATTTTACAGGATAGTAGTAGTAATTCAATATTCCGGCGATTGTATCATTTGAGAAAGTCTTTTCGTCCAAAACTTTACACCAGCCACACCAAGATGTGTAGCAATCAATAAAAATAGGCTTGTCTTTCTTTTCTGACAGACTTACAGCCTTATTAACATCCGTCCAATTTACTTTTGTCTGTGAAAATCCGCATAAAGCAAATAACAGAGTCAAAGATAAGATAAATAATGATTGTTTTTTCATATTAATTTAAAATTTTAATTATTCAGTTCAGTTTGCAAATGTATAATTTTTTTCAATACAAAGCATTAATTTATTGATTTTTTATTTCTTTTATTTTAACGCCTGTATAATAATGTTCAATTACTTGCCAATATTCATAGCCTTCTTCACACATTTCCGCAGCTCCTTCTTGTGAGAGTCCGACACCGTGCCCGTATCCTCTGCCTATTAGTTTTACATTGCTGCCCCATTGTTTTACTGAGAAGTAAGTGCTTTTTAAATTGAAATCTTTTCTTATTTGAACGAGATTAATGCCCAAAATGTTATTTTTACGTCCGTCTTGCTGAGAGAAATTTAAGATTTCTTGCTTGTTACTTTCTTTTTTAAGGTCAATTCCTTTGCTTTTAAAATAGTTTAACCAGTCTTTCTCCCTTATTTCTTTTTCCCATGTGTAATTTTTTTGATTTATCGAGAAAGTATCTCTTACAGGCTGAAGATAAGAAACTTCTTTTCCCCAAACGTCTTTAGCATTTACGGTTTCTCCTCCGGAATTGGAGTGGAAGAGAGTTTCAATTGGTTTGCCCAAAGAGTCTAATATGACTTCTCCTTTTGTCTTCATGCTACCTTCTATTACTTGTTCCTTATTGGCTCTTGAAAAATAGACTTGGCAATTTACACAATCACAAAGATTGAAACCTTCTTTTTTATGTTTGTTTATATTTCTCTGCATATAAGTTCTGCAACAGATGGCTTGGACTTTAAAAAACTCGGTATTATCACTTGCACCGCCTGCTTCACTTTGAACAACTCCGGCAATGTAATTTTCACACTCTACATTGTTTATAAGCATTAGAAATTGCTTGTCTTTTGTCGGGTAAATCTCAAGATTATTGTCATATCTCCTTTGTTTCAGTCCTGTCGGTGTAATTTGAAAGAAACACTTCAAGTCTTCTGAAGACAATTTTAGAGTATCGACTTTGTCCAGCAATTTTTCATTCAGATAAATTTCCACTTTACCTTCAGAAAGTACGGCTTTGAGTTTGTCCTGCCTTTTTATGTCTCTGTTGTTCAAAGTATAACTTCCGAATGATACTCCGAAAGAAACTTCCTTTATTTTATCTTCTGCATAAATTCTTACTCTCACATTTTCGGAATAAGACAAAAAACTGATGCACGCAATTATCAAAAAACAAATCTTTTTCATTTTTTTATTTATTTCTTTATTAAATCGGTTACTATGTATTCAGCCATTCTTTCCGATGAACCTTTGTCTCCGAGTAATTTCTCAAGTTCACGGTAATCCTCTTTCATTGATTTGATGTAATCTCTGTCGTAAACAATTTTTTCAAATTCAGTCAAGATATTTTTTTCGTTGTAGTCGTATTGGAGAAGTTCGGTTACGA
This sequence comes from Bacteroidales bacterium, assembly GCA_017480455.1. Lineage (GTDB taxonomy): Bacteria > Bacteroidota > Bacteroidia > Bacteroidales > P3 > Scybalousia_A. Next base: position 7,421 of record JAFVAP010000059.1, on the reverse strand, counting down.
CTTTCTTTTTCATTATTATATTAACTAACGAAACATATTTTATTTTGACAATATAAGTTGCAATGATGTATGAAAGCCAACTTGAACGGTATGAAACAACCTGCGGAACATTGAACAATGCTGTTTCCAATGTGGCAGTACCAGATGCTACAACGGCAGCTTTTGCAATATTAAGTATATTGTAGGTATTGTCAAATATGATTTTAACTTTCGTTTTGTCAATATGTTTTTTGTAGACTTCTTCTCTTGGTGCCGTCACTACTGCAATTATAAAATTGAATTCATCTTCGTATTTTTCAATGATTTTCATTTGTAATGGCAGTATCTTGTCAATTTCTTGTTTTCTTGAGCCGGGGAGAAGGGCAATTACAGGTTTATCTTGAAGTTCATTGTCTTCAATAAATTTATCTCTGTTGTCCTTTCTCTGTCTGAATTCAGCAATTTCGTCTAACAGAGGATTTCCGTAATACATTACATCTACATTATGTTGTTTGTAGAACTCTTTTTCAAAAGGCAGAATGACGAAAAGTTTGGTTATAACTTTTTTTATGGTTTTTATTCTGTTTTTTTTCCAAGCCCAAACTTGAGGGGAAACATAATAATATACCTTATAATTATGTTTATATGCAAATTTGGCAATCCTAAGATTAAACCCTGGGTAGTCGGTTAAGATAAGGGCATCGGGATTAAATCTAATTATATCTTTTTTGCAAAATTTAAGGTTGTTTAAAACCGTTTTAAGGTGTAGTAATACCTCAAAGAAACCCATAAAAGCCAGGTCTTTGATATGCCTTACCAACTCTCCGCCTTCTTTTTTCATATTATCTCCGCCCCAACAACGGAATACGGCTTGCTTGTCTTTTGACTTTATATGCCGTATTATAAGAGATGTATGAATATCACCCGAAAGTTCCCCTGCTATTATGTAATATTTCATATTTTTTTAGTGTTTCTTTTCTTGCAAGTGAAGATGCCGTGAATAAATCATAGGTAATAATATATCGGATTGTCTCATTAAAATGATAAGTGCAAAATCAGTTGTTGTGAATATTTTTACAAAAGCCTGCTATAGATTAATCGTTCCGCTGAAAGGGTTATCAAAAATATTCATCTTTAAAAAAGAAATTATAAGTCCTGCCAAGCAAACGATAAGAGAAAGAACTGAACCTCTGAAAGCTTGCATTTTTTCGTTGCTTACCTGTCTGCGTATAAGGAGGATTGACGGTGCTACCGAGAAAAGAAATATCTTGAGATTTAAAAGGACATCCATTTTGAAAAGCCAAAGAATGAAACCTATCAAAACTGCTCCCGCTACATTAAGGCAGGCAGACAAGAAAAAGCCTGAAACAAAACTGTCTCTGTCAAAGAAATCTAACATGACAAAACGAATTATTAGTTTTTGTTTTCAAAACGTTCTTTCATTGAATTTAGTACTTTGTATGCCGTAAAATCAACTTGCATAGGTACAATTGAGGCATAATCCTTATATATTATATTCCAATCAGCCTCAGGTGAAGAATCCATGCAGTTATACTCACCGCCAAGCCAAAAAATTGATTTTTCACCTTCTTTTTCCGATACTTTGAAATCCTCAGACCAATAACCCTTTGCTTGGTGACCGACTCTTATTCCCTTTATTTCACCGTCCGGGAAGTTTACATTGAGACAAACGTCCTCGGGTAAAGAATTAGCTATTACGTCTTTTGCAATTTTTTCAGCGAAAGGTAAGCAAAAATTCATGTTACTCTTTTTGTCATCATTGCAGAGTGAAAAACCGACACTCGGAACTCCTTCCGAACAACCTTCCATAACAGCAGCCATAGTTCCGGAATAGATAGTGTTGATGCTCACATTTGAACCGTGATTTATACCTGCAAACAGAAAATCGGGTTTGCGGTGCAATACTTTATCAAAAGCCATTTTTACACAATCTACAGGCGTTCCTTCAAGAGCGTATTCCTCAAAAAATTCTTCTTTTCTTATGCAAGTAAGTTTCAAAGGTTTACCTACGGTTATTGAATGGCTTTGACCTGACATTTCTTTTTGAGGAGCGACAACTACAACACGGCCTAACGGTCTTAATATATTTTCTAAAAGTCTTATACCTTCGGATAGGTATCCGTCATCATTGGTAACAAAAATTAAAGGTTTATCCGGCATATTATAAATTATTTTTTAGTTTCTTTATCCGTTATTTTAGTTTGGGCATAATCTTTTAAGCAGTCTTCACACAAGCAACCGTCAAACTCGTTTTTCAGTATGCGGAGCTTATCTGCGGAAAGACGATAGTTCATGCAAAAACAATTTTCATTATGTTTGCATTCAAATTCACTCTTGCATTTAGGACAAGTTTTTCTCATAAAAAATTATTTTTGCAAAGATACTAAAAAAATTCAATAATCAAGCATTCCGAGGGTTAAGCAATCAATTACGTTTTTTTTACTGAAGTTTCAGTATTTTGTTTTTTAGAAAACAAATCTTGAGAGATTATAACGCCTAAGACGACAATAAATATTCCGCTTACTTTTCTGAGTGTAAAAGTTTCCATTCCCATAAAGACGGAAGCAAAAATAGTTATAATGGGTGCAACGTTATTGAATACGCTGACTTTTTCAACACTCAGTTTTTTTGCTCCCAAAGAGTATAGACCGTAAGACCCTGCCGAGCAAAGAATTCCTAAACACAGCAGGTCGGATATTGATTGTAATGAAAAATGAATTTCACTTAAATTTTTGAAATCAAAGAAAAAAAACAGCGGAATGTATAGTACCGCCCCTATAAAGTTCATATAAGCCGTTACCGTAAAAGCTCCGTATGATTTTAATAATTTTTGGAGAAATACATTAAACCATACTGCCGAAGCCAAAGCGAGAAGCAAGAACAATAATCCCCTATAGTCAAAAGCAAATCCGTATTTGTTGAAACTCATTAAACAAACACCTATCATAGACGTGAATGCACCGATGAGTATACTTTTTTTTAGTTTTGTACGGTAAACGATAGGAATGACAAATGCAATGAAGATAGGTATCATAGCAATAATAACGGAGGCAAAAGATGCTTCCACGTATTTCATTCCGAAATCTTCACCTATAAAATAAACTACAGGTTCCCCTAAAGCTAAGCAGATGAAGCTCAATATATCCTTTTTCCTAATCGGTTCTAAATTTCCGCTTAATTTTAATGCAGACAAAAGGAAAGTTGCACCTATAATAAGGCGAATAAGTACTATCGTGAAAACAGGGATACCGCACAGTAGCAAGCGCTTTGTCCAAGCAAAACTTATTCCTGAAAGACAGGCATAGCAGCAAATGGCAAAATATCCTATGAAAATATTATTGTTTTTTTTCATAAAACACATTCGTTTGGGCAAAATAAAATTCCGTCTCTATGCTGCGCTGCAATATATCTTTCGTTGCAGCGCAACTGTAAACGGATTTTTAGAAAATTTGTTTCTGAATATAAGAGATAAGTGTCTTTTTCCTGTTTTTGATTGATTAAACATTAAATCTGAAGTGCATTATATCACCGTCTTGAACAACGTAATCTTTTCCCTCTACGGATATTTTACCCGCTTCTTTGCACGCAGCTTCACTACGGTAGTGTACATAATCATCATATTTGATTACCTCTGCTCTTATGAACCCTTTTTCAAAGTCTGAATGTATTACTCCTGCACATTGAGGTGCTTTATCCCCCTTTCTGAAAGTCCAAGCACGGGTTTCTTTAGGTCCTGTGGTTAAAAAGGTCTCTAAATTGAGCATTTTGTACGCCGATTTTATCAAACGGTTTACTCCGCTTTCTTTTAAGCCTAATTCTTCCAAGAATATTAACTTTTCTTCGTAGGTTTCCAATTCGGCAATATCTTCTTCAATTTTTGCTGCTATGACAAGTACTTCAGCATTCTCTTTTTCAGCCATTGCTTTCACTTGCTCAACGTAGGCATTTCCGTTTTTACAACTTTTTTCGTCTACATTGCAAACATATAATATAGGTTTGGCTGTAAGAAGGCAAAGTTCTTTGGCTGCAAGAGTTAAATCTTTATTGTCAAAACTTACTTCCCTTGCATTTCTGCCTTGTTCCAAAATGTCTTTGTATGCTTTTATAACCTCGAATAAATCTTTTGCCTTTTTGTCTCCTCCGACTTTGGCTATTTTCTCGGTCTTGGCATATCTGCTTTCTATGGTTTCAAGGTCTTTTAGTTGAAGTTCAGTATCTATAATTTCTTTATCTCTTATAGGATTTACAGAGCCGTCTACGTGGACTATGTTGTCATCATCAAAGCAACGCAATACCTCTATTATGGCATCACATTCCCTTATGTTGCCTAAAAATTTGTTTCCGAGGCCTTCTCCTTTGCTTGCCCCTTTTACAAGACCTGCAATATCAACAATTTCAACTGTAGTAGGAACAATTTTTTCCGGTTTGTCTATTTCTGCCAATACGTTAAGCCTTTCGTCAGGTACGCTAATCATTCCTACATTAGGCTCTATGGTACAAAAAGGAAAATTTGCGGATTGAGCTTTGGAATTGCTCAAGCAATTAAAAAGAGTTGATTTGCCCACATTGGGCAAACCAACTATTCCACATTTTAATGACATATTATTGAATGGTTTTTCATTTACTTTTTATCAGAAGTGCTTTTCTGAACTTCCTTCATAAATTCGTCCATATCAACTTTCTTTATCTTTACGGAAGTTTTTTCTTTCAAAAGTTCAGTTACTTTTCTTTCAAGAAGGAAATTGTGAACTTGAGCAGTTTGTTCTCTTTCTCTAAGCATATCCGTAGCAATTTTAGTCATTCTGTCATCCATATCTTTTTTCTCTTCCTCGCTTGTGTTAGGCATAGGAGGGAAATAGTTAGGAAGTAATTCGTTTTTGTAATATGAGATGATTTCTTCATCAGTTACGGAAATGTTGTTTTCGGTTGTTATTTTTCCTTCTATCAACTGCCATTTTACACCGTCCATGTATTTGTCGGTATCTTTCTCTATATCTTCTGCAGTGGTCTTTCCTTCGCTGGTTTCAACAATCCAACGTTTCAAGAACTCAACAGGAAGTTCTATCTTGGTGTCTTTAACTAATTGTTCGCTGACCTTGTTGATGAAGAAATTGTTTGACTGAGATGAGTATGTTTTGCAAAGGTCTTCTTTTGCAGTATTCTTAAATTCTTCCTCAGTCTTAATTTCTTTATTTGCGTAAGCACGTTTGAAGAACTCTTCGTTCATCTCTGCCATATTCATTCTCTGAATAGTATCTATGGTATAGGTGCAGTCAGATGTGAATTCGCTGCATTCTTCTGCTTTTTTGTGCAAAACGGTAGCAAGTTGTGTTTGGTCTTTGAATGCTTTGTGAGGTTTGAAAGTAACGGTAGCACCTTTCTTCTTTCCTATGAATTTATCTTTTATAGTCTTAAGAGCAATTCTGTCTACAAATATTGTTGCGTTAGTATCAACACCGTCTTCTTTCTTTGTTCCGTCTTCCTTTAATTCTTCCAAATGACCGTATAACATATCCTTTTCACCTACAGTTTCAGGATTTTCCAATTTACCGTATCTCAAACGGATATCCTCAATAAATTTAGTCAAAATTTCTTCTGTAGGTTCTATTTCGTAGTCTGTTGTTTTCTCCTTGGACAAGTCAAGAGTGAATTCAGGTTGAAGGGCAATATCAAAACAGAAAGTAAAAGAAGTGTCTTTTTCCCAGTTGATTTCAGGTGTCTTTTCATTATTAGCCAAAGGAGAACCTAAAATCTGAAGTTTGTTATCTGAAATATATTTATAAAGATTTTCAGACATCACTCTCTCTATTTCTTGTGCTTTTACAGGAGTTTCATACATCTTTCTGACCATAGACAAAGGAACTTGACCTACGCGGAAGCCCGGCATGTTTACCTTTTTTCTTTGTTCCTTTAATTGTTTATCTACTTGAGGTTGATAATCTTGTTGTTCTAACTCTATTTTTATAAGAGCGGTTAAATCTCCTGTCTTTTCTTGAATTACATTCATTGTATTAAAATAGTTTATCTGTTTTTATTAAAATTGTTTCCGAATTTTGAGTTTGCAAAATTACAAATAATTATCTAAACTTCAAAAAGTTTTATTTTCTAATAAATTTTTGTTACTGAATTTTACTGCCCTATCTCTACGTAGTGATTTAATTCTGTCCAAAGATTAGGGTCCACTCCCTGCATGTCAATGACCTTTGTCTCCGTGTTGGCAGAGGCAAACAAGCCGAAGCCGTTGTGTATGTTGGAATACATAGGTTTATAATTTAATGTATTTTGCAGAGAGTTGTTTATGGATATGTAATCTGTCATATCCTTGTTTGCTCCGTAAAGATAGAAAACGAAGTTCCTTATGTAAGGCAATCTTATTTTGTTTTCTCCTTGAAGTTTATCTGCTATTTGTTTTACAATATCATATATAGTAATGCTGCTGTTATTTTCCCTCGGAGTGAAGCCTGTGAACGAACGGGTGAGAACAGGTATGCTTACAGAGTCTAATTCAGTTGAGTTGTTCTTTCCGTAATTGAAGACCAACTTCATTTGAAAATATTTTGCCCTGCATACTTCAGGGGAGGAGGAGTTGTTATATCCTGTCCATTTTAATTCCTTTATATCGTACAGATGTGTAGAATAGTTGTTGTTAGATTTGAAAAGCAGATTGTCTGCCTGCAAAGAAAAATCTTCTACCATGTAAGTGGAAGCCCAAACCTCCAAGCCTGTTTTTTTATTGAGTATTTTAAGTTTATAGAATTGATGTTCCTGTAGTTGATTTTTTGTTATGCAGTAATAAAGAGGTACATCGTTTCCCGAATAAAAATCTCCGTCGTTTTTGGATTTTATTATATATGAGAAATCGTAGGTTTTCTTTGCGTTAATAGTGTCATTGTAAGAGTAGGCATAGAGTTTTACCTCCAATTCTCCGTCGTTATAATATATGCTGTCTTTGTTTTGAGCGTATGTCATTGCGTTTGCCGAACCCCAAAAACACTTTTCTATACGTACAAACGTGGTATCGGCGTTTTTGTCCAAGATACAGTACACTGCCATTTGCTCTTTGTATTCTCCGTTTGCGTCAAAATCCGTGTTGCAGCCGAAAAAAAACAGCGAAACCAAAAATGAGAAAATTATAATAGTTACTTTGTTCATACAATATCATTATTAAGAGTTTGCAAAAATAAAATATTTTTTGCAATGATGTTTATTTTTGTTTTCTTTTTTGATTTTGCATATATATAATAATAAGGTATAGTCATTGTTTTGAAGGATTGAGAACTCAGTTTATCTGTCTTGAGGGGGCAATAGAATATTTGACAGAACTTAATTAAAGTTTCATAAAATTTATTCTTCGTTTTAATTTTCTGAGATTTGATTTTAAAAATCTGAAACGAAGTTTCACGCCGCTGAAACTTCGTTTT